>VBEI01000056.1 GCA_005882715.1 Chloroflexota bacterium | reverse complement strand
TCGCCTTGCTCGGTCACCGTCGTGTCCTTCGGGTGCTCGACGGCCGTCGTTTCCTCTACCCCGCGTTGGACTGACAGGGCGTCTCCATTTACTGAGTTGATCTTGATCTTCTCCGCGGCAATCTTGATCGTCGCTCCCGATGCAAGGCTGCCCGCATCAGCGACGGTTATAGTCGTCGCATCCGCGCTGACGTCAGCAGCGAGCGTAGTGACCCAAGGCGCGGAGACCACTTCCATAATTTCGGAGTCAACTGTAATCAGATCGCCGGCCTGAAAGACCGATGCCTGCTCCAACGTGAGCTCGCTTTCCGAGGCGCCGGCTTCTTTCTTTAAGGCGCTCCCTGCCGGAGCGTCAATCACTCTAACCAGCTCATAGACGGAGTCGGTTGGGTCGTCGTCGATGCGCGCGAGGGGGCGCTCGCTAGCGGAGGCGCGGGGTTCTGCCTTCAGGTCCGTCGCATCATCCAGCACGAGTCTGGCATCGCTGGCTGTGACAGCCTGCTGGAGGTGCTTGGGGGGCTGGAATTCAGCTCTGTGATTCACTTGCTCCAGTGAATACTCCCAGCCAGATTCGCTGACAGCATTCGGATCGCCGGGGATGTCTCCCTGGCTAACCGACCCGCCTTGCGGCGGCATGACGCCCGTAATCAAGGCAACCAACTGCTCGATCTGGTAGTCGTTCAGCGAACCACCTTGTGACTGCGACCAGGCGGGCATCAGAGTGCCGACTCGACCGCAGTGGATTGTGTCCCGGAAGCGGGCGACGTTTGCGCTAACGTTTCCAAGAGCGGTGGACCGCCTGCTCTCATCATTCAGAATGGCGCCCGGCAGGCCGCCGCGTTCTGTCAGCCCCTTGCCGGTCAATCCGTGGCATGAGCTGCAGTTGAGCGCGAACAGGGCCCCGCCGAAATCCACGTTCTCCTTGAGCTGACGGGCCTGCGCAGCATCCTGACGCGAGGGATCCCAGATGAAGTACAGCAAAGTAGCCAGCGCGCCAACGAAGAGCAGGCCCACAATCACGTTGACTTGCTTGCTTGTGTTCACCTGTGACTCTTAGGCCTGCTTACGTCTTGTTCGGGGTCTTGTTGCCAGGTGCGTAAGGTACCGCTCGGGTGGGGTTTTGGAGGCTTCCGCTGCCTTCAAATGCGCGGCCTGTTTGCACGACGAGACTGCGGTCCTGCTGCACTTCGATGGGAAAGACGTCCAATGGTCTGGGAGCAGGCCCGGCCACGATGATTCCACCCTCCTTCGTGTAGGTTGAGCCGTGACAGGGACATCGGAACCAGCCCTTGCGCCCCTGAAAGACAAAGTCGGGGCGCCAGGGGACGGTACAGCCCAAGTGCGGGCACTTGCGCCAAAGGGCCAGCAGACCGCCAGGCGTGGTTTCGCCGTTGGGCGTGATGCCTGGCTCAAGGTTCAGCAGGAAGAATCGTCCCTCCGAAATGACGATTGGGTCTGCACCCTGAGCCGGCACCCTATCCGGCGAAACAGGCACCGGCCCGCCGAAGCCAGTGATCTTCCGGATCCACATGAAGTCCAGCGGGGAGCCGAATATTCCAACGAAAAGAAGGCCAATGGCGCTCCAGAACCCACCAAGAATGAATATCCGACGGGTGATGACGTTTCGTTTTGGAACCGGCTTGGCGACCGGCGTATCAACGGCAATTGAGCGCGCGGCAACCGGTGCGGCGGCTGGGGTTGCCTGCGCCGCCGGAGCCGCGCCTACGCTTTCAGCTTCAGCTTCCAAACAGCATCGCTCCTCGGTCTATCCTGGATCGACTTTGATTTCCCACGGCCAAATCAGCGCCTGCCCCTGGCCGCGGAAGAAGCTGCCAACCAGCGACAGCACCAGGTAGGCCGTCAGCACGCCTGTGAACATTGTGATGAACACATCGCGTCGCGTACGGACCCAGCCAAGGCGGAATAGCACGTAGATGATCAGCACCGTAAAGAACGCGATTGTGGAGAGTGGGATCACCTGGTTGGCCATAATGTCCGGAATATTCAGGTTCATTCCCTTCCACAGGTGGAGGCTCCCATAGCAGCAATCAACGTTGTTGAACGGCACGGGTATGCGGTCGAGGTCGCGCGGCCAATCCAGGTGACCGTCGTCGGTACCCAGAGCGTCCGGCCAGGGAATGCTGAATTGCAGCCGCTTGGAGAAGTCCTTCGTCGTGACGATGCCCAGGTGCTTTGCCCCCGGCTCATCCCGCAGGCAAGGAAACCCAACGTGCTGAGCAGTGTTGTCGCAGGATGGGATCCACCGAGTAGCGTACTCAAACTTCGTCCGGTCCCCGGCATCGAACGCAACCAGGATGCCACAGACTAAGGTGGCGTACACCACCGTGATGATGGTGATGCGAACTGAATATTTCGTGCCGAACCAGATGCCCTGGGCCTCGCGGCTGCGGTCTAGGTACGGGATGGCTGCGAAGAAGCCGAGGGCGATGGTCGGCAGCAGGACACCGGCCCAGGCCTTGTCCATATGGAGCAGCAGCTCCTGGAGATTGAGGAAGTACCAGGGCGCCTTAGAGGGGTTAGGGGTGACATCCGTATTGGCGCGGTTCAGCAGAGGCGCATTGATCAGCACAGAAAGGATGACGAAGGTGATCGTGAACAGGACCGCAGAGATGAACTCGACGAAGACGAGGTCCGGCCAGACAAGCACCTCTTCCTCGCGCTCGCGCTTCGGGCGAGGACGGGCGGCGCCGGGAGCACGGCCGGGTACTGGAGGCGCTTCAATCGCCATCGGCGAAGCAGCCCCCTAGAGCGGCCTCGCCATGCCGCCGTCGCGGCGGATACGCCAGAAATGCACTGCCATGAAGATCGCGGCCAGCAACGGCAGCGCGATTACGTGCAGGGTGTAAAAGCGAATCAGGGCGTTGGGACCGATCTCGTAGCCGCCGAAAACGATCAGCTGCGTCTCGTCGCCGAAGTACGGCGCTGAGCCGGCGATACCGTGACCGACCGTGACCGCCCATAGTGCGAGCTGGTCCCAGGGAAGCAGGTAGCCGGTGAAGGAAAGCACGAGTGTCAGCACCAACAGGATGACCCCGACCACCCAGTTGAACTCGCGTGGAGGCTTATAGGCGCCGGTGTAAAAGACGCGCATCATGTGCAGAAAGACGAGGATTACCATGGCGTGCGCGGTCCAGCGGTGTAGGTTGCGCATCAGCAGGCCGAACTTGACGTTCGTTTCGAGGGCCGCGATGTCCTGGTAGGCTCGGTTGACGTCCGGGACGTAGTAGAACATGAGCAATACGCCCGTCACGGTGAGCACGAGGAACATGAAGAAGGTGAGGCCGCCCAGGCAGTAAGTGTGGGTGATCTTAACGTGCGTGCGGTGCAGGCGGGTCGGGTGGAGGTGGAGAAAGACGTTCGTGGCCACGACGAGCATTTGATTGCGGGGGGTATTGGGATAACCGGAGCGGAAGATGGACTGCCAGATGTAATTGTGGAAAACCCGGTCGTAGATGCGGTCCTGAAGGATACCGATGCGTTCCTGGAAGTTACGTGGTTTCCCCGGTTCTTCAGTGAAGGCCATCTATGCACCTCCTAGCGGGACCACCAAGCGCCCAGAATGACCATGATGGTGAGTGAGCCGAGGATGGTGAACAGCGCGCCCAGAAACTCGTAGCCTTCGGGAACGTGGCGGAAGAGTATGTCAAGCGGGGGCATCTTCTCGGCGTCCTTATATCACATCCGGCTCTTGGGCGCGATTGTGAAAGCTTTCGCAATCGCAATCTAGCACCGGGCTGTGATGAGCGTCAAGGGCGTCAGTCGAGGCGATAGCAGACTGGGGTTCTGGGCGGGTGCGTGGGCGGACAGATCTGAAGATCTGTCCGTACGGGTCGAGCGACCTAGTGTCGAAAGGCGCGCGTGGCGGTAAACACCATCGCGACGCCGTAGTCGTTGCAGACCTCGACCGCCTCTTCGTCGCGGACGCCACCGCCGGGCTGGATGATCGCTGTAATTCCGGCCTTACAGGCGTCTTCGACCGCGTCGCCGCGGGCGAAGGGGAAGAAGGCGTCGGAGGCAAGAACGGCATCCTTCGCGCGCTTGCCTGCGTGTTCGAGCGCGTGCTGAGTAGCCCAGAGCCGGTTGGGCTGGCCGCAGCCGATACCAACGGTCGCGCGCTCCTTGGCGAGGACGATAGCGTTCGACTTGACGTGCCTAAGAGCGGTCCAGGCGAAGCGAAGGTCGTCTAGCTCGGTGGCGGTCGGGGCGCGTTTGGTCATAACGCGCAGATCGAGCTCACCAGCAGCACCGGTGTCGGGTGTTTGGACGAGTATGCCGCCGGAAATGCTTCTGTATTCCGGGGCCTCTGCCGACCCAGGGGCGTCGGCCGACAGATCTGAAGGTCTGTCCGTACGGGTATCGGCGCCGTCTGCGATGCGCAGGATGCGTAGGTCTCGCCTCTTCTTCAGCCGTTCGAGCGCGGCGTCTGCGTAGCCCGGGGCGATGATGATGTCATAGCGCTTGCCCTTCATTGCCTCAGTCATGTCCCAGGTGACCTCGCGGTTGGCAGCGATGATCCCGCCGAAGGGCGAGATCTCGTCTCCGGCGTAGGCCCGCTCGTAGGCGACGGCGATGTCTTCATGCGCGGCGACGCCGCAAGGAG
Source organism: Chloroflexota bacterium (assembly GCA_005882715.1). GTDB lineage: Bacteria > Chloroflexota > Dehalococcoidia > SM23-28-2 > RBG-16-64-32 > CF-163. Next base: position 5,590 of record VBEI01000056.1, on the reverse strand, counting down.
TGGCGTGTTTCACGATCACCACGGCCGGCTCGTCGAACTCGCTGGCGGCGCGCCAGGCGGCATCGGCGTCGAGGTAATTCAGGTAGGACATCTCGACACCGTGGAGCTGCTCCGCCGCCAGCACGCCAACCGGTGCACCGGCCGTATCGAGCCGGTAGACAGCCGCCTTCTGGTGCGGGTTCTCGCCGTAGCGAAGGTCCACGGCTTTTTTCAGAGCGATGGTCAGCTGCGCCGGAAATAAATTGCTGTCCTCTGGTTCCTGGCTCCTCAAATACTGCGCGATCGCGGTGTCGTAGCTGGCGACGTGCTGGAAGGCCTTCTCGGCGAGGCGGCGCCGGTAGTCCAGAGGCGCATTCTCCTTGCGCAGACGCTCAATAGCCTCATCGTAGTCTGCCGGGTCGACGAGGACGAGGACCGACGTGAAGTTTTTGGCAGCGGCGCGCAGCATGGTGGGCCCGCCGATATCGATGTTCTCGAGCGCGTCTTCGAGGGTAACCTCCGGCCGAGAAACCGTCTCGCGGAAGGGGTAGAGGTTCACCGCCACGAGGTCGATCTTCGAAAGGCCCTGACGGGCCAGCTCATCCAGGTGCTCGGGCTTGTCGCGGCGGGCTAGGAGCCCCGCGTGAACAGCGGGATGGAGCGTCTTGACGCGCCCGTCGAGGATCTCGGGGAAGCCGGTGAGGTCAGAAACGGAACGGGCGGGGACGCCGGCCCCGGTGAGGTGCTTGAGGGTGCCGCTGGTCGAGATGACGTCGAAGCCGAGTGCGACGAGACCGCGGGCGAGGTCGGCGGCGCCGGCCTTATCGTAGGGGGCGATGAGGGCGATCATCCCCAGGTAGGGCGCTCCTCTTCCTGGTCCTCTTCGACGATCTCTTCGCCATGTTCGCCGAGGTATTCGTCCGCTAATTCGGTCGTAACCTCACCCGCGCCCTCGCAGAGGGGACAGCTCACCATGCCGGGAGTCGCCTCGTCGAGGCCCTGATATTCCATGAGCTTGCCGTGCTCGACCCAGATGTACGTCTTGTCGGCATCGTATGTCACGCCCTCAACCGCGCGGCTCTCGCCATCATCGTCGACCCATCTCAGTTCACTGTTATCGCGAACGTGCTCCTTGAAGAAAGAATCGAGAGCGCCGTCCGTATTAGGTGCATCGACTTCCTCTTCCCACTCGGTCTCGCTGACGTAGTCGCCCGGGCGATAGGCTCCAGAAAGCGGCAAGGCGCTCATCGCGTCACCGGTACGCTTGTCGCCGACCTCTCGCTCGGCATAGTAGATGCGATAGGTGGGCACAGGCTAGAGGAGCAGCAGCTCGGAATCCACGAGACGACCGCTCTGGGGATCAACGGCCAGTGCCATTCCCTCCAACGTGAGGACACCGACCAAGACTCCCGGATCGGCGTCCGAGATTACGACATCACCGACACTGTCATGTCCGTCATATTCGATGTAAGCGAAGGAGTGATCCAGTTGCACTTCTGTCTCGGCCGTCCGAACCCGCTTTCTGCCTATGATGTCGAGGCCGAGCTGGTCGGCCAATGAACGGGGAATCACGGTCCAGGTGGCACCCGTATCAACAAGAGCATCCATGACCTCAATCGGCTGATCGCGCCGTGCAGGGTTCGCGATTTTGATTTTGACTCTCACGTGGCCCATTCTACTCCCTCGCCCGCAGTCACTTCGCCGCAGATCCAGGCGTTCAGGAGCTGTCCGAGCACCGCCTCTGCATCCTGTGGCGCGACCATGAGGACGAGGCCGAGGCCCATATTGAAAGCGCGGTACATCTCGTCTTCGTCGATGCCGCCGCGTTCCTGGATCAGGCGGAAGATGGCGGGGACGCGCCAAGATGCGCGATCTATGCGGGCACCAAAGCCAACTGGCAGGATGCGAGGAACATTTCCAGGGATGCCACCGCCGGTGATGTGGGCGATCCCCTTGAGTGCCGCGTACTGTGTGCTGGGTGCCGGGTGCAGGAGACGACGCACGTCGTTCAGATAGCTGTGGTGCGGTTTTAGTAGGGCGTCAGCGAGCGTGGTCTCAAGGCCGGGGTAGTTGGACTCAAGGGCTGACCGCTCCTCATCCCGGTCTCCGCCCCCGCCGACATTCAAGATCTTGCGGACGAGTGAGTACCCGTTGGTATGCAGGCCGTTGGACGGCAGCCCGATAAGAATATCGCCTTCTTCGATGCGGGAGCCGTCAATGACGGCGTCGCGCTCAACTATGCCGACGATGGCGCCGACGAGGTCGAAGTCGCCTTCGGCGTAGGTGCCGGGCATGTCGGCGGTCTCGCCGCCGAGGAGGGCGCAGCCGGCGTCGCGGCAGGCCTCGGCGACGCCGCGGACGAGCGCGACCTTGGCGTCGTCGTTCAGGCCACAGTTGCCGATATAGTCGAGGAAGAAGAGCGGCTCGGCTCCCCCCGTAAGGATGTCGTTTACGCAGTGGTTCACTAGATCGTGACCGACAGTATCGTAGCGGCCGAGAAGCGCGGCGAGCTTGACCTTCGTGCCCACGCTGTCAGTGCTGGCGACGAGTACGGGATCGCTGTATTTGCGCCCGAGCTCGAACAAGCCGGCGAAGGGGCCGATGTCAGCAAGAACCTCGGGGCGGCGGGCGATCTTCGCGGCCTCCGCGAAGCGGGCAATGAGAGCCTCGGCGGCGTCAATGTCGACGCCTGCGGCGGCATAAGAGGGACGCGAGGCTTCGCTCACGCCTTTATTATCCGGTACGCGCGGCGCCTGCGCGACGCGCTTTCGAGGAGGGGCGGCGTGATGCTGATTGGCAGACCCAGAGATTCTTCGCCTCCGCCCCGCTGCGCCTACCCCACCCGGCTCGCTCAGAATGACAGCGCGGGTGACCCCGCTGCCCGGCCCCACTGCGGCCGGCTCGGCTCAGAATGCCACAACGCGGGGCTAGACAGTCGGTTTGATGTTCTGGTTGAGGCGGAAGAAGTTGGCTGGGTCGTACCTGTTCTTCAGTTCTTCCATGCGCTTGTAGTGCGCGCCGAAGCTTTCCTTGACACGCTGTTCACCCTCGTCCATCAAGTAGTTCAGGTATGTGCCCGACTGCACCCACGGCTGGAGAGACGCATCGACGTTGCGGACCCAGGCGATCTGCTCGTCGTTCTCCCTCGGGTCTGGCCACTGACCGAGGATGTGGACGGCCCATTTCGCTCCACGCCAGCCCATCGCAGACGCGTCGTCCGGCACGCGGTGGACTGCTCCCCCGAGCGGCTGGACGATGATGGCGGTCATTGTCGAGGGCGGCTCGGCGGCGGAATTCACCAGCGCTTCGACTGCTTCGTCGGGGAGTTCCGGGAGCATCTCGGCCTTCCAGTATTGCTGGTTGCCGGGCTGGTTGCCGGCTTCGATCAGCTTCTGCACCTCTAGGTAGGGCATTGGCTGGGTCATGTTCATTACGGGCTGAAGATCGAGGAACGGCTGGATAGCGGCCGGGCCGTCCTCGGGCTTGCCGGTGTAGCAGACGATGATGGCCACGACGGGCATCCCGTGCATGGGCTCCGGAACGAAGTCCTCGGGCGGGGCGCAAACGAGCACAACGCCGCCGCCGATATCATCATCAGCCTTCTCCATAAAGTCGCGGTACGCGCGAATCACCTCTCCCGCCCGGAAGCGGGGGAAAACGAGCATGCCGCCGAAGACGGTCGGACCGATCTCGTGCAGGCGGTACTCGAACTTCGTGACGATGCCGTAGTTACCACCGCCGCCGCGCAGACCCCAGAAGAGGTCTGGGTTCTCACTTTCACTCGCGTGGACGATGTCTCCGCTGGCCAGCACAATCTCAGCGCCGAGCATGTTATCGACGGTATAACCGAGCTTGCGTTCGAGCCAGCCGGAGCCGCTGCCGAGGGTCAGGCCACCGATTCCGGTGCTGGGCACGCGCCCCCCGGTTACCGCGAGCCCATGCTCCTGGGTCGCGGCGTCGAACTCGCCCCACGTGACGCCGCCTTCAGCCGTCGCCATCCGCGCCTGCGGATCGACTGTGACCTTCTTCATCAGCGAGAGGTCGATCATCAGACCGCCGTCGCACACGGCGTGCCCCGTGGGAGCGTGTCCTCCGCCCTTGACGGACACGAGAAGGTCGCGTTCACGGGCGAAGTTCACGGCAGCCACCACGTCCTGAGTCGTCGCGCAGCGTGCAATTAATGCAGGCCGCCGGTCGATCATGGCGTTAAAGATCGAACGGGCGTCGTCATAGCTGGTGTCGCCGTCCCGCAAAATGCGGCCACTGAAACTCTGTGCGAGGTGATCGACGGCGGCGTTATCAATGGTGGGTGCTTGCGTCATGGGATCTCCTCCTCTTCCGACTTGCTTGGTTTTCGCAGGATTGGCCGACCGGGCTAAAGCTGTGTCCTACGACAATTGTGTGGAGCGCCGCAAGACCTGAACTTGCAACCAGTCTAGATTAGCGCACTTGCTCGGCGGATGGTATGTGATGGGCGGCACAATAATTTCCGGATTGAGGTTCTTAGTTGCCGGTTGGCAGCCGCCGCGATTCTTCACTCCACGCCGTAACGCTCGGCCCGCGCGGCGAGCTCGCAACGTCGAGAGGCGGTCGTCTAGCGCCGGTCTTCCTCCCAGCTCCAGGCGACGCCAACCGGGACGCGCTTGCCGCCCCGGCCCTGGCGCTCGAAGACGAGCTTGTCCATCTGGAGCTGGACCGGCATCGGGTACTCGCCGGTGAAGCAGGCGGTGCAGAAGCTGTCCTTTGGCTGCTCGACGGCGCGCATCAGGGCCTCGATCGTGAGGTACGAGAGGCTGTCCGCGCCGATGTGCTCGCGGATCTCCTCGATCTCCTGCTTGGCGGCGATCAGCTCCCACTGCGTCGCCATGTCGATGCCGAAGTGGCAGGGGTGGCGGATCGGCGGGGCGCAGATGCGCATGTGCACCTCTTTCGCGCCCGCCTTGCGCAGCATCTCGACGACTTTCGGGGTCGTCGTGCCACGGACGATCGAGTCGTCGACGACGACGAGGCGCTTGCCCTCGATCACCTGCCGCATCGGGTTGAACTTCAGGTATACACCCTGGTCGCGCATGCGCTGGTCCGGCTGGATGAAGGTGCGGCCGACGTAGCGGTTCTTGACGAGACCTTCCGCATACGGGATGCCCGCCTCATGCGAGTACCCGATCGCCGCCGCCGTGGCGGAGTCCGGCACGCCAATAACCAAGTCGGCCTCGACGGGCGCCTGGCGGGCCAACTCACGCCCCATGTTCATGCGCATCGGGTGGAGGAGCTTGTCGCGGATGACGCTGTCGGGGCGGGCGAAGTAGATGTACTCGAAGACGCAGAGGGCGTCGCGCTTCTTCTCAACGGCCTGCATCGCGTGAAGGCCTTGCTCGTCGATAACGACCGCCTCACCCGGGTCGACCTCGCGCACGAATTCGGCGCCGAGGTGGTCGAGAGCGCACGTCTCGGACGCGACGATCCAGCCGTTGCCGTTGAGCTTGCCGATGCAGAGCGGGCGCACGCCGTAGGGGTCGCGCATGGCGATCAGCACGTCGGGCGTGAGGGCGACCAGGCAGTACGCGCCGGCGAGCGCCTTCATCGTGTTCGAGGCGCGCTCGAGCCAGTCGGA
>VBEI01000055.1:1428-11439 GCA_005882715.1 Chloroflexota bacterium | reverse complement strand
TGGTGAGGATCTGGGCGTCCTGCGCACCAAAGCGGACGAGATCAAGCAGATACTCTCGGGCATTGACGGGGTAGTCGACCCCCAGGTGCAGGCGCCGGCAGTGGAGCCGAACGTCGAGATCCAGGTGGACCTCGCCGCTGCCCAACGCTACGGCATTGAGCCCGGAGGTGTACGCCGGGCGGCCGCCGCGGTGCTCCAGGGAATTGAGGTCGGAAGCTTCTTCGAACACGATAAGGTGTTCCAGGTGATCGTTCGGGGAACTCCCGAGACGCGGGCAAGCCTTACGAGCATCCAGGAGCTCTTGATCGACAAGCCGAGCGGTGGCCAGGTGCGCTTGGCGGATGTCGCCAAGGTACAGATAGCGCCCAACCCGACTGTCATCGAGCGCGAGGGCGTGTCCCGCCGAATGGACGTTGTAGCAAGCGTCAGTGGCCGTTCCCGGGGCGCCGTTGTCAACGATGTCCAGGAGGCGCTGCGCAAAGTCGAATTCCCTCTCGAGTACCACGCTACTGTCCTCAAGTCGGCGAACGAGAATGCCTGGGACCGCCTGCTCTGGCTGGCACTCTTCGCAGCGGCAGCGATATTCCTGCTCCTTCAAGCCGCCTTTGCCAGCTGGCGGGTGGCGGCGGTAACGTTCCTCTCGCTACCGACAGCACTGGTGGGTGGCGTGGTCGCAGCGTTGCTAGCCGGGGGCGACGTCACGATTGCCTCGTACGCCGGATTCGTGACTCTGCTGGCAATCGCGGCGCGCAACAGCGTCGTCTTGATCGGGCGTTGTCAGGCCCTTCACCGCAGCGGCCAGGAGCCTTTTGGCGCCGATCTTGTTATCAGCGCAGCTCGAGAGAGGATCGCGCCTGTCTTAATGACGGCTACGGCCATCGCGCTCGGCCTCGTCGCGCTCTTGCTCTACGGCGATCCGTTCGGACACGAAGTCATCGAACCGATGGCCGCGATAATTCTCGGCGGCCTCATAACTTCGTCATTTTTCAGCTTATTCATCCTGCCGGCCTTATACCTGCGTTTCGCGCCTGAGCCCGAGGCTGTCACGGCGCGTCCCAAGCTCACCATCAGCCAAAAGGAGGTCCCAGCGTCATGATCAAGACTAGCCAGCTGCAGCAGCGCAGCTATAGATGGTTGCTCGCGGCGTTGATTTCCGCAGGTGGTTTAGTGGCTCTCGTAGCACTGCTACTCATAAGCCCCTGGTCCGAAACCAAGGCAGTTGAGACCGAAACCGGACCCGCCGAGGTTCAGCCTATCGAGGGAACGGAATTGAGCCGTGTGGTCCTGACCGAACAGGCAGCCGAACGTCTGGGCATCGAAACGACCGCAATTTCAGACTCTGAGGTTCAGTCCGCCGGAGGAGAGACAACGCTACGAAGAGTGGTTCCCTACTCCGCCGTTCTATATGACGTTGACGGGGGCGCCTTCGTCTACACCAGCCCGGAGCCTCTGACCTTCGTCCGCGCGCCTATCACTGTCGATTACATAAAGGGTGACGTGGCCGTCCTGTCCGATGGCCCATCGTCGGGTACGGCGGTCGTGACCGTCGGCTCCGCCGAGTTGTTCGGCGCCGAATTCGAGTTCGAAGAGTGACACCGGGCGGAGGTATCGGGCGATGATGCGTTCGATCGTAGGCTGGAGCCTGCGCTTTAGGTTCCTCCTCATCTTCCTGGCAGCCGGCCTCATGTTCTTCGGCTACCGGGATGTCCGGAATATGCCCGTGGACGTCTTCCCTGAGTTCGCACCTCCGCGCGTGGAAGTCCAGACTCTATCAGTCGGACTTTCCTCAACAGAGGTCGAATCCCAGGTGACCATTCCGCTGGAAGACGCGCTCAACGGCGTGGAAAACCTTGACGTGATGCGCTCGAAGTCCGTACCGCAGTTGTCCTCCATCACGCTGATCATGAAGCCTGGGACGGACCTGATGCGCGCCCGTCAACTGGTATCAGAACGTCTCGCGGTGGTGAGTCCCACACTGCCAACGTGGGCAGCGCCGCCCGTCATCATGCCCCCCGTTTCGGCGACACGGCGGGTCTTGATGATCGGTCTTTCTTCGGACGAAATCCCACTGACGGACCTTTCCATGACCGCCTACTGGAAGATCAGGGCCCGGCTGTTGCGCGTTCCGGGAGTCGCAAATGTGGCGATCTGGGGCGAGCGGCTGAAGATGTTGCAGGTGCAGGTCGATCCCGAACGGCTGCGCGATAACGGTGTTTCGCTAAACGAAGTGATGGAAACGACCGCTGATGCCGTAGATGCAGGCTTGCTGAGATTCTCAGAGGGAGCGGTGATTGGCACGGGAGGCTACCTTGATACGGCCAATCAAAGGCTGGTGATCAGGCACGTTCCGCCTGTTGTCACGCCCGCCGATCTCGGTCAGGTGCCCCTCAAAGAGCACCCCGCCTTGCATCTGAGCGACGTCACGACAGTGGTAGAAGACCATCAACCGCTGGTCGGTGATGCGATTGTCAACGATCGCCCGGGGCTCCTGCTCGTTGTCGATAAGTTTCCCTGGGCCAATACCCTGGATACCACACACGGCCTAGAGCAAGCGCTAGACGAGTTGCGACCGGCTCTTGCTGGCGTAGAGATAGATTCCGACATCTTCCGCCCGGCTACTTTCATCGATATGTCGATCGACAATCTCACCAGAGCCCTCATCATTGGGTCGCTCCTCGTCGTGGTCATCCTGATCGCGTTTCTCTTCGAATGGCGCACAGCGTTGATCAGCCTCATTGCGATGCCGCTGTCTCTTATGGTGGCTCTGCTTGTCCTCCACCAGCTGGGAGCAACGATCAACGTCATGGTCCTGGCGGGGCTGGTTATTGCCATTGGTGTAGTCGTCGACGACGCGATCATCGATATAGAAAACATCTGGCGCCGCCTCCGTCAGCAGCGCACCGAAGGCGCCGATAAGTCGACCGCCGCGATCATACTCGAGGCGTCACTTGAGGTGCGCAGCGCGATCGTCCACGCAACGCTAATGGACCTCGTTGTCCTGATGCCGGTCTTCTTTCTTGAAGGGCTTACCGGCTCATTCTTCCGGCCGCTTGCGCTCTCGTTCGTGCTGGCCGTCCTCGCGTCCATGTTTGTTGCCCTCACCGTGACGCCGGCGCTGGGTCTGATCTTGCTCTCGAAGGCGCCGCTCCGGGGCCGCGAACCTCCTCTCAGGCGTTGGTTGCAGGCGGGTTATACCTCGATCCTTCGACGCATCATCCGCAGGCCCTCAGCGGCATACATCAGTGTTGCGACGGTCGTGCTGGTTGGCCTGATCGTGGCGCCACAGCTTGGCGAAGAACTCCTGCCCACCTTTAAAGAGCGCGATTTCCTAACCCACTGGATTACGGCGCCTGGTACCTCTCATCTGGAGGAGTCACGGATTACGATTGAGGGAACCAAAGACATCCGCGCGATCCCCGGCGTGCGCACCGTCGGCGCGCACATCGGACAGGCCTTTCTTGCCGAGGAAGTCGTGGGTATAAATTTCGGCGAGAACTGGGTTAGTGTCGATCCCAATGCGGATTACGACCCAACGGTTGCTGCCATTGAGGAGACCGTCGGCAGTTATCCCGGCCTGCTTCACGAAGTAGAGACCTATTTGAAAGAGACAACCGAAGAGGTACTCACTGGGACCTCTCAACCGATCGTTGTCCGCATCAATGGCCCAGATTTGCCCGTCTTGCGAGAAAAAGCCGCTGAGGTCGAGGAGGCCCTCTCGCAAATCGAGGGCATCGACGAACTACAAAAGGACCTCCAGGTCGACGTGCCTCAGGTGGAAGTCGAGGTAGACCTCGAAAAAGCCCAACAGTACGGGCTTAAACCGGGGGACGTGCGCCGGGCGGCTGGAGTGCTGATGTCAAGCGAAGAGGTCGCCGACGTCTTTCAGGGCGGGAAGACCTACGAAGTCCAAGTCTGGAGCACGCCCAATACCCGCGAGAACCTTGCAAGCATTGAGGAGCTGCTCATTGACACCCCGAAGGGAGGCCATGTCCGATTGGGCGACATTGCGGACATACGGGTCGTTCCTACTCCAAACGTCGTCCAGCGTGAAAATCAGTCCCGTCGGATTGACGTTACAGCCGGCGTGCAAGGGCGCGACCTCGGTTCGGTATCGCGTGACGTCGAGCGGGCGCTGAATGAGATTGAATTTCCGCTTGGCTACACCGCGGAGATGATCGGAGAATTTAGCGAGCGTCAGCAGGCTCAGGACCGGTTGCTTGTTTTTGGGATTGGTTCTGCCATAGGCGTCTTGCTTCTGCTCGGGGTCGCCTTCGGGAGTTGGCGGCTGGCCATCCTATCATTCCTTACACTGCCATCCGCCCTGGTGGGCGGCGTGTTGGCGGCATATGCCGGTGATGGCGTCATCTCGCTTGGTTCCCTTGTCGGCTTCTTGACGGTGTTCGGGATTGCCGCCCGCAACGGCATCATGCTGATCAGTCACTTCCAGTATCTCGAGGACCACGAAGGAGAATCTTTTGGGCCGGACCTGGTCTTGCGCGGGGCCCGAGAGCGCATCGCGCCGATCCTCATGACCGCGTCGGCGGCTGCGCTGGCACTGGTGCCACTGGTGGTTGTGGGCAGCGTCCCCGGAAACGAGATCGAGCATCCGATGGCGGTGGTGATCTTGGGCGGTCTGGTCACCTCGACACTGCTCAACTTGTTCATCGTCCCTTCGCTATATCTGCAGTTTGGTCGCCGCGCCCGGCGTTCCGCGCAAACGGTTTGATGGGGTTCCACCGTGACCAAGGGACTTCGTCGGCAGGGTCGTCGGCGACATGGGTGGAGGATGGCAGTTGCCGCCTTCATCGCCATTTCATTGTGGGCTTGTAAAGTCGATTCCGTTAGTGGCAGCGATCAGGACGAGGAGCACGTTGTTAACAAGAATGGGGGCGGCTGCAATCGCAGGCGGGGCGATCCTTCTGGGCGCCTGCGGCGGCGGAGCCAGCAGCGATTCGACTCAGACCCAGCAGCCGAATTCGGAAGGCAACCAGCAGGTCGGTGTCGAGGAGTTCGGCATGACGGATGAGGCACTCGTAAAAAGCATAGAGCGAGCCGAATCGCTCATCGCTTCCTGCATGACGGACGCGGGCTTCGAGTATGTGCCGATCGATCCGGTGACTTTCCGTGGTGCGATGGATGCGCTGACGAGCGCCCCCGGACTAACGGACGCGGAGTTCGTCGCACAGTACGGGTATGGCATAACGACGCTGCCGCCCACGCAGGCGTTCGGTGCGGGCGAGCAGAATACGCGCATCTACGACCAACTTTCCGCCGCCGACCAAATCGCCTACAAGCGCACGCTCTGGGGAGACAACGTCGAGGCGACGTTCGTGATCATGCTCGAGAATGAAGACTTCTCCGGAGCTGGGGGATGTACCAAGAAGGCGATCCACCAGGTGTACACGGAGGAACAGCGTAACGCCAACTACGTGAATCCGTTCGACGCGCAGGTCCAGCAGGACCCGCGTATGGTCGATGCGCTCGAGAAGTGGTCGGGCTGCATGCGCGAGGCTGGGTATGACTACGAAAACCCGGATGATGCCGAGCGCGAGATCACCGATCGCTTCAATGCGCTCACCAAAGGCGCGGATCCGAAAACGCTTACCGGCAGCGATAAGGCCGGTCTCACGCAACTCCAGGGCGAGGAGCGTGCGGTTGCTCAAGCCGACAACGAGTGTTTTGAGCAATACGTCACGGATGTTGAACGCCAGGTCGAGCGGGATATCAGCGGCCGCAACTAATGGAGGGATGATCATGCGTCGAATCAGCCAATATATGAAAGGGGACGACGGGCGATGACTGGCCGTGGCCGAATTGCGGGCATTGCAATCGGAGTCGTTGTGGCGGCGGGCCTGATCGGCTGGGTCGTCGGTTCACAAATCAGCTCACCTGCGGAGGTGGCATCCAGGACAGCCCCGCCGGCCGCCGCGCCGATCTTGGTGCCTGCCGAGGAGCGGGTTATTTCGGCAGACATCGTCACGCGTGGGACGGGCCGCTTCGGCTCCCCACAGCAGCTGTCTTTGGCCTCTTCGGTACTGAAGACGAGTCCCGGTATCGCCGCCCGCTTGCCGCTCCCCGGCACCGAATTGCACGAAGGAGACATTCTGTTCATTACCTCCGGCAGGCCCGTATTCTTGCTCGCCGGAGCAGAACCCGCCTTCCGCGACCTCGGGCCGGGCCTTAAGGGGGATGACGTTCGCCAGCTCGAGGAGGCCTTGGTGCGGCTTGGCTTTGACCCCGGGCCCGTTGATGGTGTCTACGACCGGCAGACGGAGGCCGCCGTTTCCGCTTGGTACCAAAGAGCGGGCATCGCACCTTTCGAGGCGTCCGCACAACAACTGGCGACGCTTCGTTCACTCGAGACGGATCGGAACAGCGCCGAAATCGAAGTGATAAGCGCAGGAGACTCCGTCGCTTCAGCGCAAAACACGCTTGACTCCGCACACGCCGCCTACGATCAGGCGCAAGGGGCATGGCAGGCCAGCCAATCATCCTTGGTTCTGGCCGTCAATGTAGCCAACGCGAACGATCAGGCAGCGGTCGCCGCGGTCAATTCCAAACAGGCGGCTCTCAATGCGTTGCAGGCCGCAGGCGCAACTCCGGCGGAGATTTCCGCTGCCGAAGCGGAGCTCGCCCTTGCGAGGGCGAACGCAGAGGCCACCCGCCTTACCGGTGATCACGACGTTGCCGCCGCTGAAGCCGCTGGCTCAGCCGCCGCGGCAGATGTTACCAAGTCCTTGCGGGACATTAGAGCCGCCGAAGCGGCGCTCGGCAACGCCAGCGCCGCTCTGAGCGTGCGCCAGCGTCAGGCGAGCTCCGTGGCGTCTGATCTCTCGATAGCTAAGCTGCAAGCGGGCGTGCAGGTGCCCGCTGACGAACTAATCTTTGTGTCAAACGCTCCTGTACGGGTATCCGAAGTACAGCCTAGAAACGAGCAGACCGGTGGCCCTCTGATCACGGTAACAAATGCCAGTGTCGCGGTTGACGGCTCCCTGCGCCTCGAAGAGGCCGCCCTGGCTAAAGCTGGGATGCCGGTCACCATCGATGAGCCTGACCTGGGCATCAAGGCCAGCGGCACGATCAGCCGTGTTGCAGGCTCCCCCGGGACGAACGGAGTCGATAGCTTCCACGTCTACTTCGAGGTTGTTGTCGATCAGTCGCCCCCCGCCCTCGTCGGCGCCTCTGTCCGCCTTACCGTCCCTGTGCAGTCGACCGGCGGCAGCGTGCTGGCGGTCCCCGTTAGCGCTGTCACACTCTCTGCCGATGGCTCGTCTCGTATCCAGCGGAATGAAGGTGGAAAGCTTGCGTTTGTAACCGTCGAACCAGGCTTGTCGGCTGACGGCTTCGTCGCTGTAAAAGCGCTCGACGGCGCTCTGAGCGCGGGTGACCTCGTGGTCGTTGGCTTCGGCCAAGAGGGCAATGCCAAGCAGTGATTACCCAGCCTCCAGTCATCGAACTGCACGGAATCGGACGCCGGTTCGGCACTGACCCGCCTCTTGACGCCCTCGTCGGAGTGGATCTTGTCGTGCAGCGAGGCGAGTGGCTCGCGATTGCCGGCCCATCTGGATCGGGCAAGTCTACGCTGTTGAACATTCTGGGCTTGCTGGATATTCAAACGGCGGGAAGCTACCGCTTCAATGGCATAGATGTCGCTGGACTGCGAGACCAGCAGCGGGCCGGTCTGAGGAGCCGTGCAATCGGGTTCGTGTTCCAGGCGTTCCACCTGATCGGCCACAGGAGTGTTCTCGAAAACGTAATGCTCTCAGATGTATATCGCAAGTACCCACGCCGGGAGCGTAATGAACGTGCTCGATCCGCATTAGGGCAAGTGGGGTTGAGCAGGAGAGCCGACTACCTACCAACGCGGCTATCCGGCGGCGAGCGACAACGCGCAGCGATCGCCCGCGCCATCATGGGTTCTCCCCGTGTGTTGCTCTGCGATGAACCGACTGGGAACCTCGACTCCGGCACGACTGCCTCAATCCTCGACTTGTTCGCCGAGCTGAATCGCAGCGGACTAACGATTGTCACAATCACGCATGAGGCGGACGTGGCTCAGCGGGCCAGCCGGAAGTTACGCATCGTCGATGGCAGGATCGAGGATCCTCAATGAGCCGCCTCGATGCAGCGCTACGCGGACTGCGTGGGCGGCTCGGGTCGCCGGTTCACGAACGACGCCCGTATGACAGCGGCGACCTGATCACACCGTCCGGCATGTTGGCGGCGGACCTCGCCAACGAGGCGGTGGCGGGCCTGTTCGCCCGCCCGGGCCGAATGAGCCTTACCGTATTGGGTACGGTCATCGGCCTCGCCGCGCTAGTTGCGACATTGGGGCTATCGCGCACCGCGGGAAATCGAATCGTTGGCCATTTCGATGAGCTCGCCGCGACCCAGGTGGTGATCAGTCGCTCGCCTACCGCGAGCGCCGATGCCAGCGCCCTGCCCTGGGACGCTCCAGCGCGGCTGGAGCGGCTCAATGGCGTTGTGGCGGCCGGCAACATGAGCACGGTCAATGTCGGTAACCGCCAGGTGAGCACATCTCCTATCAGTGATCCCGCGCGGCAGGCCGAACTAAAACTGTCGGTCCAGGCAGCCTCCCCGGACTTGTTCGCGGCTGTACGAGCTCAGTTGCGCGGCGGCCGCTTGCTTGACGAAGGCAACTCGCAACGAGCGGACCGCGTTGCCGTACTCGGCCCGTCTGCCGCTCAAAAGCTCGGCATCAGCGGGGTCGAGCAGCTCCCCGCGATTCGCATCGGCGACGATCTGTATCTGGTCGTGGGCATCCTCGATGGTGTGGCCCGCCAGCCCGGATTGTTAGGGGCTGTGATCATTCCTGAGGGCACCGCAAAGCGAGACTTCGGCCTGACAAGCCCGGAGCTGGTCGTGGTGGAGACAAGAATCGGCGCCGCAAAACTGATCTCGCAGCAGGCTGCGCTCGCGCTCCGGCCGGACGGCCCGCGGGGGCTCAAGGTGGCGGCACCGACCGAGCCTCAGCGCGCACGAGACCGCGTCCAAAGCGATTTGAGCCTATTGTTCCTGATGCTCGGCGGCGTCTCCTTGCTGGTCGGTGCCATTGGCATTGCGAACGTCACGTTGGTCTCGGTTATCGAACGGACTGGTGAGATCGGCCTCCGACGCGCGCTCGGCGCGACCCGCCGGCACATCGCCGTCCAGTTCCTCCTGGAGAGTGCGGCGATGGGGTTTGTCGGTGGCGTCATCGGCGCCAGCATTGGCACTCTTGTCGTCGTCGCTGTCGCGGGCTACCAGTCATGGACGCCCGTGTTGGACCCGCTTGTTCCCTTCGCAGCCCCGCTGCTGGGTGCACTAGTGGGTCTGATTTCCGGCAGCTATCCAGCCCTCCGGGCGGCAAGCATGGAGCCCGTCGAGGCGCTTCGGACCGGAACCTAAGCCGACCGCTTCCGTCCTGGCGGGTCCATTTCAAAAACACTGCCTATCTTGAGGCCTTCCGCCTATCTGAGAAGTAGATAACCCGCTTTTTATTTCAGGGCTCCTGCGTCTTCCGTTGACAGCTTTCTAATTACGTCATATCTTCCACCTAAGCTGCCCAATCTCACCGGAATCCCATCGCCCAAAGGGAGGCCGACCATGTTGCCGGAATCACGGCCACCCGCGGCCGTTTTGTCGCGTCCGCGGCTCTCTGCGCGCCTGTCCTGGCGCTATGCCAGCGTCATCCTTGCTCTGGTAATCGGTTGGATCGCCGTCTCCCCCGCCAACGCGAACTTCCCCTTTCCCGCCCCCGGCGCCTCCAACCCGTACGACTACCAGAACTACATGTTCATCACGAACGCGGACGACCCCAAACAATTCCCCCCGAGCGACCTTGGAGGTGATATTTGGAAGTACAGCTCCAAGAACGCCTGCCAGCTGTATGCGCCTTCGGACCAGAAGTTTTTCGAAAACTGCAGCGCCGAAGTGCAGGGAGACCCCAACCGGCCTCAGGAACTGAAATGGGTGACCGGCGCCTCGATCGACAAGGCGTGGGAGACGACG
>VBEI01000055.1:0-1389 GCA_005882715.1 Chloroflexota bacterium | reverse complement strand
GGGGCGAGCTGCCGGTTCCGGATTGGGGCTCCCCCCATCCGAACGACCCGTACGATCGTAACGGTGACGGCATCTTCAACATCAAGGACTACTGCCCGGACTGGGAGGACAAGAACGACTGCGGCGGCACCGGCGATTCCAGGGTACGCGGAAATCCCGGCAACGCGGACACCGACTACAACGCCAATGGCATCATCGACCCCGAGGACCTAATCTTCAAGTTTTCGGATGGTGTCGACCAGGACGGCAACGGCTACAAAGACGATTTCGTCGGCTGGGATACGTACGAAGATGACAACGACCCATTCGACGAGGTGCAATACGGACACGGCACCGGCGAGGCGCGCGACTCCACGGCGGAGGTAAACAACGGGGGCGACGCGGGTGTATGCCCGAACTGCATGGTCATGTATATACGCGCTGGAGACTCCTTCGTCGCCGACGTCAACGACTTCGCCGAAGGTGTGGTCTACGCCACTGACAACGGAGCATCGATTATCCAGTCGGCGCTCGGCACGCTAAACAATTCGCGCTTCGCGCAGGAAGCGATCAACTACGCCTACCGGCGCGGCGTCGTTTTGATCGCATCTGCCGCGGACGAGTCGGCTGGCCATCATAACCAGCCGTCCGTCCTCGAGCATGGCGTTACGGTGAACTCGATCGGCGAACCCCAGTTGCCAAGCAGCCAGCCGCGGTCGTACCTGGATTTCCGGGGCTGCACCAACTACGGCGCCTACATAACGGCTTCCGTCCCTTCGAATTCATGCTCGTCCGAGGCGACGGGACGAACGTCGGGAATGGCCGGCCTCATCTACTCGGCCGCGCGCAACTCCGTCGCGAAGGGAGCGATCGCGGACTACGGAGCGCTGGATGGCTCCGGTGGCGTGACGCCCGGCCGCGGTGTTTCCGCGGAAGAAGTCGACCAACTCATCGCCACAACGGCAGATGACCTTAACTTCGTTACTCCAGTTGACTACACCGCTCGTACCGGCTTCCCAGTGCCTACGGAGCGCTATCCGGCGAGCGAGGGATGGGATCCCTTCTTCGGCTACGGCCGCGTCAACGCTGACCGCATGGTTCGCGCCGTAGCGCAGAACAAGATCCCGCCGGAGGCGGATATCACCTCGCCCAAGTGGTTTGCGACGGTCGATCCCAACTCAGGGCCCGTCCAGATTCAAGGTACGGTCGCTGCCCGCCGCGCCGCTAGGTACTCCTACACTGTGAAGTGGGGCGTCTGGTCGTGGCGGGACACAAACGCTGCGCCCACGTACGTTACAACCGGTGTAACCCTCGCCAATCCAGGCGACCAGACGGCGCCCTTCACCGGTACGCTCGCCACGATCGATCCGGTAGCCATAGCCGCCGCTCTCGCCGCCGTCAACGGACCTG
>VBEI01000096.1 GCA_005882715.1 Chloroflexota bacterium | reverse complement strand
GGCGGTGCCGCTGGTGAAGCCGAGCTTTCCGTTTGGGTATCCGCCCTGCGAGGCGCCGGCATTCACCCGCGAGTGGTGAATGTTGGAGGCACGGGGTACGGGCCGAGTACCTATTACGAATTGTGGGTGCCTACGCGAGATGAGCACAGGGCGCGAGTATGTTCTGGGCTTGTAGGCGGAGAGGAACTGCTGCAGGTTGAAACCTGAAGCTTCCGGCGACCACTCCATCGTGTGGAAGTTTCGCAAGCGGCGATCTTAACCGAACCTTTACTTTGGTGAAGACCGTCTTAACCGACGTATTAACCCTGCTAGGGGAAACTGTGACTTGTGATTACGCCGCAGTCCCGCCTGGGCGCACCATTGGGCGCCTTCGATAGGGCAGGTCAAGGATAAGGAGTGATGATGAGCTGGTTAGGGGGGCGCCTGCCCAAATGGGGTCCTTTCGGTGGAGGAAGCACCGCGGTACTGGAACGCGAAGAAACGCCCGAACCCGAGGTGGTTGCAGACAACGACAGCCCGCAGCTGATGGTCCTGGTCAATGATGCATCGGGCTTCGCGTGCTTCAAGACCCACACATTTCCGAATGCGCAAGCAGCCACGGAGTTCATCCTTTTCTGGTTCCGTAACGACACCGACGGCTTCAGCGCGTTCTGGGCGATGACGCGGGAGCCGCAGTCCCACACTCCCTCTGGAACGATTGCGGAGCCACTCGTCATGATTAAGGACGCGCAACGGGTCGATGTCGTCTACTCGTTTTCATTCGTCGATAGGGAGTCCGCTGAGGCGTTCGTTCATGACGAAGTTGAGAACGGCACGGACTTCGGGCAGATAACGGTCTACTGGGCGGTACCTGTCAGGCTAGTGACAGACGCCCTGGGCAGGAGCATGTTGACGCCGTCCGTCCCGCCAGGCGTTGTGGCTGGGGAGGAGACGGAAGCGGACACGGCCGACATGTGGGCCGCGCAGGAAGAACGAGCTGTGGAGCCGGTGGCTGAGCCCGATCCGGCAGCTGAGCCGCGTAGAGTCTTCCAGGAAGCACCCAACGCTCACACGGGCGTCGCCAAGGGCATGTCCGTCGGGCAGGAAACGTTCGAACTCACCTCCTGGATCGAGAGGGCACGCAAGAAGCCGCAGAGGAAGGGGACGGACAAGATGCCTTCGGGCCGGTCCTCGTCCAAGAGCGCGTTGGAGACTCGTGAGCTGCCTGCCGACGCTCCTTCCGAGCCCCTCGCCGTCGCCGTCGCCGACGAGGCGCCGGTGGCTGATCGCGGCGAGTCGATCGACGGCGTGGCCCGGCCGCCAGAGACGGCAGAAGACCCGGCGCTTCTCTCGCAATCGCCCGCAGCGGCGAATGGCTTCGAAGACCTTTCCGAAGAGCCCTCTATGAAGCTGGCTGAGGTGCAGATCACGGAAGATACGTTAGTCGAAAATGCGGTGCTCGAAGACGCGGTCGTCGAAACCGTCGTGGAAGAAGCGGTGGTGGAAGCGGCCGCCCTCGAGTCCGTCGACGCGCCGCCTTCGCCTGAAATCGAGGAGCGAGCGGAACGGGACGAACAACAGGACGAGCGAATAGAAGCTTCAGTCGGCGACAGTGAGCCAGATGTCAAGCCAGAGAGTCGGCCGGTCCAAACAGAGGCCGACAGACGCCTAGGCGAGTCTAATGAGCAATACGATCGCTCGCATAACGGGTTCATAACCCTTGAACCGGTCGATATCGTCGTGCACACGAATGGCCATAGCAAGATCAAGCCGGCGGAACCGCCCGCGGAGGTCACCGAGTCGCCGGAGGCGACGATAGAGACAGAAGCCGAGCAGATCACGGACAGCGAAAAGGACGAGGCGTTCGACATCAGAATCGACATCCAACTGGGCTCGTCACGGGCCATGAAAGTAAAGCGCTGGGGGATACAGGAGAACCCCTTCAATGGGTTCAAGTCTCCGCGAGGGCGATTCTAATCAATTAGCGGTTCATCGTTGGGAGGAGCCGGGGCCGACGGGTCCCGGCTCCTCTTTTTCTAAGCGGTTTCCGCCGCAATTCTACGTCAGACGGGTAGCGGCAACTGCTCATTTCTCAAGGTCATCCCGGGCAGCAGCAATTTCGTTGAGCAGGCGCCGAATTGCAGGTGGCTCCCTTGGCGAAAGCTACAGCGCTTGGGCAGGCCTGCCGCGCGATTGTTATTTCCTTGTCATTTTTCAGCCCGACGCTTGACGACTATTGCCCCTCACGAATCGCACAATTGAGCCGACTCTTGAAGGAAAGGGAGGAGATGAAATGTACATCGGTGTTGGTACAGTAATTCTCATCCTGGCAATCCTCCTGCTGCTGGCCCTACTCTTCTAAGCAGGCGCCAGGACAAGACCAAAACATAGCCGGCGGCTTTGGCCGTCGGTTATCGTTCGTTCAAAGCTGTGTAGTGACGCCGCTCCGGCCCGACGAACACCTGCCGCGGGCGGGCGATCTTTTGCTCCGGGTCTTCGATCATCTCGCGCCATTGCGCCAGCCACCCAGCCGTGCGCGGAATCGCGAACAGCACCGGGAACATATCGACCGGAAAGCCGAGCGCCTGGTAGATGATGCCAGAGTAGAAGTCCACGTTCGGATAGAGCTTTCGCTCGATAAAGTACTCGTCCTCCAGCGCGATCCGCTCCAGCTCTAGAGCGATCTCCAGCAGCGGGTTGGCGCCCATCAGCTCGAAAACCGCGTCCGCGGTCCGTTTGATAATCTTGGCGCGCGGGTCGTAGCTCTTATAGATCCGGTGCCCGAATCCCCACAGAAGGCCCTCGCCGCTCTTGACGTGCTTCACGAATTGCGGCACTCGGCTCTTATCACCGATCTCCATCAGCATCTTGATCACGGCTTCGTTCGCGCCGCCGTGGAGCGGACCGTACAGTGCCGCCGCCGCGGCCGCGGTCGCCGAATACGGGTCGGCATCCGAACTGCCCACCGAGCGCATTGCGTTAGTGCTGCAGTTCTGCTCGTGGTCCGCGTGCAGGATGAACAGCACGTCTATCGCGCGCTCCAGCACCGGGTCCGGCGCATACTTCGGCTCCGACATCTTCCACAGCATCGAGAGGAAGTTTCCCGTGTACCAGAGGTCGTTGTCGGGGTACACGTAGGGCAGACCGCGGTTGTGCCGATAGGTGAACGCCGCGATCGTCGGCATCTTCGCAATAAGCCGCTGCGTCTGGATATGTCGCGACCACGGGTCCGATACCGCCTTCGCGTCCGGATAGAAGGTCGACAGGGCCGCGACCGTGCCCAGCAGCATCCCCATAGGATGAGCGTCGTACTGGAAGCCTTCCATGAACTTTTTCACGTTCTCGTGCACGTATGTGTGGAACGTTATGTCGTGCACCCATTGGTCGAGCTGGCTCTTCGTCGGGAGCTCTCCGTGGATCAGGAGATAAGCCGTCTCCAGAAACGAGCTGTTTTCGGCCAGCTCCTCGATCGGGTAGCCCCGGTACTCCAGGATTCCCCGCTCACCGTCAACGTGAGTTATCGCGCTGCGGCAGGAAGCCGTATTGGCGAACCCGGGGTCGTAGACCATGAGACCGAAGTCCCCCTCGTACGCCTTCACCTGACGAAAGTCCTTGGCCCGTACGGTGCCGTCTGTGATGGGCAGTTCGTACATCTTCCCAGTGCGGTTGTCAGTGACTGTCAGGGTCTCGCCTTGGCCATCATTTCTGGCCGGCCGCGCCTGTTTGTGTGTCTGCATGCTCATCTGCTCATTCTACGCCAACGAGCGACCGGTTGTTTTGGTTAATCTTCGTCTAGGCCATCAAGCTGCCTTTGCCGCCGGTTTCCGGGTAATCTATTCTCCGGCGGCATGCTTATCGTCGGTCGCTAACGCCCGTCACCGCGCTGCGTCGCTGCGGAATTCAATCGGACCCATCTTCGGACAGTGCACCGAGCATTCTAGCGAGGTCGTGCTTTGCGTCCAGGATTCCCGCCCAAAGATCCCCAACTTTCGCGATCCGGTCATAGGCGGTGAGGATGGTGAAGTCGCTCGGATAGATTTCCTTGATCTCCTCCCAGCGAACAGGCATCGACACGCCCGCCTCTGGACTCGGTCGTGGCGAATATACCGAGGCGAGCGTCTTCCCCCGCACGTTTTGGTTGTGGTCGAAGAATACCTTCCCGGTCCGTTTGTCGACGGACCACTCCATCGTTATGTCGCGGTGGTGCGCCTGAATGAGGTACTTCCCGATCGTTTCGCAGGCGGCGCGCACCATATCGTAGTCGAACTGCCGAAGGATGGGCACATACACATGAAGCCCCGTTCTGCCCGTGGTCTTGACGAAGGACGACAGGGAAAGCGAGTCTAGTAGGTCCTTCAGCCAAAGCGCCACATCGCACGTCTTGAGAAAAGCCCTTCGGTTAAGCTCCGGCTCGGCCCCCTTTTTCTCCTTTCCGGAGTAAATGTACGGATCGAGGTCGAACACGATGAAATCGGGGTAGTTCAACAACGACGCGTCGATGTTCTTCGCCGATCCAGCAAACGTTACCGGCAAGTGGTGAGCATCCGGCTCGGGGCTGATCCGCGAGTACCACGTGTGCAACTCGATATCCGCCAGTTGGCCCAACCAGAGCAATGTTGGCAGGTTGTTGCACACCAGATAGTCGACATCGCCGGCGTTGTCGCGAGAGTATAGCTTTACAGTCTGGACGAATTCGGGCAGTTTGCTCTCGAATCGCTTCTGGTAAAAGTGCCCGCCGTAGATGCCGTTCGGGTAGCGCGTCAGCGTAATTGGGCGGTCCCGCATGTGTGGAAGCAGATAGGGGGAGACCTTCGCAAAATAGACCAAGAGGTCTCGTTTCGTCAGCGCCCTGCGCTGTTCGATCGCCGGCCAGAACTCCTTGTCGAGGTTGTTGAGCGGGATCTTGAGGCCCTCGACCCTCAGGATGAACTTTTCATGCGGCTGTTCGAGCTGCTCGAGCACCTCGGCGACGGCATCGTTGTCACCCGGTCTGGAATCGGACCGGGCGCTCAAGGGCGGGGGTACCGGCTCCTCTCGCCTCACGTCGGCAGGCGCCTTGTCCTCTCGCAGTCCGAGGAAGCTCGGGGCGCGCAGGACCCCATCTTTTGTCCACTGGGCGTACCTGACCTGCGCGACAAGTTCCGGCTTCA
This sequence comes from Chloroflexota bacterium, assembly GCA_005882715.1. GTDB lineage: Bacteria > Chloroflexota > Dehalococcoidia > SM23-28-2 > RBG-16-64-32 > CF-163. The sequence goes on along the minus strand of VBEI01000096.1, from coordinate 26,512 downwards.
CCCAGGTGACAGGCATATTTTTCGGCCTGCCGAACGGCATCCCCGCCCGCGAAGGCTCCTCGGCGAACGGCCGCTCATCCGTCCGCAGCACCTCCAGCCTCTCCTTGAGCATCTTGAGCGTCTTGTCGTTGAACCCGGTGCCCACATGGCCCGCATACACAAGCTTCCCTGCATCATCGTAGTAGCCGAGGAGTAGCGAGCCGAACGTGCCCGCTCGCCATCCGCCGCCTTCGGTATATCCGCCGATGACGAACTCGCCCTCCTTGGTGCTCTTGATCTTCATCCAGTTCTTCGACCGCCTCCCCGACTCGTAAACGCTGTCCCGCCTCTTCGCTAGCAGCCCCTCGAGGCCGTGTTCGACGGCTGCGCGATAAGCCACCTCGCCGTCCTGCTCGAAGTGCTCGACGAGCCGGACGCGGTTCGTCGGCATGAGCAGCTGGCGTAACAGCCGTTTGCGCTGCTCTAGCGGCGCGCCTCGGAGGTCATACCCGCCCGCGTACAGGATGTCGAACACGTAGTAGAAGACAGGCACCTGCGACTCAGCTCGCTTGATATCGCTTTCGCGCATCAAGTTGAGCCTCTGTTGAATCTGCTGGAAAGACGGAACGCCGTTTTCATCGAAAGCGACGATCTCCCCGTCCAGCACCATCTCTGGTTCCACTTGTTCCCGTAGCTCGCTGGTTATGCCCGGGTACTGCTTGGTCGCGTCCAGCCCCCGGCGAGAGAAGATACTGACGTTTCCGCGCTGGATGAAAGAGAGCGCTCGCACGCCGTCCAGCTTGGGCTCGAAGAACCAGTCGGCAGACGAGAAAGGGCCTTCCGAGAGCGAAGCGTTCATCGGCTCGATCCAGCGCGGAAACGGCGCCGGCCGCGCGCCCCCTAGGTCGCCGGGGCGGAGGCACATCTCGGCAACTGTCCGCCGCTCCGGGAGGCGTCCCGCCTTGATGTCCTCCAAGGTGAGTCCAGAAAGCACCGATCTGTGTTCCTCTATGACGTCGCGCTCCGTGTCTGCAAAGCGGTCCTTGTGCTTTATGAGCAACCATTCGTTCGCCGCGCGCCTGGTACGTACGAGCGTCCAGGAGCCCTTCAGTTTGTGTCCGCGAAGGAACACCGAGATCTTCCCTACAGCGATGCCCTGCCGCATCCGGGCTTCGGCCTCGTCGCGGTCGTCGAACGACAGCTTGCCTCCCTCATCCGGCGAATAGGTGCCCGCATCCCAGACGATCACCTGGCCCGCGCCGTACTCGCCTTTCGGGATCACTCCCTCGAACGATGCGTAATCGAACGGATGGTCCTCCACCATCACAGCCAGCCGCTTGTCACGCGGGTTCAGCGAGGGCCCTTTCGGCACCGGCCACGACTTCAACACGCCATCGACTTCGAAGCGGTGGTCATAGTGCAGGCGAGTAGCGGCGTGCTTTTGAATCACAAAGATGAGCGGCCCGCGGCCTTCTTTCTCGGCGCCGGGAGCCGGCTCTGGCGTGCGTTCGAAGTCGCGCTTTTCCCTGTATTTCTCGAGCACACGCCTATTATGGCATCAAAGGCTCATTTCCCCCTCCACACCGCCTGGGCCGGCTCTCGGTCTGATAGTGGAATGCAAGACTGAGACCGCCGAACTTTACGTTGCGCGCATTCGGCACCGGCGACTATTCAGTCGTGATGGGCGAAGTATTCAGGAAGTTTGCTCACGCTGTCTCCGAGAAGGTCGGCTCGGTTGGGGCATTCATCGTTGCGGTAGCTGTCGTTCTCGCATGGGTCGTGACGGGCCCAATATTCGGCTTTTCCGATACTTGGCAACTCGTTATCAACACTGCGACCACTATCGTTACATTCCTCATGGTCTTCCTAATTCAAAACACTCAAAACCGGGATAACCTCGCCCTCCAGGCGAAACTCGACGAGTTGATCGTCGCCACCAAGGGCGCCGACAACAAGCTCGTCCTCGCCGAAGAACTGACCGATGAGCAATTCAGCCGGCTGAAGGCTCACTTCGAAAGGGTAGCGAGCAACAGAACGGCAGCTCGTGGCGCTGCTTCAGGGGCACGCCGGCGCTCGAACCGCGCTAAACGCTCAAACTGATTGCAACGGCGTCGTTCTGGTAGGTGACGCCGGCACCGTCGTAGAAGGCAACGCATGCGCATCCGATTGGAAATATTTCTCGGCCGTCCCTCCGAAGTATCGTCGAATTACCGCATCTGACGACTCGAGACCGACACAGCGACGCGAACGAACCGGCCGGCCAATCCTTCTCCGCCCGTGCTCCCCGCTCATCACGCGCTGCCGCAATGCAACCCTCGCCGTGAGCGGACAGACCGTGAACCCGCATTTGGGCGCTACCCAACTAGCGAGGAGGATTGCCCGCGTCCTCACTTCCGGCACATCATTGACGCGCTCATAACTATTAGCTGGAGGTAGTCGTGTTCAACCTTAGCGTCAACGGATTCGAAATTGTTGCTCGAACTCTTATCATTTATGCGTGTTTGCTTCTCGCCCTGCGTGTCGTCGGCAAACGCGAGATCGGCCAAATGGCGACTTTTGACCTCGTCGTAATCCTGCTCATCTCGAACGCCGTGCAGAACGCGATGGTGGGCAGCGACGTCTCAGTTACCGGCGGCCTGATCGCCGCCGGCGTGCTCATCGGCGCCAACTACGGCGTCGCCACTGCCCGCGAACGCGTGATATGGCTGCGCGAGGCCGTTGAGGGCTCGCCGACCGTCGTCGTCAGCGACGGCAAGCTCCTGAGACAGAACATCCGCCGTGAGGGTCTTGACGAAGAGGAAGTTCTGATGGCCATACGAGAGCACGGAATCGATAGCATAGACGAGGTCCGGCTTGCAGTGCTCGAGACGGACGGTTCCATCAGCGTGATCCAGACGGACGATGGGTCAGGAACTGGACGGCCCCGCCGGCGGACCCGACTGCCGTGGAGACGGAGCGGCTAGAGCCTATCCGGCCTTGCGCCTCTGGGCCGGTGCTTCCTCTTCATCCTCATCGCCCTTCTTGCGCTTCTTCGCGGCCTCGACGCTTGCTCGGAGCGCCGACATGATGTCGGTAACTTTCGCCGGACCCGCCGCCGCAACCTCCGGGAGCTCTTCGCCCTCGAGCTTGGCCTCGATAAGCTTCATCAAGGCGTCGCGATACTCGTCCTTATACTTCTCCGGTTCGAATTCCTCGCTCAGCAGGTCGATCAGCGTGTACGCCATCTCCAGTTCTTTGTCGGAGATCGTTACGTCTGGCAACTCAGTCTTTTCCACGCGGATCTCATCCGGGTAAAAGAGCGTCTCCAGGATCAGGGTTCCGTCCATCGGCCGCAGCGCGCAAAGCTGCTCTTTGTTCCGCACCGCGATCTTCGCGATACCTGTGAGCCCCTTCTCACGGAGGGCCGTCATCAACAACGCGAAGGGTTTAATCCCCTTGGCGTCCGGCTCCAGGTAGTAGCTCTTTTCGTAGTACACCGGGTCGATCTCTTCCGCCTTCACGAACGCCGACAGCTCGACTGTCTGCTTGCTCGGCAGAGGCAGCTTCTCGAAGTCTTCCTCGGTCAGGATTACGTGCTCGTCCCGTGCATACTCATATCCGCGGACAACCTCGCTCCATTCCACGGCTCGCTCGTGCGTCGGGCACCAGCGCAGTTGCTGCAGCCGCGTATTGCACTCCTTGTGCAGTAAATGGAAGGAGATGTCTTTGCTTTGCGTGGCCGTGTACAGCTTGACCGGGATGCTCACCATCCCGAAGCTGATCACGCCATTCCAGATGGACCTAGGCATTTCAGTACCCTTTCTCGGCATCTCCGCGCCTCTGCGTCCGCAGAAATGCCTAAGGTTGGACTTTAAATGATACTCCACCGTCGAAGGGCCGCGAAACGCGACCGCTTATCTCGTACAATTTCAGATACCTATCGAAGCCAATCCCAAGGAGCGCCCATGAACCGCGAAGACGCCTGGAACATCCTCTGCGAGCACACCAAGACCGAACCGCTCCGCAAGCACGCCCTGGCCGTCGAGGCCGCGATGCGGGCCTACGCCGGGAAGTACGGCGGGGATGAGGACCGCTGGGCGATGGTCGGTCTCCTCCACGACTTCGACTTCGAGATGCACCCGAACCCCGAAGAACATCCTGTCAAAGGAGCCGAGATCCTCCGCGAGCGCGGCGTCCCGGAGGACATCGTATACGCCGTACTCTGCCATGCTGACTATCTCGGCCTCGAGCGCAAGGCGCCGATGGACCGCGCGATCTACGCCGTGGACGAACTAACCGGGTTCATCACCGCCGTGGCTCTCGTCCGCCCCGGCAAGTGCATCGACGAAGTAGATGTCGCCGCTGTTCGCAAAAAGATGAAGGACAAAGGATTCGCCCGCAACGTCAACCGCGACGATATCACCAACGGCGCCGAGCAGCTGGGCGTCAACTTGGACGAACACATCGCCTTCGTGATCGAGTCGCTCAAACCCGTCGCTTCGCAGCTCGGCATCGCCGGCAGCGCGAACACTGGCTGAGGAGCACATCCCGGAGCTCGACAACTTGCAAGAGCCGATGGCCTTCAGAGTTTGCAGGCTTATGCTTTTGTCCGTTTGTCTCCGCTACGGCCAGTATCGCGCTTCCGTCGCTTTTATGAGGTCGATGTAGGCCTTCGTCTCTTCGTACATCTTGCCGCTCATCGTCGCGCCGTACCCCTGATAGTACGAGGCGAGAGCCTTGTCCTTATCCCCGCCGGTGGCATCGAACAGGAGGCGCAGGTAGCGCGTCCCCATCTTCACGTTGTCGTACACGCTTACGTCCTCATGCAGGTCGGTGCCGATTACAGACTGTTCCAGCCACTGCGCCGTCGTTGGCATCAGTTGCATAAATCCAATCGCTCCCGCGGGGCTCACGACATGCTGTTGCCAGCCGCTTTCGAGCCAGGCCAGCGCCTTGACCAGCCCCGGGTCTAACCCTTGCTCGCCCGCCAACTCATCAAACATTCTCTCCAGATCAGGATCGTCGGGCGGATGAAGGGCGGCCTGCGCCGACGGTACCTTCGGCGGCAATGCCGCTCCCGGCACCGTTAGCCGTTGTCCTGGAACGATATGCTGAATATCGGCGATCTGGTTCGCCTCGGCGAGCGCTTGCGTCGTAACGTCGAAGCGGACCGCGATCTGGCTCAACATATCCCCCGGTTGCACCTCATACTCGATTGTGCCGGGCTTTGACGGCGTTTCTCGATCCGGGAGCTTAATGATCTGCCCCGGCAATAGCAGGTCCGGATACTTGATGTCATTGAGCTTCACCAGCTCGTCGACGCTGGTATCGTACTTGGCGGCGATACTCCAGAGCGTATCGCCGCTCGCCACCGGGTGATGCCGGGGCGAGTCCTCAGCCACAGCAAGCCCGCCTGTGGCAAGCCAGAGCGCCAGAGCTGCTCCTAGAGCGGCAGCGAGCCGCCAGAATATACGCATCTATGCCTCCCCTTTGGTCTTTCGGTATCGATGCAGCTATAAAGACGCAGAGAGGCGCCTATTGTTGCGTCGCCGGTTAGCTAGCCCGGCTACTTCGGACAACTCGAGCAAGCTATCGGCAACTCAGCCCTGGATTTCGTAAACTGCAAGCCGTCACTCAGGAGGTCCAAGATGGGAGAACCGTACGGCATCGAGGCTCTGGCTCTGGACGTAGCCGAGGCTATCGCTCGCTATCCGAACGAGAGGGAGCGTATCGAGGCCGTCAAACCGTCACTCGCGCGCTGGATGGAACGGCAGCAAGGTCTGCTTCCCGACCATCGGCTGCCTTGCGAGGGCAATCGCGCTTGCGGCCACCTGCTCCATACCGCCGAAGACGGCTCCTTCTTCATCATCTCCGTGGTCTTCCCGCCGGGCACGAGTAGCGGCGTCCATTACCACGGCGCTTGGGGCGTCATCGGCGTCCTTGAAGGCGAGGACGAGGAGACCAAATACGCCCGACCGGGCGGTCCGACTGACGTTAATGCGGGCCAGGAATGCGCCCTCCAAAAGACCGGCGTTTACCACTTCCCGCCCGGCAGCATCACCCACCTCTTGCCGCCCGACGAGGGCTTCCACCGGGTCCGCGCCGCCGCTGACGTCAACGGCGTCTCGATCCACATTTTGGGGGGCACGGCCGAAACACACCCCCACTTCCTCTGCGATAACGTCACCCGCAAGCTGGTCGACTTCCCCATGCACACGCTCCTGGGTTGAAAAATGGGAGCCGATCTGCACATCTCCTCCGAACCGATGGCACCGGAAAGCGACGCTCAGTTCGTGCGCGACGGTCTGTCCCTATACAACGTCGCCCGCACCGGCTACGACCACTGGCGCCCACTAAAGCTATTCGTGCGCGACGCCACCGGCTTGATTCGAGGCGGTCTCCTGGGCCATATCTGGGGCGGGTGGCTTCACATCACCGACCTCTGGCTCGAGGAGTCCGCGCGCGGCGCCGGCCTGGGCCGCAGCCTCATCGAGACGGCGGAGACTGAGGCGCGCGCGGACGGCTGCCGATACGTGCACCTGGATAGCCACACCTTCCAGGCGCCGGAGTTCTACAAGAAGCTCGGGTACGAAGAGTTCGGCCGCCTCAAGGACTCACCGCTCGGCCACGAACAAGTCTTCCTCTGGAAGCGTCTCTAACACGACCGCGCGCAACTACCCCGTGCCCTCTTCTTTCGTTTATCCGTTTGTTCCGTTCGTGCGCCTACGAGAGCACCCCGAAATCCGTCCAACTGTTCGTCGGTTCGCCCCAGTCCACCTCAACTTGCTCAATGCGGGCAGACCTTGGCCCCTCGCGCAGGTACTCCAGAAGTTGCTCCAGGTCCTGGCGCGGGCCCTCAGCAACGACCTCGACCGACTGCCCGTCGTCGAGGTTGCTCACGTACCCTGTCAGCCGCAAAAACCGCGCCCGCGTGTATACGAACTGCCGGAAGTTCACGCCCTGAACCCACCCGTGAACGACAGCCCGAAGCGACGAGCGCGCCTCGTCATCGCTTTTTCCCTCACTTTTCGCTCCGTGTTCCTGGCTCCTCACCGAAGCACCTCTCGAAGCGCCTCCTCAACCACATCTTTCGGCACATCCTCTCGCAGCACCGGCTGTCCGATCCCCTCGAGCAGCACCCACTGCACATTCTCCCCGCGCACCTTCTTGTCCAGTGCCATCGCCGCCTCCACCCGGTCGCGATCGATGCCTTCTGCCTTCAGCGGCAGCCGGTAGGCTTCCAGCAGCCGCTGCTGCCGCTCGATGGCGTCCGGCGAAAGCAACCCAAGCCGTTCGCTGATTCGAGCCGCCGCCGTCATCCCGATCGCCACAGCTTCTCCGTGCAGGAAGCGGCCGTACCCCGTCGCCGACTCGATGGCGTGCGCCAGCGTATGACCATAATTTAGCGTCGTTCTCTCGCCGGTTTCCTCCCGCTCATCTGCGCTCACAACCCGCGCCTTGATTACAACGCTCTTCCGGATGGCATCGGTCGTGGGCTCGGGTTCGAGCTTCAGAATCCGTTCACGGTTCTCCTCCAGGAACGGCATCAGGTCCCCATCCGCGATCATCGCGTGCTTGATGACCTCCGCCCAGCCGGAGAAGTACTCCCGCGGCGGCAGCGTCCGCAATGCCGCGACGTCCGCCAGAACCAGCCGTGGCTGGTAAAACGCGCCGATCACGTTCTTGGCTCTTGCATGATTGACGCCGACCTTCCCGCCGATCGCCGCGTCTACCATCCCCAGCACGCTAGTCGGCACATGCACAAGGGGAATTCCCCGCGCGAACGTCGCCGCCACGTACCCCGCAAGGTCCGTCACCATCCCTCCCCCAAGTGCCACGATCGTATGACCCCGCTCGGCCCTGCGCTCGACCAGCCAGTCATAGATTTCCGATGCGGTTCCCAGCGACTTGCTCGCCTCGCCCGGTGGCAATGTAAACGCATCGAACGGCACCTCCGCGCTTCGCAGCGCGCTCTCCACTTCGTCGCCATAGTGATGGAACACAGCCTCGTCACTAATTACGTACACCTGTCGAGCGATCCCAGCCTCCCGGAGTCGCTTCCCCAGCCCCGAGAGCATCCCCCAGCCGGCGAGCACCGGGTACTCGCCGCTGGCCGTGCGTACCATCGCCGCGGCTCCTTCCGGGACCGTGTGCAGCGTGCCCGGCGGCGTTTCGGCGTTGCGGTCAGTTAGCGCGCCAAGCCGGTCGGGGTCGGTTGAGACCGAGGCGGAGATATCCTTGTAAGCCCGCGCCACCTCGGCCGCTACTTGCTTCGGCGTAAGGACATCCGTGTGTATCGTCCAGTCGCACAGGGCGTACAGGTGTTGCCGCGCTTCCTTTAGCATGCGGATACGCGAGAGCGGGTCACCGCTTGCCAGGAGTGGCCGGTCCAACGCCCGCCCACCGCTGCTCAGCCTGCGGAATATTGTCTCCGGCCTCGCTTCAAGGCACACGACGAAACCCCCGTCCGCTATCGACCGCCGGTTCTCCGCTCGCAGGACGGCGCCCCCCCCCGTTGAAACAACGACGCGCTCTCTAGCGCATGCCGTTCGGATCGCCTCTTTCTCCAGATCCCGGAAAAGCTCCTGCCCGCCGTCCCGAAAGATCTCGAGAATAGACTTCCCGGCTGCACGCTGGACCATGTCGTCGGTGTCGGCGATCTCCCAGCCCAGCGTCCCGCTAACAATCGAGGCGACGGCCGTCTTCCCAGCACCCGAGAACCCCGTGAGGACAATACGAGAAGGACGGGTCACTGCCCGGTCTCTTTCTCGTACAGCCCCGGCTCCGCTTTCTCCATCCAACGCTCCGGCCGCTGTAGTTCAGTGAAGCCGAACTGCCGGTAGAGGCCATGCGCGTCCCGAGTGCCGAGAATCCAGCGCCGTAGGCCCTGAAGCTCCGGATGCGCCATGACCGCGCGCATCAGCAGCTTCGCCAGTCCTCGTCCCCTAAATGCTTCGTCGATATAAACGTCCGCGAGGTAGGCGTACGACGCCAGATCGCTGATTACGCGCGCGAAACCGGCCTGCTCGCCATCGCAATAGACACCGAACGGGATCGAGTTCTCGATCGATCGCTCCACCGTTTTGCGCGATACCCCTTCCGCCCAGTAGCTCGCCGTCAGGAACGCATGGACGCGGTCCAGGTCTAGCTTGCGTCCGTCGCAGCTGACCAGGATATCGCCCTCCCGCACCTCGTAGACCATCGGGGGCGATTATCCGCCTCGTGGCCCAATTGTCGCCTGGTACCCCTCGAAGTTCCTGAGCGTCTCGCCCAATGAGTCCCCGCCGAACTTCTCGAGCATCGCGCTTGCCAGCACGAATGCCACCATCGCCTCGCCGATAACGCCCGCGGCAGGCACCGTGCAGACGTCCGACCGCTCGTAATGCGCTTGAATCTCTTCAGCCGTGTGCAGGTCCACCGAAGGCAAAGGGTTCGAAAGCGTCGATATCGGTTTCAGCGCGCCGCGGACGATCACCGGCTCGCCATTGGTCATCCCGCCTTCGAGGCCACCTGCGCGATTTGACGCCCGCCGCCAGGGCCGACCTTCCCACTGTTGCGGCGGCAGGATCACATCATGCGCCTCAGATCCGGGGCCCGCCGCCACGGCAAATCCGCCGCCGATCTCGACGCCCTTCACGGCGTGGATGCTCATCACCGCCTGCGCCAGCTGCCCGTCCAGCTTGCGGTCCCACATCACGTGCGAACCAAGCCCGATCGGCACTCCCGTCGCCACCATCTCGAAGACGCCTCCCAGCGTATCCCCGGCTTCCCGAGCGGCATCGATCGCCCGCACCATTCGCTCGCCGGCTTCCGGGTCGGCGCAGCGGACCGGCGATTCTTCCACCGACATCCAATCGTAACCCGCGTCCGCCTGCGCACGGATATCTCCTATCGACACAGTATGCGAGTGGACTTCGATGCCGAACTCCTCGAGGAAGCGGCGGCAGATCGCCCCCACCGCCACGCGCGCCGCCGTCTCCCGCGCCGACGCCCGCTCCAGCACGTTGCGCGCATCATCGAAGCCATACTTCATACTCCCCGCCAGGTCCGCGTGCCCGGGCCGCAGCCGCGTCACCTTCTTGGGTTCGCCGGCGTAGGGCCCTACTTGCATTACTTCTTGCCAATCCTCCCATACCCTGTTCTGGATTAGCATGGCGATCGGCCCGCCAAGCGCCAGCCCGTGGCGGACGCCGCCCACGATCTCGGCGTGGTCCTGTTCGAGCTGCTGCCGTTTCGACCGCCCGTAGCCGCCCTGCCGCCGCCGCAGGTCCCGCGCAATGTAGTCTTCGGTCAGCGGCAACCCGGCCGGTACTCCCTCGAGCACCGCCACCAGCGCTTTGCCGTGGGACTCGCCGGCGGTCAGAAAGCGGAGGTCCGTCATCTCCTGGACGGCGCCGGCGGTGCCCCCGCGTCTTCAGCCTCCACCGATTTCGGCGCTTCGACTTCGATTGGTAGCGGCTGGCCAAGGTCATCCATGCGATAACGGCCGCCTAGCGCCTCCACGATCTGGGCCGTCGTCCACTCTTCCCAGTCGACCTGCCGCGCATCTTCTCTCGAAGCTGTCGTGGAGAGGATGCAGACGCGCTCGGTGACTCGGTCGGGTTCTCGCATCGTCATGTAAACATCGACTTGCACCCGCCCCGGCTTGTGGTGAGGGAGTTCATACAGCAGCATGTCCAGCGCCTTCGCCGTCACCGCCATCGCCTCGTGCAACGGGTTCGCCGTCTCGACCCACCGGCCATTCACCAGCCGGTAATCGCCCTCCGCCTGGCACGAGACCCTCACGAGTTCCGCATCCACTTCCACGATCTGCATGCCCTGAATCCCGCGCCAGACGTCTGGGGATACTTCCTTCGGCCGCTTCATCGAGCGCCAGGCGCCCAGCGAATCCTCGACGATATCGCGGATGACCTTCACATCGCCCTCGGCCGCCGCCTTTCGCCAGGCGAGCGCTGCACGCGTACCTTGCACCACGATGTACGTCACGATCACAAACATGATGAACAGGCCCAGCACCGCCCACTCCATCGCTACTTCCTCTCCTTCCCCACGCCGGCTTCAACCCCGGACCGGGCTGCCCCAAACATCACGTCGACGGGTGCCTCACGCCCGGTCCATAACTCGAATGAGGCCGCGCCCTGGTAAACAAGCATCGGCAGGCCCCCAAGGAACTCCGCACCCGCCCCCTTGGCGGCAGCCCGTAGAGATGTTTCAGCGGGGTCATAGATCAAGTCGAACACGAAATGACGCTTCTCGATCAACTCCAACGGAAGCGGCGACTGAATCGAATCGCCTGAAGCGACCGGGGTACAGTTTATCAAAAGGTCACAATGCCTCATTGCGAATTCCCAAGACCTGCGCTCATCCGGCATTGCGCCCACCGGTATCTTAGCGCCGCCGTCGCGGAAGTCTTTAGCGAGTGAAACTGCACGCGCGAGAGTCCGGTTGATGACTGTGACCGATGCGGCACCCGCATCGAGCAGTCCGGCGACCGCCGCTCTCGCCGCGCCGCCCGCCCCCGCGATTACCACCCGCCGGCCGACCGGCTCGAAGCCGCCGTCTTGGCGGAGCGCTCGCATCAGTCCTTGCAGGTCAGTGTTGTAGCCGAACAGCCGGCCTTCACGGTTCACGATCGTATTCACTGCTCGGATCCGGCCCGCAACCTCATCCACCTCATCCAGCATCGCCATCACTGCCTCTTTGTGCGGGATCGTCACGTTCGCGCCGAGCACCGTCGGTGAACGCAGCGTGGTTACTCGCGTTTGCAGCCCGTCCGCGGGCGTTGGCCACGCTTCGTACAGAATGTCCAGCCGCAGGGCGTCCAGCGCTGCCTGCTGGAACGCCGGCGACAACGACCGGGTGAGAGGGTAGCCTATCACTCCTAAATACTTCAGCATGTCACGCCCGTCCGATGCTCAAGGTGGGGTCCCCGGATCGCCGCCGTACCGCTGTATGTTCTCGAGATGCTCCTGGAACGTCTCTGCGAAAGCATGGGAGCCGTCCGGTTTCGCTACAAAGAACTGATAGTTCGTCGGGGCCGGGTTTACGACTGCTTTGATCGAATCGAGCCCCGGGCTGCAAATTGGACCCGGTGGCAGACCGCTCTCGATCCGCGTGTTGTATGGCGAGTCGACATCGAGGTCTTCCTGCGTAAGCTCCTTCTTCCAATACCCGTATTTGCTTACGTTCTCCGGGCTGTTGGCGACCGCATACTGCACCGTCGGGTCCGCCTCCAGCGCGATCCCTAATCTCAACCGTTTCAGGAAGACCTGTGCCATGATCGGCCTCTCCTCCGGAACCACCGCTTCTCGCTCGATAATGGAGGCCAGCGTCAGCACCTCGTGCAGCGTCAGATCCTCCGCCGAAGCCTGCTCTTCCACTGAAGCCGGCACGTTATCGGCAAACCCCTGGAGCATACGCTGCACGACATCTCGTCCGGTGTCACGCTTCCTGATTGGGTACTTCGCCGGAAAGAGGTAGCCATCCAGACGCTGGCTTGCCCGCAGCTCCTCCAGGAACGAGAACTGATACTCGCTCCGACGCGCTGCCGCCAGGAACTCGGTCCGATCGATCCCTTGCGCCGCTACCGCATCCGCAATCTCTTCCAGCCTGGATCCTTCCACGATCGTCACGGACTTGCTCGAAACTACGCCGTTGCGTATCCGATAGACTGCGTCCAGCTCCGGCGTCTCACGCGCGAACTCGTATTCGCCCGACTGAAGCAGCCGGTCATACCCAAGGAACGCCACAAGCACCCTGAACTGTGCGGCCGAAGCGATCGCACCCTTCGACGCCAAATCGTCGGCAATCTCCTTGGTGCTGGCCCCAGCATCGACTGTTACAGTCACCGGATCACCCGGCGGGCTCGCCGCCGCATGGTATCCGCCAACGTCGTCAACATCGTTCGCCGGGCCGGCGACGACGACCCATACGGCTACGACGGTGCATGCCAATGCGAGCGCGGTGGCGGCTATAAACCTCATGCCCGGACTGAGCGCCTGCTATCGAGGAACGCTTGAAGCATGATTGCCGCTGCGATCGCATCCCGTCTCCCCTTGTCGCCCTCGGACCGGCGGCCGCTACGGTGTCCGGGAAGCTGGTTGCGGCTTGCTTGGACTGTCGTCAACCGTTCATCCCACGTATATACCGGAATCGACAGCCGCCGCCGCAACTCATCGACCACTTGCAATGCCTGCTCTGCTTGCGGCCCAACCGCGCCGGTCATCGACAGAGGGAGCCCGATGACGACTTCATCGGCCCCCTGTTCATCAAGTAGTCGCGATATCGCCGCCAACTGATCATGTCCTGCCGCCAGCACTATTATCGGCACAGCTACTTGCGTCCGGTCGTCCGCCGCTGCCACGCCGATGCGCTTCGCGCCCAGATCGAGGCCTACTATCCGCATCTGGCGCTCAGGCGTCGTGCGGCCCGTTGCTGGACATCATTTCCCGCACCGCCTCCGGCACGATCGCCAGCGCCTCCCCGATCTTCGAGGCGTCCTTGCCTCCGCCCTGCGCCATTTCAGGCTGTCCGCCGCCACCACCGCCCGTAACCGCAGCGACGCGCTTCAGTATCTCGCCCGCCTTGGGGCCTTTCGGAATTACGTCCGGACTTACGATCGCCACGAACTGTGGCCGGCCGTCGATGACGCTGGCCAGCACAGCGACGCCCGACGGCATCGTTTTGCGCACCGCATCCGCCGAGTAGCGCAGCGCGTCAAGGCTGGGCAAATCGACCTGCGAAGCAAGCACTTTGACACCATCGACATCGATCGCGGCACTTGCGATCTGGTCCGTTGCAGAACCAGACGCGAGTGACCGCTCGAGGCGCTCGGCTCTTTTCTGAAGCGCGTCCCTCTCCGCGACCAACGCATCTATGCGCGCGATAAGATCCACCCTCCCGCCTCCCACCCGGCGCGACGCCTCATCCAGCTCCGCCAGTTTCTGCCGAACGTACTCCTCGGCCCCGCGCCCCGAAAGCGCCTCGATTCGCCGCATCCCCGCTCCGATCGATGATTCGCCCGTGATGATCACCATCCCGACGTCACCTGTCCGTTCGCAGTGAGTGCCGCCGCAAAGCTCCGCGCTGAACCGCGGTATCACGGTGTTTACTTCAACCACTCGCACTTCTTCGCCGTACTTCTCGCCGAAGAAATGCAGCACCCCTTCTGACACCGCCTCATCGAACGACGTCAGCCGCGTGTGCACCGGCAGGTTCTGACGCACCTTCTCGTTCACCAGCCGCTCGATCTCCGCCAGCTGCTCGGCGGTCGCTGGTTCCGTGTGCGTGAAGTCGAAGCGCAGCCGGTCCGGCGCCACAAGCGATCCTGCTTGCTTGACATGCGTGCCCAGCATCTTCCGCAGCGCCGCGTGCAGCAGGTGCGTCGCCGTGTGGTTCCGCATCGTGTCCGCCCGGTGCCGCGCGTCCACCAGCGCCGTGACCTCATCCCCCACCGCGATTCGCCCCTCTACAACGCGCCCGCGGTGCACGATCAGCCGCTCCGCCACACGCTGCGTATCCTCCACGACGACTCGCCCGCTCGGCCCAACGATCTCCCCTCGGTCGCCGACCTGTCCGCCACCCTCCGGGTAAAACGGCGTTTGTACAAGAACTATTTCGACTTCATTGCCTTCATCTGCCAAAGTTGACTGTTTACCATGAGCGGAAAGAGTTAGAATCTCGCTCCCCGCCTCAAGCGACTCGTAGCCTACGAACGGCTCGTTATGTACCTTCTCGACAGCGACTTCATCGATGGCATGCGCGACTTCCGCAACATCTTTTCGAGCCGCGCGAGCACGTGCGCGTTGCCCGCTCATTGTTTCTTCGAAACCCTGCCTGTCGACGCTGAATCCGGATTGACGAGCGACCTCCTCTGTCAGTTCCAGTGGGATTCCGTATGTGTCCCACAATGCGAAGGTGAGCTTCCCGGGGAGTAACCGAGCCTGATCCAATGCATCTCGCCATTTCTCCTCGGAAGCTTTCCAAGGCTCAGCTCCAAGAAGCTTTTGGATCGGTTCGAGCGCGAGCGATTTCAGGCTCTCCGGCAGGTCAGTACTCATGAAGCCCTGTCCGAGTGGTGGCTCCTCCGCCATTCTCCAAGGCCTGTCCACTAGGTCTGAGAGGTATTTATTCAACCAATCGTAAAAGCGCATCAGGACACCTTCAAGGAGATTCTGACCTTTCCTAAGGCGTTCCCAGAATGACTCCTCTTCTGCTCTAATCACGCGAACCACTTCACCACCCTCGTGGCGTAACTCTGGGTAGGTGCGCCACATTGCCGCTATTACCGCGTCAGCCACGTCTCCTAGGATTGGTCTCGCCTTGAGGAGATTTACCCTCGCGTGATAAATCGCGCGTCGCATCATCCGCCGGAGCACATATCCCCTTCCTTCGTTACTCGGGCGGATGCCCTCTGCGAGTAGAAAAACCACTGCCCGCGCGTGCTCAGCGACGATGCGGATCGCCCGATCCACCGCGGCGTCGCCAGCGCCATATGAAGCCCCCGTGACCTGCTCGATTCGTCCGATGATCGGCGCGAACAGGTCCGTATCGTACGGCGACGCCAGATGGCTCTTGTCCCAGCCCTCGCTCTCGAATAGCAGCACCGTCGCCACCCGCTCGAGACCGGAGCCCGTATCGATGTTCCTCGAAGGCAACGGCGTCCTCTTCTCGCCGTCGCAGTAATACGACATGAACACCAGGTTCCAGATCTCGAGGAACCGCCCGCACTCATGTGACGGCTCGCACGCCGGCCCGCAACCAAACTGCTCCCCGAAGTCGTAGTAGATCTCGGAGCACGGCCCGCACGGGCCGATGTCGCCAGAGAACCAGTAGTTCTCTTCTTCGCCGTAGCGCCGTATCCGCTCCTCGGATACCCCCACCTTCCGCCACAGCGCGTACGCCTCGTCGTCGTCGAGATAGACCGAAGTCCACAGCCGCTCGGGCGGCAGCTTCAACACATCGGTGACAAATTCCCACGCCCAGGGGATCATCTCAGCCTTGAAGTAGTCCCCGATCGAGAAGTTACCCAGCATTTCGAAGAACGTGAGGTGCTTCGTGTCCCCAACCGACTCGATATCCGTGGTTCGAAAGCACTTCTGCACACTCGCGAGCCGGGTGTGCGGCGGCTTCGATTGACCCATGAAGTAGGGCTTAAACTGCACCATCCCGGCGCTCGTGAACAGCAGCGTCGGGTCGCCCGGCGGCACGATCGGCGCGCCGGCCGTGCGGCGGTGCCCGCGCTCCTCGAAAAAGCGCAGAAACGCCTCTCTCAATTCGTGCGTATCCATGCGAATCGATTATATCTTGGCGTCTGCCGTGAGGCAGATCATCAACTAGCTCCTGCCTCCTTCTCTCCTTGACAGCCTTCCTGACCCCACCTACCATATCTTCTAAGGACTAACCGAATCGAGCCACCGCTCTTTGGACACTGAAGAACCTCCAGATACCTCCGAACCTCCACATCTGCGGCACCTTCGCAGCTTTCCCCTAACGACGCGCTCCTTTCTCGCGTCTTCCTCTATGCCATCTTCCAACTGATTGACATGTCCACACCGAAATCGCCGACCCTTTGGACGCGCTTACCTTCCGAATGACCAAACGCAGCTCCAACTCCAACGGGCACTCCGGAACCAGAGCGAAAACGCTCGTCGCTCGCAAGGTGAAGCGCGCCGACTATGAAGGCGTCCAGATCGTCTCCCCGAGGACCACCTACATCGAACCCGGCGTCGCGGTCGGTCCTGGCACCATCATTCATCCCAACACCACGATCTCGGGCAAAACTAGCATCGGCGCTCACTGCCGCATCGGACCAAACAGCATCGTCGCGGATAGCCAAATCGGCGACGAAGTCACGGTCTTCGCCTCTGTGGTCGAAGGCGCCGTCATCGAAAGCGGTGCGGACGTCGGCCCCTTCAGCCACTTGCGCCCTGGCGCTCATCTCGAGAAGGGTGTCCACATCGGTAACTTCGTCGAAGTGAAGGCCTCGCGCATTGGCGCGTCCAGTCGCGCCGGCCACTTCAGCTACATCGGCGACGCCAAAGTCGGCAAGGACGTGAACATCGGTGCCGGCACGGTAACCTGCAACTACGACGGCGCGACCAAGCACCAGACCGTAATCGGGGACGGCTCCTTCATCGGCAGCGATACCATGCTCGTCGCTCCCATCCGCGTCGGCCGCAAAGCCGCCACGGGCGCCGGCTCGGTCGTCACCAAAGACGTGCCGGACGGCGCCAAAGTCGCCGGTGTACCAGCCCGCACCGCACCAACCACCAAGCCCAAGCTGAGCAACTCATCGCGCAGCGGACCTAATCAAGCTCGTGCCCGAGCGCGCGCCGCCCCCACCAAAACCCCAAAGCCGCGTACTTCAGTACGTAGGAGCCAAAAACTTCCGGCAAGGCAGGTTCGAAAGAAGCGTGGATAGCGATACGGTCCTCGCCCTGCTCTTTCTAATAGCCGGGATCATCGTCTTCATCCTCGTTGTCGCGGCCGAGGCCGGGATCATCGCCGGGATGCGCGAGCAAGCCATGCGTGAGCCCGCCGAATCCCGCGTCGAAGCGCTCCGGCGCTTCTATCACGAGCGGCAACTGACACTCTCATCCCTCACCCTCGCCCGCAATCTCGCATTGGTCGGCGTTACGGCCATCGTCGTCTTCCTCGTCCTGCGCGAGTGGAGCGACAGCTGGCTCGCCCTCGCTATCACTACGATTGCGGTAGCGGCTGCCTTTCTCCTGCTCCAGGCTTTTCCGCGCGCGCTAGTTACGCAGGACCCAAGCGGTTCACAGAAGGCGCTCGCTCCCATTGTCAAGTTCATCCGCGTGGTCTTCCGTTTGCCGGTCCTCATTCTCGACGCCCCGATGGGAGCCGTCCTGCGCACCTGGCAGCGCAGGCAGGCGGCCATCGCCGGGGGCGCGGAAGAGCTCATCCTCCTCATCGAGATGGAGCAGGCCAGCGCGTCCCTCCACGAGGATGAGCGCCAGATGATCCGCGGAGTGATCGAACTGGAATTCACGAACGTCCGCGAGGTAATGGTGCCGCGCACGGATATCGTCGCGGTCGAGGTTAGCGCGCCGTTCGAGCGCACGGCCGCCCTCATGGTCGAGCACGGCTTTTCGCGCCTGCCGGTCTACGAGGAGAACCTCGATAACATCGTCGGAATTGTCCACGGCAAGGAGGTCATGAAGCACCTGGCGAACGGCGACCGGCAACCTGGCCTGCGCGACCTCATGCGCCCACCGCACTTTGTGCCCGAAAGTAAGAAGGTTCACGAGTTGCTGGCGGAGATGCGCGAGAACCAGATTTCGATAGCCATCGTCGTCGATGAATACGGTGGAACCGCCGGGCTTGTGACAATCGAGGACCTCCTCGAGGAAATCGTCGGCGAAATCAGGGACGAGTTCGATATTGAGGACCAGCCCGTCCAACTCCTCGCCGCCGATGAGGTCATCGTTGACGCTCGCGTTGCCATCGACGAACTAAGCGAGATGTTCCATGTGCCGATCAAGAAGAACGACTTCGATAGCATCGGCGGCTTCATCATCAACGAACTCGGCCGCATTCCCAGCGTCGGCGACAACGTGCGTGTGAACGGCATCAGCCTCAAAGTCCTCAGCGTCGCCGGCCGCCGCATCAAGAAGGTACGCGTCACCAAACTCCCCGAACACGAGCCCCAACCCGGCGGCGAAAACGGCGTCCGCTGAGCGGCTGTTTTCGGCCACGCACATCTCTCATTCCGAGCTCGCGGGGCCGGGAGGGCGGCAGCGGTGGGGTGGCGAGGAATCTTTCACCAGCTATCTAGCAACGAACTCATCAATAGTTCCTCACGCGCGGGTTAAGGTCGACCCTCGGAGTGCGTCATTCGCTCCTTCGGCCTCCTTGACGCCCTTGCTAAACATTAGCGTGCCCTATGAAAAGAGGGCTGCGTGTCAGCAGGCTAACCGAGCACGAGCTCAACCGCCGGCGACACGCTCTCCGGTGTCGGCTCGGAACCATGTCTGCCCTCCGGAGCGCCCAGAGGTGGCCCGGGCGGCCGCTTTTACTAGGTGCCGCCAGGCCGGGGGTCTGCGGGTGTCGCCCAGTATTTTTAATTTCGGGGGGGGGCTAGCCGGCGCCCAACCCGCGCTTCCTTTTCCCTTGTTCCTCGTTCGATGTTCCTTGTAATGTGCCATTTCTCCTTTGACCTCCTTGACACTCTTGCTACTCTGTGAGGAGTATCAGCTTGACAATGAGAAATCACCCCGACAGCCAGTCGACCACTCCGCTTGAACCCGACTAGGTGCCTGCGCTTCCAGTGGAATTGAGGGCGCGGATTGAAGGTCGAATTCGCCTGATTGAAGGCCTGAGCCTCGCTGAAATCGTGCCATTCCCCCCTTCAGGCTTGACCCATGCGCTATGCTAATATTGCCGCCTGAATGACAACCGAAACCAAGATCAACACAACAACCCCGCCCGAAGAGCTCAAGTACTGGACGGCCTTCCACCGCATCCACGGCATCGGCCGTGTGCGCTACCAGGCTCTGCTCGGCCGCTTCGGATCGCTGGCCGATGCCTGGCTCGCCGGTCCCTCAGACCTGCGCTCCGCCGGCCTCGAAGATCGCATCGTCCGTGCGATTACCACTGAGCGGCCGAGAATCGACCCCGATACGGAAGTCGAGCAGCTCGGAAAGCATGGCGTCCGCGCTCTCACTTGGAACGACGATGCCTACCCCGCGCTCCTCAAGGAAATTGATGACGCGCCGCCCGTCCTCTACGTCCGTGGCGATCTCTCCTCGATCGATGAGTGGGCCGTCTCCGTCGTTGGCACCCGCAGACCAACCCCTTATGGCCGCCAGGTCGCGGAAGAGATCACATACCAGCTCGCCTCGAACCGCATCTGCGTCGTCAGCGGCCTTGCCCGCGGTGTAGACGCTATCGCCCACCGCGCCGCCATCCATGCGGGCGGCCGCACAGTCGCCGTCCTCGCTTGCGGCCTTGATATTGTTTACCCGCCGGAGCACGCGAAACTCGCCAGGGAAATCATGGAACACGGCGCTCTCATCAGCGATTACCCGCTTGGCACCCAGCCCAGGGGAGACTATTTCCCGCGTCGCAATCGTATTCTGTCCGGCGTTAGCCTGGGCGTCCTCGTCGTCGAAGGCGACGTCAAGAGCGGCGCCATGATAACGGCGCGCCTCGCCCTCGACCAGAACCGTGAAGTCTTCGCGATTCCCGGCAGCATCTTCTCACCGCAGAGCCGAGGCACGAACGACCTGATCCAACAGGGTGCCAAGCTCGTTCAAAAGGTTGAAGATGTCTTGGAGGAACTCAACCTGACGATGGTACCTCACCAGATCGAGATGCAAGAACTGATGCCCGCGACGGATACCGAAGCCGGCCTGCTGCGTCATATAACGAAGGAACCGGTCCACATCGATGAGGTGTGCCGGCTGAGCTCCCTCCCTATTTCAACCGTTAGCAGCGTCCTGGCAATGATGGAACTGAAAGGTCTGATAAAGCAGTTGGGCCCCATGTCCTATGTCCGCGCACAAGCCTCCGCCGCCGCCCGTGCGCGCGTCGCCGAGGGCTTGTGACGATGGCCACAAGGAACAACAAGAGCCTCGTCGTCGTCGAGTCACCCGCCAAGGCGAGGACAATTTCCCGCATCCTGGGCTCCAAGTATGATGTCAAGGCCTCCATTGGCCACGTGCGCGACCTTCCCAAGCGCGACCTTGGCATCCAGATTGAGGATGGATTCCTCCCTAAGTACGTCGTGCCTAAAGAAAAGGCGCGCACCGTTAAAGAAATCCGCGACGCAGCCCAGAAGGCCGGCAACGTCTACCTGGCGACGGACCCTGACCGCGAAGGCGAGGCGATTGCATGGCACCTGCTCGAGGCCGCCGATCTTGGCGCCTTGCCTCTTCACCGAGTCGTCTTCCACGAAATAACCCCGGAAGCAGTTCAGGAGGCGTTCGAGCACCCGCGTGATATCGACATGAAGCTCGTAGACGCGCAACAGGCTAGGCGCGTTCTGGATCGGCTCGTCGGTTACCGGCTGAGCCCCTTCCTGTGGACGAAGGTCCGGCGCGGGCTCTCCGCTGGCCGTGTCCAGTCCGTCGCCGTCCGCCTCGTCGTCGAGCGCGAGCGCGAGATCCAGGCATTCACCCAGCAGGAGTACTGGACCATCGACGCCGAGCTCGAAAAGCCGCAGGTGGCGCCCTCCTTCCGCGCTCGCCTTCAGGGCCACGTTGGCAAGAGGCAGAAGCTCGAGATCCCGAACGAAACAGAGGCCCAACGCCTCGTCGCCATCCTGCAATCTGCCGCCTATCGCGTGCTCAGCGTCCAGACGAAGACGCAGCCCCGGCGACCAGCCGCGCCGTTCATCACGAGCACGCTCCAGCAGGAGGCTTCCAGGAAGCTAGGCTTCACCACCAAGCGAACAATGCAGATCGCCCAGCAGCTTTACGAGGGGCTCTCGCTCGGCGCCGAGGGTGAAGTCGGCCTCATCACGTACATGCGCACCGACTCCACCAACGTTGCGGCCTCAGCCCAGCAAGAGACGCGTGCCTACATCACCGAGCGCTTCGGCCGCGAGTTCCTCCCGGCGTCCGCACGCGTATTCGCCAAGAAGGTCAAAGGCGCGCAAGAAGCGCACGAGGCTATCCGCCCCACCCATGTACGTCGGGAGCCCGAAGCAGTGCGGAGATACCTCAACAACGACCAGAACCGCCTCTACAACCTCATCTGGCAACGCATGGTCGCCAGCCAGATGGCCGACGCCCTCTTCGACGTCACGACAGTCGACATCGAGGGCATGCCCAGCGCCGGCCAAAATCCGCTCCTCCTACGCGCGACCAACACGCAACTCCAGTTCGCCGGCTTCCGTCAGGTCTACATCGAGGGCCGGGATGACGACACCGAAGAAGACCTGGGCAACAATCCTCTCCCCGCTCTCAGCGAGGCCGACGTGCTCCGTGCGCTCGGGTTCTTCCCTGAGCAGCACTTCACGGAGCCGCCACCCCGCTTCACCGAGGCGACGCTCATCAAAGCTCTCGAGGAGAAGGGCATCGGCCGCCCCAGCACCTACGCACCCACAATGTCGACTATCCAGGACCGCGGCTACGTCGAGAAGGACGGTCGCTACCTAAGGCCGTCTGACCTGGGTTCCGTGGTGAACGACCTGCTGGTCGAGCACTTCCAGGATTTCGTCGACGTCGGCTTCACTGCCGGCATGGAGGACGAGCTCGACGACATCGCAAACGGCGACCGGCGCTGGCAGCCGGTAGTCCAGGAGTTCTACAACCCACTGGAGAAGGCTCTCACCTTGGCCAAGGAGACGGCACCCAAGCAGGTCGAGACCACCGATGTTCAGTGCCCCGAATGCGGAAAGCCCATGCTCATCCGCTGGGGACGCCGCGGACGCTTCCTCGCCTGCTCCGGCTTTCCCGAGTGCAAAGGCACCCTCCCCCTCGAAGGCGAGGAGCAGGAGGCGCCCCAACAGACCGACGAGCAGTGTCCTGAGTGCAGTTCGCCTATGGTTATCAAGAGTGGCCGCTTCGGCCGCTTCCTCGCCTGCTCCCGCTACCCGGAATGCAAAGGCCGAAAGCCATTCACCGTCACCACCGGCGTTCGCTGCCCCAGGGACGCTGGCGAGCTGCTCGAGCGCCGCTCCCGCCGGGGCCGCATCTTCTACGGCTGCTCCAACTACCCGAAATGCGACTTCACCACCTGGACACGCCCGCTTCCCCAACCCTGCCCCAACTGCGGCGGCCTCGTCACCGCCGAGCGCGACAACAAAGCCAAATGCACCGTCTGCAACTGGCGCGGCGGGGTCGTCCAGCAGGCACCAGAACCAACACCCATCGCGTAAAACGAGCGAGCGATCAAGCTCGTTCAAGCACTACGCCTCGAAACCATAAGCCCCGCCCTCCCGTTCGGTCCTGAGGCTCCCGAAGAACCAAACGGGCCGACGACGCTACTCACGGCTCCTTTAGACAACGGCTCCTTCAGGCAATACACCTCGGACCCGTTCGGCGCACCTTCCCGTTCGTCCTGAGGCTCTCGAAGGACCGACCGGGGCGATGACGCTACTTACGGCTCCTTCAGGCAATTCACCTCGAAACCGTACGGCGCGCCCTCCCGCTCGTCCTGAGGCTCTCGAAGGACCGAACGGGGCGATAGCGCTACTTGGTTAATCCTCCCACGGTCCCAGCGTTCTACTTACCGTGACTCCAGACCAGCCCGATATCCGCATCCAACCCCTCCTCGATGCCTACATCCGCTACCTGATCGCTGAGAAGAATCTCTCGCCCTACACCCTCCGCAACTACCGCACTGACCTCCTCGACTTCGCTCGCTACTTCGAGGATCAGGAAGACGCCGGACCTCTCGACGCGGACCGCCAGTCCTTCCGCCGCTACCTCGCCGCCGCGCGTGACAGCGGCGTCGTCACCGCCAGCCTCACGCGCAAGGTAAGCACCATCCGCAATTTTTTCCGCTTCCTCGTGCGCGAAGGCCACCTCGAGACGAACCCACTCGCCGGCGTCAACGCACCCAAAAGAGAGCGTCGCCTACCCACTATTCTCACGCAGGATCATCTCTCTTCCCTCATTCAGGCCGCCGACGAGGAGACTCCGCAGGGGCTGCGCAACCGGGCCATCCTAGAGCTCATGTACGCGGCCGGAGTCCGCCTGAGTGAGGTCGTAGGCCTTGACCTCCGAAACCTCGATCTCGGCGAACGTGCTCTGCTCGTCCGCGGCAAGGGGAACAAAGAGCGCATGGTCCTCATCGGTGCCCCGGCGGAGCGGGCTCTCCGGCGGTACCTGAGGGAAGCGAGGCCGAAGCTGACGGTCGATGATCTCCCCGCGCTGTTCCTCAACCGCGGTGGGCAGCGTCTCTCCGGGCGTTCCGTCCAGCAGATCGTCCGGAGGCACGCGCTGCGCGCGGGCCTTGACGAGCGCGTACACCCTCACCTTCTACGCCACTCCTTCGCCACCCACCTCCTCGATGGCGGCGCCGAGCTTCGCGTCGTCCAGGAACTCCTCGGCCACGCCAGCGCGTCCACAACCCAGATCTACACCCACGTCACGGAGGAGCAAGCACGGCGTGTCTATACCCAGGCGTTCTATAATCAAGTTCGGCTAAACGCCAGCAAGGACGAGGACAGCGACAAGAGGCAAAAGTAGCGCCAGAAGGCACGCACTCGCGTAGAGACGCCCCGACGGCGCGTCTCGGATCACCGTCGCGCCGGAAACGTCACGCAATGCAAGAGACAACAAGACCTCGTACCGAAGAAGCCGAATCGGCCGAATCTATCGTCGCGGAGGTGCAGCGCATCGTCCAGACCGATCCTCGGCCGGAATCCGTCGCTGAATCCGAGCTCAAAGTGCTCCTCGTTAACGGCCCAAATCTCAACCTCCTAGGTACGCGGCAGCCCGATATCTACGGGTCGACCACCCTTAGGGACATTGAAGAGAAGGTCACCAAGCGAGCACGAGAGCTAGAGGTCGATGTCCGCTGCTTCCAGTCCAACCACGAGGGCGCGATCGTCGATTTCCTCCAGAAGGAGGGCCCGACAGCCAGCGGCATCATCATTAACCCTGGTGCCCTGACGCACTACAGCTACACCCTCCGCGACGCCCTCGAGGCAATCGACAAGCCGACCATCGAGGTCCACATCACAAACATCCACGCACGCGAACTGTTTCGCCGCCGCACCATAACCGGCGACGCTGCCGACGCCGTAATCGCCGGACTCGGCTGGCACGGCTACCTCATAGCCCTCGAAGCCCTCTTCGCTATCCCCATTACGCGACGACGCAAGCAGTGACTGTAAGCGCATACCCCTCCGTTTCCGCCAGGCCATATCCTTTCGCTCGTCCTGAGGCTCGCAAAGGAGCAAGCGCAGCACCCACGTCCCGTGTAGAGACGCTCCGCAGGCGCGTCTCCGCTCCCACGACCGCGCTCCTTCCCGCTCGTCCTGAGGCTCTCGAAGGATGAGCGGAGCCACCACGCACGCAACACCCGATCGCCTCACCCCCCTCCGCGAACGCATGGCGAAAGCCAACCTCGACGCCTTCCTCGTCGGCGCCCCCGTCGAGGACATCTTCCACACCCACGCCGCCAACCGCCGCTACCTCTCCGGCTTCACCGGCTCGATGGGCTGGCTGCTAGTCACCAGCGATGCAGCCTTCATCGCCGTCGACTTCCGCTATGTCGAGCAGGCCGAGCGCGAGTCCCCACACTTCACCGTCCTCCGCACGACAGGCGGCGTCGACAAGTGGTTCCCCAACATCGTCAGGGAAGCGAACCTCAGCGCGAAGCGGATAGGCTTCGAGCCGGGCGACATCACGGTCGCCAGTTTCCAGTCGATCAAGAAAGCCGCCGAAGCGTTGCCCGCCTCTGATCGCCCCAAACTCCTCTCCGCGCCGCCCATCGTCACTCAGATGCGCGCCGTCAAGGACCCCGCCGAAATCGAAGCCCTCCAGCGCGCCGTCGACGTTGGCGATGCCGCCTTCTCCGCCGTTACGGAGCGCATCGAGCCCGGCTGGACCGAGCGCCGCGTCGCCCTCGAGATCGAAACAGAGGCAAAGAAACTCGGCGCCGAAAGTCTTTCGTTCCCCACGATCGTCGCAGCCGGTCCCCACGGCGCCATGCCTCACGCCCAGCCGCGCGACCACCCCATCGACGACGGCGATACGATCGTCATCGACATGGGTGTCATCGTCGACGGCTACTGCTCTGATCTCACCCGCACCATCTCCGTCGGCAAGCCCGCCGGGAAGTTCTACGAAATCTACGACATCGTCCTCACCGCCCAGCGCACCGCCGAAGAGCTAATCCGCACGGGAATGACCGGCGAGGAGGCCCACATGCTCGCCCACAACGTAATCGCAGAGTCCGGCTTCGGCGAGGACTTCGGCCACGGTCTTGGCCACGGTGTCGGCCTCCTCATTCACGAGGCTCCCCGTCTCGCCCGCCTTTCGAACGACGAACTGCAAGACGGCATGGTCGTCACCATCGAGCCCGGCATCTACATCACCGGCTGGGGCGGCGTCCGCATCGAGGACATGGTCGTCCTCGAAAACGGCAAAGCACGCGTGATGACCCATGCGCCTAGGGTTCTATTGTAGCGGCGGGTTTGAATCGCGAACGAGATACTCACCCTCTGAGGAATGAGCAGCGAATCGGCGAAACATCGTCGCCCTAACACGAAACCCGCCCTCACGCTGGTCCCGAACGCTCCGCCGCCTTCGCGGGCCATCGACTCGCCTTCACCCACTATTCCTCGAACCGCCGGCGCAGCTCTGTCATCCCGAGGGGAGCAGGGTCGAAGGACGGGGCGGCGAGCCCGAGGGATCTGTCGTCCGCATAGAGCACGCCCTCCCGCAGCTGCCTGCATCAGCTTCCGCACAATGATCCACTGGACACCGCCAGTTTTCCTATCGGAAGATGGGCGCGAGGCCGCCACCTCGCCGGTCATCGAGCTTCACGAAGAAATGGAGCGGCAGATGAACAAAGCCGAACTTCGCGAGCGCATCCGAGACTATAAATGGTTTCACTAAATTGATTTCGGGGACGG
>VBEI01000095.1 GCA_005882715.1 Chloroflexota bacterium | reverse complement strand
CGCCATCAACCTGAGCCTCTGCCTTGACGTCAGCTTCCCGTCCACGACGCGCACGTAGGCGATCACGCCCTTGTAGGAGTCGTACTTGGAGTCGAAGATGAGCGCTCGCAGCGGGGCTTCGGAGTCGCCCGATGGCGGGGGCACCCGCTCGACGATCGCCTCGAGAAGCTCCTCGCAGCCCGTGCCCTCCTTCGCCGAGACGAACAGCACCTCGTCGCGCGAGAAGCCGATCACGTCGACGAGCTCCTGCGCCACCCGTTCCGGTTCCGCGGACGGGAGGTCGATCTTGTTGACGACCGGGATGATGGTCAGCCCCTTGCCGTCGCCGGCCGCAGTCTCCTGCCCGAGAGCCATGTACACGTTCGCCAGCGTCTGCGCCTCTATCCCCTGCGAGGCATCCACCACCAGCAACGCCCCCTCGCACGCCGCCAGCGCCCGCGAGACCTCGTACGTGAAGTCCACGTGCCCCGGCGTATCGATCAGGTTCAGTTCGTAAGGCAATGGGCGATTGGCAGTCGGCGATTGGTTTCCGGCGTGGATCGCTGATTGCCGATTGCTGATTGCCTCGTTACCGCGCCACTCCATCCGAACAGCCGTCGCCTTGATGGTGATCCCCCGCTCGCGTTCGAGCTCCATCTGGTCGAGCACCTGCTCCGCCATCTGCCGCGGCGGGATCGTCCCCGTGATCTCGAGCAACCGGTCCGCCAGCGTGCTCTTGCCGTGGTCAATATGCGCGATGATACAGAAATTGCGTATGTGGGACTGCTCCATGCCAACGGCAATCGTAGCAGAGGTTAAGCTGTCGGCCGTGAAAGACGGCTTACGGGCGCAGCATTGGAGCAGACGAAGGTTGGTGCGTCAACGTCGGCTGTCGGGCCCGCGAGGCCCTCACTGGTTGGCTCGTGTGCTGCGCCCCTACGACGCCGGGGATTGGGTCAAGCGTGTTTTTGTAGCGATGACGCGAGCATGCCGGAGATCTCTAGTGGTCACGGATTGGAGGACTCTAATCGTCCGTCAAACTTCTTTTAATCCGGGGCTAATATTCTGGGACCGACACGAAGACGACAAGGATCGAAGGGATAGTAGCGTATGAAGAAGCTTCTAATCGCAGGGGGCGCGGCCATGGCCTTGGGGCTCGCCGGTGTAGTCGCCGTGGCCGCCGGGTGGTACTTCCTGATCCGCGAGAACGCCGAGCTGGCGAGCGACCCGCCCGAAATTCCCGCCGCCCTCCTGAACGTGACCACGTCGCCAACGACCGCAGCATCGACGACCGGGCTGACGGCCACCACCGCGCCGACGACTGGGGCGACGCTGGCCTATCAGATAAAATCCGACCTCTCCGAGGCGGCCTACTTCGTCGATGAAGAGCTGGCATCCGTCGGCATTCCCTCAACCGCAAAAGGGGCGACGAACGAGGTCAGCGGGACACTGTACCTCACCGGCGACGGGACTGC
Source organism: Chloroflexota bacterium (assembly GCA_005882715.1). GTDB lineage: Bacteria > Chloroflexota > Dehalococcoidia > SM23-28-2 > RBG-16-64-32 > CF-163. The sequence goes on along the minus strand of VBEI01000095.1, from coordinate 30,497 downwards.
CCTCGCGGCCGATCAGACCTCAAGCTTCTCGGTCAAGCTACGTAATCTCACGAGCGACAAGTCGATGCGGGACCAGCGTGTCCAGCAAGCGCTGGAGACCTCCAGGTACCCGACGGCGACTTTCACGATCACGAGCGTCAGCGGGTACAACCCTGCCGTTGCCGAAGGCCAGGAGCAGACACTGGAACTAAGCGGCAATCTCGAGCTGCACGGCGTGACGAAGCCGGCTACGTGGGAAGTAAAGGCATACCGCCAGGGGAACGTGATCTCGGCGCTGGCTACCGTCACCGTGAAGTTCAGCGACTTCAACATCACGCCGCCCAGGTTCCAGGGGCTTCTTTCGATTAGCGACCAGGCAACGCTCCAGGTACAGCTCATCGCTCAAGCTGGATGAACGTGGCTTATCGCCCACGCCCGAGGGGGGGTTCCGCCGACCGGCCCTCTTTCCTCGTCTTCATCCCTTCGCGATACTGAACACATGCCTGATTTCGCTCATTTCGACGCCCGCGGTTATCGCACCGTCGACGTCCGGAGCGGCTACGCCGAGTGGGTGCCGACCTACGAGGCCACGGTGGCCGAACTGATGGATATCGCGCTGCTAAAGGCGCTGACGAGCGTACCGTGGGCTTCGCTTCGGAGCGCCGCCGATCTCGGTTGCGGCACGGGGCGCACCGGCGCCTGGCTGCGTCGCTGCGGCGTCGACGCTATCGACGGAGTGGACCTAACGCCGGAGATGTTAGCCGTCGCCCGCAAGACCGGCGTCTACCGCCGGCTCGCCGAAGCCGACGTCGCCGAGAGTGGCCTCCAGACTGGCGCTTACGACCTCGTCACCGTGTGCCTTGTCGACGAGCACCTGCCCGACTTGTCCCCGCTGTACGGAGAGGCCTGGCGGCTGGCGAAGGCCGACGGCCTGCTCGTGCTCGTCGGCTTCCATCCGCACATCATCATGGCCTCTGGGATGCCAACGCACTTCCAGAACGCCGCAGGCGAGCAGGTGGCGATCGAAACTCACGTCCATCTGCTGAGTGAGCATGCTACGGCCGGGCTGAGCACCGGCTGGAGGCTCGTCGAGATGAAAGAGCGGCTCGTCGACGACGACTGGCTCGAGGTCAAGCCGTCGTGGGAGCGCTTCCGTGGTCACCCACTCTCCTTCGCATTCGTCTGGCGGAGGCCCTCCGGCTAAGCAGCCCCGAGGCCGAAGCCGCATATACCCGCAAATTCACTGCATCTTAATCCAAACTTCTCGCACGCTTCATGCCTCCTCTCCACCCGGCGCATAACCTAGGGGATGTACTTCCCTGGGCAGCCAGGAGGGCGGTGGGGACCGGTGGACGGCGACATGTGAGGCAGTACTGGCGCCTCCTGGCTGCCAGGGTCGTCGGATGAACCCTCAACGATAATGAGTGACAAATTTCCCGCTACCCAGCTCCGAACGGCTCCGCATCCCGGCCTCGTGATGCCACGAGCCCCGGCCACGCCTGCTGTCGCGCCCGGCTCACATCCTGAAGAACGCTTCGCAGGCCCAACGATCGCCCAGGACCTCGTGGTGCTGGGCGGCCTCTATCGCGACTTGCTCGCCCTGGCTGTTTGGCGGCGGCTCAGCGCGCGCTTCCCGGAAGAAGCCCGCGAGGTCAACTCCTAAACGTAGCGATCTCTCCGGGTGATCAAAGGAATCAGCCGACTCCATCGAAAGCAACCAGCCCCGCCGGAAGGCGGGGCTGCTTCATTGAAAGCTGATAACGGACGGCCGACAATCGTTTGCGTCCGCTAAACGCGGATGCAAGCCACCCAGTGCTCCTTGTCCGATGTGCCTACGTTCCGCCACTCCGGCAGAATGCGCGCGCAGTCTTCGATCGCGATCGGGCAGCGCGTGTGGAAGACGCAGCCGGAGGGCGGGTGTAGGGGGCTGGGCACGTCGCCAGTCAGGATCACGCGGTCTCGGCGCGCTTCCACCGAGGGGTCCGGGATCGGCACCGCCGAAAGCAGCGCTTTGGTGTACGGGTGGAGCGGGTTCTCGTACAGCTCCTGTCGGTCCGCCAGCTCCATGAGCTTGCCGAGGTACATCACCGCCACGCGGTCACTGATGTGCCTCACTACCGACAGGTCGTGCGCGATGAACAGGTACGTGAGCCCGAACTGGTCTTGGAGGTCCTCCAGAAGGTTAATGATCTGCGCCTGGATCGACACGTCCAGGGCCGACACCGGCTCGTCGCAGACGATGAACGCCGGCTGCACCGCCAACGCCCGCGCGATGCCGATGCGCTGTCGTTGGCCGCCCGAGAACTCGTGCGGGTAGCGGTTCGCGTAGTACGGGTTCAGCCCGACGACCCGCATCAACTCCTGCACCCGATCGTTGCGGTCCTTGCGCGTCTTCGCCAGCCCGTGGATAACCAGGGGCTCAGCGATGATGCTCCCGATCGTCATGCGCGGATTCAGCGAGGCGTATGGGTCCTGGAAGATCATCTGCATGTGCCGGCGCATGCGCCGCAACTCACCCGGCTTCAGCTTCGTCAGGTCCTGATTGTTGATCAAGACGTTGCCCGCAGTTGGCTTGTAAAGGAGCAGGATCATGCGCCCCAGCGTTGTCTTCCCGCAGCCACTCTCGCCCACCAGCCCCAGCGTCTCACCGCGCTTCACGTCGAAGGTCACTCCGTCGACCGCCTTCACGTCCGCGATCTTGCGCTGGAAGATGATGCCGGAGGTCACCGGGAAGTACATCTTCAGGTCCCGCGCCTGGACGAGGTTATCGCCCGGCCGCCCAGTCTCTGTTCTGGAAGCCTGTTCTGTCGTCATGTCGTCACCGTCCTAGCACCGACACTAAATCTACGCCGGAGCGGGTTCCGGCGATTTCGCCACCCGTGCCACGCGCTCCCACTCCCAGCAGGCGCTATGGTGCGCCTCCGCCACCGTAAGTAGCGGCGGGTTCTCTTCCTTGCAGCGGTCCACGTGGAAACGGCAGCGGGGGTAGAAGGGGCAGCCCGCTCCCAAGTGGATCAAGTCCGGCGGCATACCCTCGATCGGGTCCAGTTTTTCCTTGCGAATCTCGTCGAGCCGCGGCACCGACTTCAGCAGGCCGAGCGTGTAAGGGTGCCGAGGGTTTGCATACAGTTCCGCAGCAGTCGCCGACTCGATCACCTTGCCCGCGTACATCACGAACACGCGGTCCGCATAGCGGGCGACAACGCCAAGGTTGTGCGTGATCACGATCACCGCCGTGCCAAGCTCCTTGGTGAGCCGGGTCAGAAGCTCGAGGATCTGGGCCTGGATCGTCACGTCGAGGGCGGTCGTCGGTTCATCTGCCAGCAGCAGCTTGGGATTGCAGGAGAGCGCCATCGCGATCATCACGCGCTGCCGCATGCCGCCCGAGAACTGGTGCGGGTAATCGTGGATGCGCCCCTTGGCCTCCGGGATGCCCACCATCTCGAGGAGCTCGATCGCGCGCTGGGTTGCCGCCCTGCGGTCCATTTTCAGGTGGAGCTCGAGCGTCTCGGTGAGCTGCCGACCGATGGTCAGCACCGGGTTCAGCGAGGTCATCGGCTCCTGGAAGATCATCCCGATCTTGTTGCCGCGGATATGGCGGACCTCCTCCTCGTCCATCTTGATCACGTCTTCGCCGTCGAAGATGATCTCGCCAGACACGATCTTCCCAGGAGGGTTGGGGATCAAACGCAAGATCGAGAGCGCGCTGACCGTCTTCCCGCAGCCGCTCTCCCCGACCAACCCGACGATCTCGCCAGGCTGGATGTCATACGAAACGCCCGCGACAGCCTGCACGACCCCTTCCTCCGTATAGAAGTTGGTCTTCAGGTCCTTTACTTGCAGAAGTGGCTCCGCCAACAGGCCCTCCTCTATGCGCGCCGCCCGGACGCGTCCGTTCGCTCAATGGTGGGGAAGAGGGGACTCGAACCCCTACGCCTATTGGCACGTGATCCTAAGTCACGCTCGTCTACCAGTTCCGACACTTCCCCTCCTGGTGGGCCACCCAGGACTCGAACCTGGAACCTAGCGATTAAGAGTCGCTTGCTCTGCCAAATTGAGCTAGTGGCCCTTGATTAGCGGCTCATTTGGTCAGGTTCGCGAAGTATATCACGGCGCAAATCGGCGAGGCAAACTTGCGCCCCCGATGCACTCCCGGTCCTTGCAGCAATCTATATTTTCGCTGAGATTAGGGGTCGTTGGCAAGCCGGTGACATTGGTCATTCCGAGCTCGCGCGGTGGGGTCAACAGGTAGTCCCCGCCTCCGGCGGGGAGCAGTCGGGGTGGCGAGGAATCTCGCGCCCCGTGCGCGGCCTCTAGGGTGGTCGCTTGATCTTCCACACGCCTGATTGCACTCGCTCCTAATGGCGCACGGAGCTCGGTTGACTGCCTTGCGACCGGTTGCTAGCATGAGCGATGCGGGCGATTAGCTCAGTTGGTTAGAGCGCAGCGTTGACATCGCTGAGGTCGCAGGTTCAAATCCTGCATCGCCCACCACCTCAAAAGGCGTAGACCGGGACGAGCGGCCGCGGCACGGTAACAGAGAGGCAAGCGTTTTCTGAGAGCAGGCCGGCCCACTGTCGCAGCGAGCACCACCCGCGAGCCGGCCGTCGAAACCCAGTAGGCGGCCCCGGAGGCACCCGTTAGCGGCCAAATGAGGTCGCCTGAGGCGACAAAGATGGGTGGAACCACGGATTGCCCTCCGTCCCACGGACGGGGGGCGTTTGATTTTGGAGAGAAGGAGCATGGAGCAAGGAACCAGGCGGGACCGCGCTGCCGCTAGTCCGCCGGCACGGCCGGAAGGCTTCGGCATGTTCGTGCTTCGGCTGTGGATGTGGGCCGTACCGGTGCTCATGTTCGCCGCGGCGGTGGTCTTCGGCGCGATCGCCGTGTCGGACAGCGACTGGGGCCTGGTCGCGGTCATGGCCGTGATGGGGCTAACCGCGATCGCGTTGTTCGTGTTCCATTGGTGGGTGCTCTATCGCTTCGGGGGAAGAGAGCGATGAAAAGTTGGCTCGGCGCCTGGAATCGCCTGAGTTGGGGACGAGAGTTCTGGCTTTTCACGATTAGATACTACGTTCCGCCATGGCACCGCTGGAAGGCATCCCTATCAATGGCGAATGAAAACGGCGAGAGGATCAATCTGCTTCTGCGCATCTCAAACATAGTGACCAACTACATTCAGGCTGTGATTGTAGGTGTCGTCATGTTCCTCTTGGCGAAGAATGTCCTCGAGGCCAACTGGCTTTCTGTTGGCGCGCTTCTCGCAGTGGCTCCAGCTTTGTTGGGCGTTCTTCTCATTCGTTTGCAAGCTCCCTTCAGGTTGGGTTTCGGGGAGAGAGGATAGGGTGAGCGGGATGACGATCTCCCGCCTCCTTGCCCGGATCGGCTGGGGCTTCGAGGGATGGATCATGTGGACCGGCACGGCCGAGTTGAGGAATAGGGAGTAGGCAAATGAGAAATGGCAAAGCGTTGGTGCTCGGACTGGACAAGATGACCAAGGAAGAGCGCCTGGAACGGATGCGCCACTCCGCCGCGCATATCATGGCGGAGGCCGTGTGCGAGATGTTTCCCGACGCCCGTCTAGGCATCGGCCCGCCTATCGACACCGGCTTCTATTACGACTTCGAGCTGCCGCGCACATTGACGACTGAAGACCTGCCGGTCGTCGAAGAGAAGATGCGCACCCGCATCAAATCGGACGTCCCCTTCGAGCCATCGCTGATCACGAAGGATGAGGCGCGAGAGCGCTTCCAGGACCAGCCCTACAAGCTCGAGCTGATCGACGAGATTCGGGACGAGAAAGTCGGCCTCTACCAGCAAGGCGAATTCGTGGATTTGTGTCAGGGACCGCATGTGGAGAGGACAGGCCAGGTCCCGGCATTCAAGCTCATGAGCGTTGCCGGCGCCTATTGGCGGGGCGACGAGCACAATCCGATGCTCCAGCGGGTCTATGGAGCCCTGTTCGACACGAAGGAAGAGCTGGAACAATACCTCGAGCGTGTCGAAGAGGCCCATCGCCGCGACCACCGACGTCTGGGCCGCGAACTGGACCTCTTCTCGTTCCACGAGGAGTTTGGCCCGGGACTGGTCTACTGGCATCCGAAGGGCGGCCGCGTGCGGACCTTGATTGAGGACTTCTGGCGGGAGGAACACCTGCGCGGCGGTTACGACATCGTCTATTCGCCCCACATCGGCAAGTCAACTCTATGGGAGACAAGCGGCCACCTGGATTTCTATAGCGAGAACATGTACTCGCCGATGGACATCGACGGCCAGGACTATTACGTGAAGCCGATGAACTGCCCGTTCCACATTCAGATGTACAAGAACTCATTGAGGAGTTACAGGGAATTGCCGATCCGGCTGGCCGAACTTGGGACGGTCTACCGTTACGAGCGCTCGGGGGTGCTACACGGCCTTCTTCGCGTCCGCGGCTTCACCCAGGACGACGCGCATATCTTCTGCCGGCCGGACCAGGTCAAGGAGGAGATCGAGCGCTGCGTGGAGTTCATGAGGTTCTTTCTGGGCGCCTTCGGGTTCGAGAAGTTTCACGTCTACCTCGCGACGCGCGACGCTTCAGGCAAGTACGCGGGCTCGCTTGAAGACTGGGGAATGGCGACCAACGTCCTGCGTGACGTCATCAACGAGCAGGCTCTGCCACACGACATTGATGAAGGCGGGGCCGTGTTCTACGGGCCGAAGATCGACGTCAAGATGGTCGACACGCTGGGCCGCGAATGGCAGTGCACGACGATACAGTTCGACTTTAACCTCCCGGAACGCTTCGACGTCACTTACATCGCCGAGGATGGGCGCGAGCGGCGGCCTTACATGGTGCACCGTGCCCTACTGGGGTCCATGGAGCGCTTCTTCGGCGTCCTCCTCGAGCACTATGCCGGCGCGTTCCCGCTGTGGCTGGCGCCGGTGCAGGCAATCGTCATACCTATCGCGGACAGGCACATCGATTACGCGCAGAAGGTCGCCGGCGAGCTTCGGTCAGCGGACCTCCGCGTCGAGATAGACGCAAGGAGCGAGCGCATGCAGGCGAAGATCCGCGACGCGCAACTACAAAAGGTGCCATACATGCTCGTCGTCGGTGACCGCGAAGCCGAGAGTAACGCCGCCGCCGTCCGCCTGCGCAGCGGCGAGGACCTGAAGGCTCGGCCGGTGGAAGAGATCATCGCCCGGATGAAGGAAGAGGTGAGCCAACGAGTCTAGGTCGAGAGAAGGGTGCAGTTGTCGAAGCCGGCCTATGCCAGGCCTGTGAGCACTGCCGCGCCGTGCAGAGTTCGCGAGGCAGCCGCTTCTACCTGTGCCTCCTGTCAGAGACGGACCCGAAATACGCGAAATACCCGCGTCTGCCGGTATTGAAATGCGAGGGTTATCATGCCGCGCGGGAGGGCAACGACGCCCGCAACGATCAGGCTGATCCCGCGTCTCTCTTTATTGATGAGGCAGAAGCCTTGTGCTAATATGTCGCTAATTGTGGCGCAAGCGTTGACCGAGAGGGCCTGACTTATTCTCCGAGAGCTTCGGATTAATGAACGGATCCGAACGAGAGAGGTCCGTCTCATAGGCGCGAATGGTGAGAACGTAGGCGTAATCCCTTTCCCGGACGCAATGACGCGCGCCCGCGAAGCCGGCCTCGACCTGGTCGAGGTGGACGCCAACGGCAATCCTCCCGTCTGTAGACTGCTCGACTACGGGAAGTGGAAATACGAGCAGGCGAAGAAGGAGAGGGACGCTCGGAAGCACCAACGCGGCACAATGGTGCACGAAGTGCGCCTGCGCCCGCGTACGGGGCAGCACGATATCGACCTGAAGGTCCGCACGGTTGAGCGACTACTCGCTGAGGGCGATAAGGTCAAGCTGTCAGTGATGTTCCGCGGACGGGAGATGTCACATCCTGAGGTCGGTCAGGAGGTCCTCGACCGTGCGCTGTCTCGCCTCGGCGAAGCTGCTTCGGTAGAGAAGCCGCCCGGCATGGAAGGCCGCTTCCTCAGCGTTATACTGACGCCGACAGTGAAGAAACCGCTTAAGGGAAAAGAGCCGGGCGAGAACTCGGCTTCCCCCGATGGCAACGGCCGCGGAACGGGCACAGACGGCGCCGAACCGCTGGCCAGCAGCTAACGCAAAGGTCGGAAGGACGAGAACACCGTGGCGAAATACAAGATGAAGACGCATTCCGGCGCGAAGGGCCGCTTCTACCTTACCGGTAGCGGCAAGGTGCTCCGCCGCAAGATAAACATCAACAACTTCCGGCGAAAGAAGCGCGGCGAGACGCTTCGACTCATCTCACGCAAGATGGCTGTGTCGCCCGGTACCGCAAGGCGCGTGCGCCGGCTTATGCCGTATTCTTAAGAGACAGGAGAAGATCTGTGTCCAGAGTCAAGGGCGGCGCGGTCACGCGACGGCGCCACAAGAAAATCATCCGCATGGCGAAGGGCCATCGCGGCTCACGGCACAAACTCTTCCGCCAGGCGAACGAGTCCGTCATGCACGCCCTTCGTTACGCCTACGAGCATCGGCGCGACCGCAAGGGCCAGTTCCGCAGGCTCTGGATCACGCGCATCAACGCCGCCGCCCGGCTCCACGGCCTCAGCTATTCGAAGCTCATCGACGGGCTCGGCAAAGCGAAAGTCGAGATCGACCGCAAGGTGCTCGCGGACCTCGCCGTTCGCGACGAGGCCGCGTTCGCGAAAATCGCGCAAACGGCCAAAGCGGCGCTGGCCGGCTAGCTCAGCTTCGTAATTCTGCCCCGAGTTCTCGCCGCAGCCGCTGGACTATCCGCCGTCGCTCCTCTGCGACTTCTTCATCAGTCAGCGTTTTCGCACCGGACTGGAAGGAAATCGAGAACGCTAGAGACTTCTTCCCCTTTGGAACCGGCGGGCCGGTATATACGTCGAAGATTGACACCGAACGCACCATATGAGAATCCTCGATCATTCCGATCACCCGGCCAGCCGGAATGTCCTCGTCAAGGATTATCGCGAGATCCTCTTCCACCGATGGATATGGAGACACCGGTTCATAATGGACGGTCTCAGGCACGTGCGGCATTAGCGCCTCGAGATCCAGCTCGAACATAGCCACATCCTGCTTGATTTCGAACGAAGCAGCGATGCGTGGATGCAGCTCTCCGAGCAAACCCACGCGCCTGCCATCGATCGCCACCTCGGCGGTGCGGCCTGAAAGATAGGGGTGCTCGACCGCTTCTCGGTATTCAGCGGCAACACGAAGCCCAGCGAGAACGTGCTCCAGGTGAGCCTTCGCTTCGAAGAAGCCTGCCGGTTCTCCGGTTGGCTGGCCCCAGCGATTGGGCTTGCGCCCGGAAAGGGCGGCACAAACAGTCTCGATCTCATGAGGTAGGTCATTGTCGCTCCGTAGGTAAACGCGCCCGGCCTCGAACACACTGATCAGATGGCCCCCCGACACGCGGATATGCTTGGCAAGCGCTTGAAGTATTGAGCCGCGCAACGTTGTCCGCGCGTATTCGAACTCTCGGCTCATCGGGTTGGCGATTCGAAGCGGTGGCGATGTGGCTAGGTCCTCAGGAGGGAGTACCTTCTGAAGCGTGGGGAGATCCGTGAGAGAGTACGTAATGACTTCGCGCAGTCCTGAAGCGGCGAGCGCATGACGAACCCTCTCCCGCAGCTCCCGCATCGGCTGCCTCTGCGCGGGGGGGATCTCGCCGCGAAGGCGCGTCGTTGGCAACTCGTCATAGCCGACGATGCGCGCGATTTCCTCCACCACGTCGTCGGCGATCGAGACATCGGTCCGCCAATAGGGAACCCGTACGATGAAGCGGTCGGGCGGGACCCAGCGGCAGCCAAAGCCCAGTCCTTCCAGCACCCGGCGGACCTCACCGGATGGCAACTCGACCCCGAGCACGCGCTGCAGGCGCTCTTGCGTAAGTGTGACGCGGACGTCCTTCGGCTTTCCGGACGTGATATCGATGAGGCCTTGCGCCGCTCGTCCTCCGCAAATCTCGACCATGAGCTTGACAGCCCGCTCCGCAGCGATGGGTGGCAGGTGGACACTGAGCCCTTTCTCGAAGCGCTTAGACGCATCCGTCTCGACTTTTAGGGCCTGGCGCGTTCGTCTGATGCTCGTCGCCCTAAAATTAGCCGATTCCAGGAGCACCGTCTTCGTCTCCTCCGTTACCTCGCTTTCGGCGCCTCCCATTACACCGGCGACGCCTACGGCATCGTCACCGTCCGCGATGACCAGCATCTCCGGCGACAACTCTCTGTCCATTCCGTCGAGAAGTCGAAGACTTTCGCCGCGCCTTGCTCGCCTCACGACGATTCGCCGGTCCTTTAGCCCAGCGAAGTCAAATGCGTGCAGAGGCTGGCCCATCTCAAGCATGACGTAGTTCGTTATGTCCACAACATTGTTGATCGGACGCATGCCCGCCGCGATTAGACGCTGCTGCATCCAAGCGGGTGACTCGGCGATCTTCACACCCTCGACCAGCGCAGCGACGTAGCGCGGGCAAAGCTCGCGGTCCAGCACGTCCACTTGCGCGCGCCCCCTAATGGGCTCGCCGGTCGCCTCGTACACAATCGACGGATCGCGCACTTTGCTGCCGCTGAGTGCCGCCACCTCGCGGGCAACCCCCAGGACTGAAAGCAGGTCCGGCCGATTGGGGGTCAGGTCAAGGTCGAAGATGGTCTCGCCGAGGATAGACGCAAGTGGCTCCCCTACCGGCGCGTCCTCGGGCAGCACGCGGATCCCTTCATGCTCATCGGATATTCCCAGCTCCTTCTCCGACATGATCATGCCCGCGGACTCCACGCCGCGGATCTTCACTTTCTTCAGTATGGTCCGCTCCCCCGTATGCCCGTTGATATAGCGCGTCCCAACAGGACCGAATGCCACCCTCTGGCCGACGGCGACATTCGGCGCACCGCATACGACCGTCTGCGTCCTATCGTCTCCCAGGCGAACCGCGACCAGGACAAGCCGCTCCGCGTCAGGATGTGGCTTTATGTCGACGACCTCCGCGACGGTGACACCCGCCCAGTCGCCCGCAGAGGAGATGATCGCGCCCACCTCTACGCCTGCCGTCGTGAGGCGACGAGCAAGCTCTTCGGTCGGGAGCATGAGGTCAACGTAATCGGCCAGCCAGCGAAGCGGTATTCGCATAAAGGAAGCGTCAGAACTGCTGCAGGAAACGCAAGTCGTTCGCGTAGAAGTGCCGGATGTCGTCCACGCCATGGCGAAGCAGGGCGATGCGCTCGATCCCCAGGCCGAAAGCGAATCCGGTGTAGCGGTCCGGATCATAGCCCGCGTTGGCGATGATCTCAGGATGCACCATGCCGGCGCCCAATATCTCGATCCAGCCGGTCCGGCCGCAGGTGCGGCAACCCGCGCCCCGGCAGATGAAACAATCGATACGCAACTCCATTCCGGGCTCGACGAACGGGAAGTAGTCGCAGCGAAAAGCCACCTTGCGCTCTTCTCCGAAGATGCGACGCGCGAATTCTGCCAGTGTACCTTTCAAATCGGCCATGCTTATGCCGTCATCAATTGCCAGGCCTTCCACCTGGGTCATCATCCATTCGTGCGTCGGGTCCGTTGCCTCGAAGCGATAACACTTCCCCGGGACCACGACGCGAATGGGCGGCTGAGTGCGTTCCATGATGCGGATCTGGTTCGGCGACGTATGCGTCCGCAGCAGCATGGAACGCCTGCCCTCACGCTCGCAATCGATCCACAAGGTGTCCCACATGTCGCGGGCGGGGTGGTCGGCCGGGATGCGGAGGGCCTCGAAATTGTAATAGTCCCACTCGATCTCGGGCCCTTCTGCCACCTGGAACCCCATGCTCTCAAACACGCGCAGAACATCTTGCAGAGTTCGGGTGATTGGGTGGAGGCCGCCCCGTGGCAGAGGTGGTCCCGGCAACGTCACATCGAGCCGCTCGCCTTCCGTTACTTGAGCGACGCGGTCTTGTTCGAATCGAGCAAGTTTCTCTCGGTGAGCGGTTTCAAGACGCAATTTGATTCGGTTCGCCTCAGCCCCTAGGCTGCGTCGCTGCTCGAGCGGCAGGTCCGCGAGCCCTCTTAGGATCCGCGTCAGTTTCCCTTTCCGACCAAGATAAGACAGACGCCACGCCTCGAGTTGGGTAGCATCACTTATCACGGCTAGCTCTCGCATAGCAGCGTCTTCGATTTCGGAGATAGGGTCTGACACGGACGTCATCTTCTTCGATAGGGACCGGAGGGCCGTTTGGCGTGGCATATTATAGGCGGCACAGGAAATCGCGGGCAACGCGAGCCAGCTGGTCTGCGTGCTTGACAGGCCTCTCCCTCGCGATATGATTTGCAGCGCAAAATCGAGAGTGCATCGATAGAGGAGGATTTCGAAAATGCGGGCTTACGTCTTAATCGAATCGGCTGTGGGCAAGGCAAATGCCGTCGGAGAGGGGGTAAAGAGGCTTGAGCTGTCGGAGGCGACCGTCGTCGCGGTTGACGCTGTCACCGGACCATACGACGTAATCGCTTTGCTCGAGTCCGACGATCTCGACAAGATGGGGCGGGCGATCACGGATGGCATCCAGCGAGTGGACGGCGTGCAGCGTACGACCACCTGTCTGGTGGTGCGGCTCGGCTAGATAACCAGGGAATTGAAACCAGCGAAGTTCTATCTACTCTCCATGATATCCATTGAAGAAGCCCTCAGCCGCATTCTCAGCTACGTAGACGTCCTCTCCGCGGAAAAGAAGCCGTTGGTAGATGCCCTGGGTCAGGTGCTAGCTGAGGACGTGAGCTCGTCGTTCGACATTCCGCCTTTGGACAATACCGCCATGGACGGCTACGCGGTCCGCGCTGCGGACACGACGGGCGCCAGCGCAGAAGCCCCGGTGCAGCTCCGCGTCATCGGCGAAGTTGCCGCAGGCTACACCTTTGATGGTGGCATTGTGCCGGGAACGGCGGTGCGTATCATGACCGGCGCCCCGGTGCCAGGAGGCGCCGACGCCATTGTCCCTTTCGAGGAAACGGACGAACCGTTCGAGACCGCTCCGTCGGGTGCGCGCCAGCTAACTGCTGACGTGAAGGTCCTTAAGGCCGCCCAGCCCGGAGCCAATATTCGCCGGGCGGGAGAGGACCTCCGAGCGGGTCAGGTCGTTGTCTCGAAAGGCACTGTGCTGCGGCCCTCGGAAATAGGCGTCATCGCTTCAGTCGGGACAGCGGCCGTGAACGTTTTCAGGCGGCCTGTAGTCGCCGTCTTATCGACGGGCGATGAGCTCCTCGAGCCCGGCCAGCCCCGGTCCGGCGCTCGCATCTACGACAGTAATGCGCACAGCGTCTCCGCTCTTGTGCACCGCTACGGCGGTAGGCCGATGATGCTCGGCATTGCAAGGGATACCGTAGAAGAGCTTGCCGCGAAGATCCACGAAGGTTTGGCAGCGGACCTGCTGATTACGTCCGCCGGCGTTTCTAGAGGCGATTACGACATCGTGAAGGACGTCCTCACTCGCGAGGGCGAGATTGATTTCTGGACCGTGGCAATGAAGCCCGGCAAACCGCTGGCATTCGGCTGCTTCCAAAAAGACGCCCGGCGCATACCGCACATCGGCCTGCCGGGCAATCCCGTCAGCGCAATGGTGGCGTTCGAGATCTTCGGGCGGCCGGCGATCCTGAAAATGATGGGCAAGCGCGACTGGCGCCGGCCCCTCGTCCGCGCGATCGCACAGGAGCGGATCGTCAATCGCAATGACCCTCGCGTATTTCTGGCGCGCTGCATCGTGACCGAGCGCGACGGCAAGCACTATGCGTCACTAACCGGCGCGCAGGGTTCGGGAATTCTGACCTCGATGATGCGCGCCAACGCCCTTACTCTTATCCCGGCCGAAATCGACGTAGTCGAACCGGGAGAAGAGATCGAAGTGATCATGCTCGACTGGAGCCGTGGCGAGGAGTGGGGGTCTTATCTCGCTGAGGGACAAGGGTCTCCCATATCGCGATAAGCCGGGCCCATCCTCCCGGCGGTACGGCTCAAAGCTTTGGCGGAAGGCGTCAGAAAGCCGGCAAGATGTTTCCGAAGCCGGACGCTATCGCGACACCAAGCAGCGTGGCGGCGAGCACGCAGACGGCAACGATAAACGTCAGGATGAGGCTGTACTCGGCCAGCGCCTGGCCTGATTCGTCGGGCAATCGCGTCCCTGTAAGTACATTAGCCGCTTTCATGATTTCGCTTCCTTCCTCGTATACTGCCTCCTAATGAATAGACGCCGCCAATCAACTCGAGTTAGCGCATTTCGGTGAAGATTTGACTAATGTCTCTGGGACAGAGTGGCCGCTGCGGCCAGCAGCGAGCGCGCACTGTATTTCCTACGACAGCGGTACGGTCTGGCCACCCGCGCTCGCCGAGGTGTAGATCGCATCCACAGCCCGATGCGCCTCGAGCGCAACCCGGAAGTCCGGAGATGGGTCGTCACCTCGCGCGACCGCGTTGAGGAACAGATAGTCTTCCAGGGAGAAGCGCAAGACGCCTGCAAAAGGTTCCGCCGGAAGGCCGATCAATTCCAGGTAGCGTTGGGTCACTTGGTCTTCGCTCATGATGACCGGCTCCTCATTGTGCTTCTGAAAGCTAATCGGCCCGCTGAAGTCGTTCTCGATGTGAAAGTAAGCGTTCTCGAAAAACAGCTCCAGGCGGCGCGAAGACGGCCGGCGAAGCACATTGTGCCAGATCGAGACCAATTCGGCGCGCGCTCCGCTCGTAAACTCGATGTGAGCCGCTGCCAGGTCCTCGACGCCGTCATGACCGGCGAAATTCTCGATGCTTCCCCTCACGCTTCCAATATCCCCCGCGAACCAGTGGAGGACGTCCACGTCATGGATCGAATGTTCGAGCAGCGTCCCCGATCCCGATAGCGACCGGTCCTTTCGCCAGTCGCTCGCATAATGTCCCTGTACTGGGAAGAACTGGTCATCGCGGAAAACGGCAATCATCAGGCGGCCGAGCGTCGGGTCTTCGGTTAGCGACTTCAGGACGGTCAATATCGGCGAGTGGCGGAGGATCAGCCCGACGCCGGCCTTGACGCCCGCCGCCTCAGCCGCGGCCACCATCTCTTCGACGTCGGCGAGATTCGTCGCCAGCGGTTTCTCGCAGAAGATATGCTTCCCCTGTTCCGCCGCGCGCAAGACGAGTTCCTTGTGCCCGGCGGTCGGCACACATACGTACACGACGTTTACCTCACGCGAGTCGATGAGTTCCTTCGCGTTCGTTGCGACCAACTCGGCGTCCGTCCGTTCCGCGAAGGAGAGGGCGCGCGCTTCGTCAAGATCGCACACCGCCACGTAGTGGGCATCGACGAGCCCCTGCTTCATCAAGTACCGGATGGCGATCGAATGGAAGCGGCCGATGAAGCCACAACCGATCAGGCCGATGTTTAGCGAAGTCACCAGACCGTGCGTTTGCGATGACTTCGGGAATTTGTCACGAGTTCTGGGCGAGGCCCTGGAGTATGTGGTCGAGCGCCGGCGTCACAAATTCGCTAAGCGCGGCCCGCCTGTCTTCAGCCTGTGCGCCCGGCGATACATGGCGGCCCAGGAGGCTCTCTTGAAAGGTCATCAGTATCGTGTAGATGATGTGCCGCGCCACGGTCGCGGCGGAATTCTGCGGAAGCTCGCCCTTGTCTTCGTAGCGGCGCAGGACCGAGGTCAAGGCATCTTCCCAGAGGCCGAGCAGCCGGCCGTATTGCTCCAGCGCCGCCTCATCACCGCCCAGACCTTCCATGATGATCAATCGTAGAAAGTCCCGGTTCTGGTCCATGATGTTGATGGCGCCGCGGGCGGTCCAATGAAGAGTCTCTTTGAGCGGGGCGTCCGCCTGAAGCCGCGCCAGGTTCTGCAGGCTGCTCAAGAAACCGCGCTCTTCGACCAGCGCCTCCAGGAGCTCTTGCTTGGAATCGAAATGATAGTAGATCGCCGCATCCGTGATTCCCGCCTGCCGTGCGATATCGCGCACGGTCGTCCGGGCGAAACCCCGCTCCGAAAAGAGGCGCAGCGACGCGTCCAGGATCTGCTGCCGTGTGTGCGGACCGCGACGGGTCCGCTTGGCGGCGCGCAGATGGGTAGTGCGTGGCGAAGATGTCACGTCCGGCTTTCCCTCCACGACGGAACTTAGCACCGGCTAAGCTCCGCGGTCAATGTAGATAACGGGGATTCTCGCCCGCTTCCCCGACGCGATCGCAGCTTCGATCATGTCCTGGCCGCGACCTGCCGAATCAGGCAGGCGCGGGCACTTGCTGGGACAGCGTCTCCTTCACGATCGCGTGGAAGCGCTCGGCCTGCTCGATGTATGGGAAGTGACCGCATTTATCGACGAGATAGACACGGAAGCCCTTAGCGCGAAGGTAAGGAGCATCCCAGACGAAGCGACGGTCTTGCTTCCCGAAGATCGCGACCGTGCGCACCCGTGTGGCGAGCGGAGAAACATCGATTGTGCGAAACGCCGCCCGCATAAGTGGCCTGGAACGCTTCGGATCAAAGCGCTTAGGCACCGACAAGCTCGTACGTACTTCCTCCACTTTGTCACGGTTTCCAACATCGTGCTTAAGGGCAAATTCAGTCCAGTCGGTATCTTGCCGCAAGCTCGCGGTGATTTGCATGGCCCAAATAGACCACGCACTCGGTGAGACGAGGACGCCGTTCCGGCCTCGAGCGGGACACCCAACGATGATTAACGTCTGCACGCGGTCGGGCCAGCGCAGGGCATAGCGAAGAGCTATGAGACCGCCGTAGGAATGCCCGAGAAGGTCGATCCTGTCATGGTTAAGCGCAGCCCGAGTATCCTCGACATCCCGAGCGAGCCTTGCGAGCGTGTAGGCGTCTTCAGGTGCGTCATCCGAAGCACCGCACCCGCGTTGGTCCAACAAGTACAGCGTGCGATATTCCCCGATGGGATCCAGGTAGTCGCCGAACGTACGATGGTCGTTCATCGGGCCGCCATGCAGAACCAGCAACGGTGGTCCCGACCCCTTGACGTGTGCAGCGACTTTGACCCCGTCAGAAGCCGCCGCCGTGATGGTCTCTAGCATCGGCGTACGTCGGCTGCCTAGTAAACGACCTGTCGCGCCTTCAGGTCTTCAATCTGCCCACTCGATAGGCCGAGCAGCTCGCCGAAAACGTAGTCGTTGTCCTGGCCCATAATAGGCGCCGCGCGCCATACCTCGCACGGTGTTTCAGACATTCGCCAGGGGATGCCGGCATGCTGGCGGACGCCGACCTCCGGGTGCTCCTTCTCCACGAAGAAGCCACGTTCGCTGAGGTGAGGGTCTTCGGCCAGCTCGCGGTTCATGAACGGCGGCGAGGCGGCGACGCCCGCAGCCTGGAGGCGTTCGCTGGCCTCGAACGGCTCTTGCGTGAGCGTCCACGACATGATCTCGGTTTCAAGATCGTCTTCGTTCGCCTTTCGGTCCGCGAGCGTTCGGAAGCGCGCGTCGCCGGCGAGATCGGGCCGCTCCATGACCCCGCAAAGCGCTCGCCATTCGTCGTCGGTCGCGCAGGCGATGGACAACCAGCGGTCTTCGCCGGCGCACATGAAGACGCCGTGCGGGGCCATATGCGCCACTCGGTTGCCGCTGCGCGGCGGCTGAGCGCCGTTCATTCCGTACTCCATGAAGCCTTCCCCGAGTACCGCCATTGTTGACTCCTGCTGAGACATATCGATGTACTGCCCCTTGCCGGTGCGCGCCCGATAGAAGAGGGCCGAGAGCACGGCAAACGCCGCGTGCAGGCCGGCGTTCGGGTCGCCGTAGGACATGCCGACGTGCATCGGCTGCCAGCCCGAGTAGCCCGTGAGCTGGGACATTCCCGACAACGGCACCTGCGCCGGTCCGTAAGAAACGTAGCCGCTTTCCGGCCCGCCGCGCCCGTAGCCCGACATACTGATCATGATGAGGTCAGGCTTGACCTTGCAAAGCTCCTCGTAGCCAAGGCCGAGCCGGTCGATGACGTTAGAAGCGAAGTTCTCGACAGCGACGTCGCTCATCGCCACGATCTGCTTCGCCATCTCCGCTCCCTCCGGCTTCGAGATGTCGAGCTGAATGCTGCGCTTCCCCTGGTTGTACTGGTTGAAGTAACCCGAGCGGTTCACTCCCGGCTGGCCGTCCGGCCACGGCGGCAGCATACGAAGTGTGCAGACCCGGCGCATCGACTCCATTCGAATGACCTCGGCCCCCATGTGGGCGAGCTGCATCGTGCAAGTCGGTCCGGCCCAGACCCAGGTGAAGTCCGCGACGCGGATGCCTTCGAGCGGGCCCGGCATTATCCGACTCTCGCTCCATTCAGCGACTTGATCTCGTCGCCGGAAAGGCCGAGGCGCTCGCCGAGAATCGTCTCGTTGTGCTGGCCGAGCGTCGGCGCGGGCGTCCGGATCTCCCAGGGAGTCTCGCTCATCTTGAACGGGGCGCCTGGCTGCTTGATTGTTCCGGCTTGAGGGTAAGCGATCTCCACGAAGAAGCCACGCGCCTTCAGGTGCTCCGAGTCCAGTAGCTGGCTCAGGGTCGAGGCCGGCGCGAAAGGAATACGCTTCGCCTGAGCGGCCTTGTAGAGGTCATCGGTCGTCCACTGGCTCACCCACTCCTCCATAAACGGCCGCAGGGCATCCCAGTTGGAGGCGCGGACGAACCGGTTGGCAGCAACCTCCCACTGCGTCCACTCGGGCGTCTCCATCAACTCCACCAGGCGCTGCCACTGGTGCTCCTCGACGCAGAGGACGAAGATCCAGCCGCCGTCCTTGCATTGGAAGAAGTCGATGGGGTGTATCGGGCGCTGGCCCCAGCGGGCCGTCGGCGCGTTCATATACGGCCAGAAGGCGAAGGTCATCTCGAGGATTGCGGTGATGCATTCTTGCGCCGAGACCTCGACATGCTGGCCCCGGCCGGTCCGAAGCCTGGCGAGCAGGGCGCCCATTGTTGCCAGGGCAGCGTTTACGCCCGCCTGGTATGCGCTCTGCCTGCCGAACGGGCGAAGCGGCGGCATCTCCGGGTGACCGGGCCAGCCGTTCAGCCATGTCCAACCCCCGGCGCTGAGAGTGGTCAAGTCATACGCCTTCCAGTCTCGGTGCGGGCCGCTTTCGCCGAAAGGCGAGATGAACGTCGTGACGAGCCTGTCCTTCCCGGCTCGCACCTGCTTGTCGCTGAGCCCAAGAGCCTCTGCTTCGGCCGGCGGAATGTCATGGATGAAAACGTCGGCGTCCCGCAATAGGCTGTCGAGCACCTGCCGGCCGGTGTGGTTGGTTATGTCGAGCATCACGCTTTGCTTATTGCAGTTGAGGTAGAGAAACGTCCCGCTCTTCTCCGGATGGGGCTCGCCGCCTGGAAAGGGGCCCAGGCATCGGTCCGGATCGCCGGTCAGCGGCTCGACCTTGATGACCTCCGCGCCGAGATCGGCCATCAGCTTCGTGGCGTAAGCTGCGCCCCCCGTCCGGTTGTATTCGATAATGGTCAGTCCGTCGAGGGCGCTCTCGGGCATGGGAGTCATATGATATGCACTGGCCCGTCAACCCGCAAACGAGACACAACCCGACGCTTCTAATGCAGGCAGAAGTCCAGTCCATCGAGCACGTTTTTCGGCAGCGGTTCGGCCGGGAGCCTGCCTTAGTCGCCGAAGCGCCCGGACGCGTGAACCTGATCGGCGAGCACACCGATTACAATGATGGGTTCGTGCTGCCTGTCGCCATCAACCGCACCATCGCGGCCGCTGCGGCGCTTGCTGAAGGGAACACCGTGCGCGTTTTCTCGGCGGAGTTCGACGCGCGCGACGAGTGGGGAGTCGCTGCACCGCGGCGCACGGGGCGGCGGGAATGGCGAGATTACGTGCGAGGTGTGGCGTGGGCGCTACTGGACGCGGGATACGAGCTTCGCGGCGTTGATCTCGCAATCGCGGGCGATGTGCCGCTTGAATCGGGGCTGTCGTCGTCGGCCGCACTGGAGGTCGCCGTGGCGGGAGCTTTCTGTGCAGCGTCAGGGATTGAGATGGATCCGGGGCGATTGGCATTGGTGTGCCAGAAGGCCGAGAACCAGTTCGTCGGCGTGCAGAGCGGCATGATGGACCAGCTGGCCGCTGCCTGGTCACGTGCCGGTCACGCATTGCTCATCGACTGCCGGTCGCTGGAGCTGGACTACGTCCCGTTGCCCGGCGATGTTGCCATCATCGTCGTGGACTCTAAGATGCGACGGCCGCTTGGGGAAACGGCATACAACCAGCGACGCCAGGAATGCGCGGCGGCAGCCCCAGCGCTTGGCGTCGAGTCGCTGCGAAATGCGGCGGTCAGCGATATCGAACGACTGCCGGAGCCGTTGAAGCGGCGGGCGCGGCATGTGATTTTCGAGAACCAGCGCGTGCTCGAGGCAGTGGACGCGCTGCGTTCGAGTAACGTGGCCCGCCTCGGCGAACTCATGTACCAATCGCACGCGAGTCTGCGGGACGACTTCGAGGTGTCGACGCCCGAGTTGGACCTGCTGGTGGAGCTGGCGTCGCGGGCGGAAGGGTTAATCGGGGCGCGACTGACGGGGGCGGGGTTCGGGGGGTGCACGGTGAACCTAGTCGCGCGTGACGCGGTGGCGCGCTTCGAGGCAGGCGTTGTCGAACCCTACCGGGCGAAGACAGGGCTGGCCGCAGAGATGTTCGTGTGCCATGCGGTCGACGGGCTCAGGGTTTCCCGTGCTTGAGGCGTTCGAACTGTCGAACGGCCTTATTGCCGTTCGCCTGGATGCGGAAAACGGTGTATTCGATGTGCGTGACGGTGACGGCGACAGGGTTGTATCGGATGCGGCGTTTGGTGTCGTTCTCACCGATGGTAGCCCCCTGTCAAGTCGGGGACTGAGCATGCGCCTGGTGAGTGCGAACCAGCCCGTGGACGATGCACTTGGGGGTGGATTAGGCATGACGGCTGAAGTGGACATCCGCAATGGCTTAAGCCTGAGCGTAACGGTGACGCTGTACGACGCTGCGCCCAGCGTCGTGATTGATGGCGATCTACACAACGAGACTCCGGAGCCGGCAAGGGTCGCCCGCTTCGACGTGCTTCAGGGCGCGCGCCTGAATCTCGCCTCATCGGGCGAGACCTGGCGCTTCTACAAGCAGGGATGGCAGAGCTGGTCGCCGACGCTGCTGCTCGAGTGCTCGGGCGAGGATGTGCCAATGGCGCCATCGGTGATCGCGCCGAGCACGCAGCCGGAGGCGAGGGCGGGGCGGTTCGTCTCGGATCTAATGACTGCGGTCTTTTCGCCCGAGTGCAGGCGGAGCATCGTGGCCGGGTTCGTGACGACGGGTGACCAGATGTCGCAGATTTGGCTGGACCGCGAGGCGCAAACGTTGGCGGCGTGGTCGTATGCAGACGGGATCACGGTTCCGCCTGGCGGGAAGATGAGGTCTGAGCGGCTGCTGATCGAGCCGACGCGGGCGCCGCTCGAGGCAATGGAGCGCTACGGCGACGCGCTCGGACGGGCGATGCACGGGCGACCGAGCGCCGATATCGCGACGGGGTGGTGCTCCTGGTACCAGTATTGGCAAGGAGTGAGCGAGGAAGCGGTGCTGGCGAACCTCGAGGAGCTTAGCCGTAAAGGGCGATACGCGCTGGCGGTTGAGTACGTACAGATCGACGACGGCTGGCAGGCTGACATCGGCGACTGGCTCGGCGTAAACGGCAAGTTTCCGCATGGGCTGAGGTGGCTCGTGGAGCGGATACACGAAGCTGGGTTCAAGGCGGGGCTGTGGCTCGCGCCGTTTCTGATTGGTAAGAAATCGCGATTGTGGAAGGAGCATCCTGAATGGGCGGTCCAGTACAAGCCCGGGAAGCCGTTCATCGCGATGCAGAACTGGGGGCAGGACTGCTACGCACTCGATCTGACGCGGCCGGAGGTGATCGAATGGCTGAAGTTCGTCGTTCGCACTGTGTGCGAGGGATGGGGCTTCGACTATGTGAAGATCGACTTCATTTACGCCGGCGCCGTGGATGGGATGCGGTGCGACGCGGAAGTGACCCGGGCGCAGGCCTACCGGCGCGGGCTCGAGGCAATCCGGGAGGCAGTGGGTGAGCGGTTTGTGCTCGGTTGCGGGAACCCGATGGGGGCGAGCGTGGGACTTGTGAACGGGGCGCGGATTTCGCCCGACATCGCGCCCTTCTGGAAGCCACGGGGGCGGTCGGATGATCCACAGCGCAAGCGGATGAGCGAACCGTCGGCGCTGAATGCGATCCGCAATACGATGACGCGCTGGTGGATGCACGGGCGGCTTTGGCAGAATGACCCAGACTGCCTGCTGGTTCGCTCTGAGGAGACCGCACTCACTGAGGACGAGGTCCGCACGCTGGCCACTGTAATCGCCATGTCCGGCGGGATGGTGGCGGACAGTGATGACCTCGCGCGGCTGTCGGACGAGAGGCGGCAGTGGCTGTCGATGCTCCTGCCGCCGAGCGGGAAGGCGGCGCGACCGATCGATTTGTTCGAGTCAGATGTCTCACGGCTGCTTGAGCTGGACTGCGGCTCGCATCGCATGCTTGCGGTCTTCAACTGGGGTGACGCGATCGCGAGGATAGAAGCGCCGCTACCAGCCGGTCGGTTCGAGGTATTCGATGCCTGGAGCCACGACTATCTTGGCGTTCGAGAAGGCTGCCTGCCCTTTGAGTTGCCGCCGCACGGCTGCCGGTTGATCGCGCTGAGGTTATCGGCCACTGAGGAGAACGAAGCTTCGCGAGAGTTGCCAAAGTTGTTCCGCTGGCCGGGCTTCGAGCGCGAGCGGAGTTGAGGCTCTAGGGTACCGACGCTCCTCGGCTATGGGGCTCGGTCCCAGAGGAAAACGCGCGCCGGAGCCCCTTCCGCGCCAACCACCTTGAGTGGCGCGCAGGCCATCATATAGGCGCCCGCCGGCACGTTCCTTAAATCGAGTCCCTCAACAATGATTATCCCGGCATCAAGCAACGTCTTATGGACCTCGTGAGTCGGCGAGCGGAACTGCTCAATCGACAGGTAATCGATACCGACCAGGACGAAACCGCGCTCAACGAGCCAGCGAGCTGCATCGCCGGTCAATCCCACAAAGTCGGTATGGAACTCGTCGTCGTTCCAGAATCGGCTGTTCGGCGTCTTCAGGAGAAGGCGTGTTGCCTCGGAAGGCATTGCAGCGGACTCGAGGTCCACGGCGGTGATGTGGCGCCGCTCGGCGAGCTCGATGACCTGCACCGGGCCGACGAGCGCCTCGATCGGCATAGCCTCGACCGTCGAGCGACCGTCGAGGAAGTGATGCGGGGCGTCGACGTGCGTCCCTGTGTGCGAGCCAAGGGAGAGGGCAGTCACGTTCGCGGAGTCCCCGCGTGCAATCTGCTTCAGGTAATCGAGTCGGGGCCCAGGCTCCCCGGCATAGGTAGGCATGCCAGTTCGGAGCGGAATGGACGCGTCATAGATCGCCACGAATTCGCCTCCTTCTGTCCGCCCATTATCGTCGGCGTCGGAGGTGCGTGCTATCTTGTGGCCGGAGGTTCGCAATGACTGAACCGACGAGATTATCGGACGGCGAAATACAGGACGGACTGACAAACCTGAACGGCTGGGAGCTGCGCGACGGGCGGCTACGCAAGCAGTTCACTTTCCGAACGTTCCTGCGGGCGATCGCCTTCGTCAACAGCGTCGCCTATCTCGCCGAATCGGCGGGCCACCATCCGGACATCACGATCAACTACAACAAGGTGACGCTTCGCATCATCACGCACAGCGCCGGAGCGCTCACCGACCGCGACCTCTCGCTCGCCTCAGACATCGAGGCGAAGCTCACCACGAAGCTGGTAATACCGTCCGAAGAGCAGAAGGCTGACAGATGACGGGTAACAAAAACGCTCCCGAGCGTTCCGTTGTCGTCTCCGGAATCCGGGTCTCGCCAGGGGCTTCGGGTCGCCCTTCCGCTCCAGCGAGTCCGTTCTTTCCTGATCCGCTTCTGGATCGCCCGGGAAGCATCGTTATCCTGACACAAGCGCACAGCCCTGTCAACAGCATTACGGCAACCAGGGTCCGCCCAGAGCGCTTGAGCCATAGTCAAGACTCAATCTCTCGCGAGAACTCTCAAAAGCGCCGCAGACACGGGGAACATCGGGATTCTCCACAAATCCACATCATGCGCTCGCCACCGTCGCCACGCGCCTTGCTGGGCGCGATCAGTCAGGGCAGCAGTTCGTGTTTCAGGACCGCTATGAATGGCAGGTTACGGAATCGCTGGTCGAAATCTAGCCCGTAGCCGACGACAAACTCGTCTGGTATTTCGAACGCCACATAGTCCAGGGGAACATTCACGATGCGGCGAGCGCGTTTGTCGAGCAGCGTGCAGACGCGGATCGAGGCCGGGCGCTTCGTCTGCAGGTAATCGATGACATGGTTCAGTGTCATGCCCGTGTCGACTATATCCTCAACGAGGATTACGTCCCGGCCCTTAATATTCTCGTCAATGTCTTTCAGGATGCGGACAGCGCCCGCGCCATTCCCTTCATACGAAGAGATCGCCATGAGATCGACCGCTGACGGCACTGATATGTGGCGCATCAGATCCGAAATGAAGCATATGACGCCGCGCAATACGCCTATCAGTACGGGCTCCTTGCCCGCGTAGTCGCGGCTTATTTGCGCCCCTAACTGACCAACTCGCTGCTGTATCTTGCTGGCCGTTATCAGCACGCGGTCGATGTCAGGGACCTGGCCCGGCGAAAGCGGCCCGTAGCCGTACTTGGCGACAAGACGAAGGTAGTCCCGCTTTTTGAGCATTATCACGTTGACTTCCGGATACAGCTCCTTCAGAAGACGCATCTTGCGGTTCTTCTCTGCGGTGAGACTGGACTTGAGGGTGGTAAGCTCAACGTAGAGACTCAGGTCGGGGAGATAAAAGTCCGGCGTAAATGCCTCCGTGACATGACCGCGTTCCCAACGCAACGGAAAGGAACGGGGCTCGTACTGCCAGTCGATGCCATAGAAGTCAAGAATGCGCGCAAACTCATACTCGGCGTTATGCGCGAACGGCTCGGGGACGTGCTCGGTGGGCGCCCCCGTTACAGGAATGCGGGCACGAGCCTTGGCCAGAGGCGGCTGCGGTTGCCTCTCCTCAGCCGGTTGCCTCGAATCCGTGAGCGCTTTCTTCGGCCGCGGCTGGCGGGAGCGACGCGGTGGCGGCGCGGTCTGATCTGTCGCGACTGCGGTTTGTCCCGACGCGTTAGCTCCGGCTTCCGTCGTACGGCGATGTCGGCGACCGCCCCGGCTGCCACGTCGGCGTTTCGTCTTGGTGGCGGCGTCTTCGCCTTCAGCCTTCGGAGAGACCGGCTGCCCCTGGCCTGCGCCTGCCCGGGGTTCGGTATCCGGCCGCCGGGCATCTCCCCTTCTCCTCCATCGCCGCGGCGCGGACGGCCCAGTCTCCGTACTTTTCGAAGTTGCGCCGGGCGTCGATGATTGGTTGTCTTCAGAGTCGGAAATCGGCGAGCGTGTTCCGAATAGGCCTCGCGGCCTTCTCGCCGGTTGTGTCGTGGCGCGTGCCATCCGGTATCATCTTACGTCAAAGGTGAGGATAAAGGCTATGACCTTTGCGTATAACTTATCCACAGACGTGCTTAATGCCTCAGTCGTGACGCGCTAAGAGGCTCACATGCCAACTGCGGAGATAAACGGCATCCAACTTTACTACGAAGAATACGGCTCGGGCATCCCGATCGTCTTTGCCCACGGCGCGGGGGGAAACCACGTGAGCTGGTGGCAGCAGGTGCCAGTCCTCTCACGGCATTACCGCTGTATCACATTCGATCATCGCGGCTGGGGTCTTTCGCTGGATATCGATGACACCGGCCCGGCCGCTTTCATTGAGGACCTGACGAGCTTTGTCGATCACCTTCGCCTGGAGAAACCATTCCTTGTCGCCCAATCGATGGGTGGGCTCAGTTGCCTCGGCTTTGCTGTCCGCAATCCCGACCGTGTCCGCGGCCTGGTGATGGCCAACACTTTCGCCGGTATGCGACGCGAAGTCTGGCTGGCCTCAAACGATGAGCTCCGCCGGCTCGTACAGTCAGTCTGGGAGCGGCGTCGAGAGGATGGAGTCAAGCGAGCACTCGGGCGAGGCTTCGCGGCCGCGCACAAGGAACGGGCGTTCCTCTACAAGCAGATCAGGATGCTCAACGAACAGGGGCCGAACCGGCTTCAGACGGAGACGCAAGTCCAGCGTCTGAGGGCGCTCGAACGCACACCCGAGACCGGAATAACACGAGAAGCACTCGCCACCCTGCCCACTCCCGTGCTGTTCATCGGTGGTGAAGATGATGAAGTCATGCCGGTCTCACTCATGGCCGTCGCTCAGACGCTCATACCAAACGCGCGCATGACGGTCGTCTCCGGAGCAGGGCATTCGGTGTATTTCGAGCAACCGGATGTCTTCAACCGGCTGCTTCTGGACTTCTTCGCTGCCTATCATGCTTCTTGACCCCACTCTGGCCGATTCTCCGTATTTCGAGGATAATGGCCAGCAAAGACTCGTATGAGCAACGATCCCAACGAGAGGCTCTCCAAACTCGCGGCTACCTTCCGGGATCTGGAGGCCTATGTGCAGCAGGACAAGGTCCGCATCATCCACTACGGCGTGGGGGCCATCGGCGCTGAAGTCGTCCGCGCCCTCCTGAACAACCCCGAATTCGAGATCGTCGGTGCGATTGACGCAAGCGCCGCGAAGGCCGGCAAGGACCTGGGAGACGCAGCAGGCATTGGCCATACCCTGGGCATTCCGGTCGCCTATGATCCGGAATCGCTACTCCGGGACACCTATGCGGACGTTGTGGTCCACTGCACCGGGTCGTCTCTCACTGAGGTTTATCCGCAGCTTATGTCGATCGTGGCTGCGGAGAAGAGCATCATCAGCAGTTGCGAAGAATTGGCCTTTCCCTGGGTGCGATTCCCGGAGATCGCTCAGAAGCTCGACCGCCGTGCGAAGGAGACCGGCGTGCGTGTTCTGGGCACAGGCGTCAACCCTGGCTTCGTCATGGATATGCTCCCGATGATGATGGCCACTGCCTCCCAACAGGTGAAGTCGGTCCACATTGAACGCATTCTGGACGTGACCACCCGTCGCATACAGCTCCAGCGCAAGGCGGGCGTCGGACTCAGCGTCTCGGGGTTCCAGCAGGCTGCAAGCGCCGGCGCTGTTGGCCACGTGGGGCTGCGTGAATCGGCCCTGATGATTGCCGATAGTTTTGGATGGCGGATGGATGATGTAACCGAGACGCTTGAGCCGGTCGTTGCCAGGGAACGCCGCAAGAACGAGTACTTTGTCGTGGAAAAAGGTTACTCGCTTGGCCTTCGCCAATCGGCGCGCGGCCTCGTTTCGGGTAACGAGGTGGTGCGGCTGGACCTCGAGATGAGCCTCGGAGCCCATGACCCGCATGACCTCGTCGAAATCAATGGTAGCCCGCCCATTCGCGCCGTAATTGAGGGCGGCATCCAGGGCGACGCCGCGACCGCCGCGATTATCGCGAACTGCTTACCGGCAATCGCGCGTAGCCGGCTGACCGGTCTCCTGTCCATGCGAGAACTCCCGGCTATCCCTTACTTCCGCCCTCGTTTCCACCAACAAAACGACGGCTAGATTTCGTTGCCCTGTTAGTCATCCTCCGGACAAATTTCCGCCAATCTCCGGAGAAATGAGCTCCGGGAGATGTAATCGAATGCAAGCGGGCTCCGTCTGTAATCCTGACATGGACTGCCGTCACCAGGGAGAACTCGCGGTCCGCTGGGACTACCTCAACGAAGAGGAAGCATGCGGCACCGGCTGGATTGTCTGCCGCGAATGCCTGGGCCTGCTAGACAGGTTCAGCTTAGCCGGCGGGCGCTTCCGCGGGCATGGGCGATACCTCGCAGCTTTTCAAGAGCAGCTTTCGCTCGAATATACATTCTCAGCGCTCCGTGAACTAGAAGTCGACTACTGACCATTCCGGCAAGAAAGTTCGGGCCGGCCGTCGCCCCGGGGCGCCCTGCTCGCTAGTCTGCCTGCGTCGCGCTCTGCTATCCTCAGGCCGATGGCCGCCGTCAATACGATCACCGACGATTATCGCCGTCTCCACCCGGGGTCCCAGCAGCTCTACGAGGAGGCGCTCCGGACATTTCCCTCCGGAGTAACTCACGATATCCGTTACACGTCTCCGTTTCCTATCTTCATTGACCGCGCGGCGGGCAGCCGCAAGTGGGACGTCGACGCGAATGAGTACATCGACTACGTCATGGGACACGGCGCGTTGTTCCTCGGCCATGCCCATCCGGAAATCACACAGGCGGTTATCGAACAAGCGCCGAAGGGCACCCATTACGGGGCGAACCACCGCTTGGAATTGGAGTGGGGACAGCGGGTGAGGGCGCTTGTGCCGAGCGCTGAGGAAGTGCGGTTCACAAGCTCCGGCACGGAAGCGACTCTGATGGCCGTCCGCCTGGCCCGGGCCTATACAGGCCGCGATAAGCTCCTCAAGTTCGACCATCATTTCCACGGCTGGCAGGACTATGTGGTCGGCACGCGCGCAGCTGAATCTGATTCTCCGCGGTCCGCCGGCGTCCCCGCCTCTACGCTCGGCAATACGATCAGCATCCCGCAGAACAACATCTCGCTCGTCGACGAGGTCCTGGCGAAGGGCGAGTTCGCCGCGGTCATTCTCGAGCCCACGGGTGCCTCATGGGGAACCGCACCCGTCCGTGGAGACTTCCTCGCAGATCTGCGCGAAGTCACCAGCCGGCATAAAACGGTCCTGATTTTCGACGAGGTCGTCACGGGCTTCCGAGTCTCGGCGGGTGGAGCACAGGCCCGATACGGCGTCACGCCTGATCTCACTACGCTTGCCAAGATCCTCGCGGGAGGGCTCCCGGGCGGTGCGGTCGCCGGCAAGGCGGACATCCTGGCGATGCTCGAATTCCGGGACGATCCCGTGTGGAACGCCGGCCTGCGGGTCGCCCACCCCGGCACCTTCAACGCCAATCCGCTCTCCGCCGCGGCCGGCTCGACTATGCTCTCGATAGTCGCGGCTGGAAATCATCACCAGCACGCCGACCAACTGAACGAACGGCTGGTCAACGACCTCAACGCGGTGCTTGAACAGACCGGGATGCCCGGCCGCGCGTATGGGCTGGCCTCCTACTTCCATATCCTGCTCGGGAAAGACTGTCCGCAAGTCGGAGACGGCATTGAGTGGCCGGCCCTCGCGCCCGCGCCGCCACGCATGCCGGCGGTGCTGACTGCTGGACTCAAGCGGGGAATGCTAAACCACGGCGTCGACCTCATGGGCGGCAACGGCGGATTCACCTCCGGCGTGCACAGCGATGAGGATATCAGCCGTACCATTGATGCGTTCCGGGCGACGCTGCGCGCGATGAAGGCCGAAGGCCTCACCTAGCCCGTAGCCTCACCAAAACCTCGCCGCGAGAAGAATCCGGCCCGTATAATCGCGATACCGATGAACCAGACAGAACGCAGGCTCATTGCCTTCATCGCGGCGGCCCACGCTCTAACCCACATCACGGAGCTGAGCTACGCTGTGCTGCTCACCCGAATCCAGGACGATTTCGGGACGCGAGATGTGATCATGGGCGCGCTCGCCACAGTCTTCGGCTGGACCTTCGGCAGTAGCGCGATCCCGGCGGGCTTCCTGACCGACCGTTTGGGATCACGCCGCGTCCTAGTCTATGCATTTGCCGGTTCGAGCGTGATGGCCGTTCTTGTGGGTCTTTCACCTAACGCGTGGGTCCTCGCTGCTACGCTCGCGGGACTCGGCTTAACGATCGGGCTTTATCATCCCGCGGGCCTCTCTGCAGTAGCACAGGGCGTGAGCCAGCGGGGGATCGGCCTCGGCTTCCATGGTGTGGCCGGCAACTTGGGCCAGGCTCTCGCCCCGGCAATCGCCCTGGGCCTCGCGATAGCGGTGGACTGGCGGGCCGGCTTCTTCTGCATTGCAGGACTCTCCGCACTACTCGCGATCATCCTTTCGCGCGCACATCTCCCGGTGCACGGCGACAGCGAGGTTCTGTCAGCCGAAGCGGTTGCCGAACCGCCCGCCCAGGAAGAAGCAGCAACCATTACTAATCGTCTGCTCACGCCTCTTTTATTGACGTACGGGGCGTTCGTTGTGGGCGGCATCGTCTACCGCGGAGTCATCACTTATCTTCCCAAACACCTCGAAGAAATGGTGAGCCAAGACTTCGGCGGAGTTTTCGTGACGGTCGCTCTCGTGATGGGAGCCGTTGGGCAGCTCTTGGGCGGCTGGCTATCGCAGGGAATGAGACTCGAGCGGATCGCTCCGGTGATCGCCGCCGCCGCTGTGCCTGCACTCATACTGACGGCAATGCTGAGCGGCGCGCTCCTGGTGATCGCATCATCGGCTTTCGTGTTCTTCTACTTCGCCAACCAGCCGGTCTTTACGGGTCTTATCGCCGACTACACTCCACCCGGCGCGGTTGGCCGGAGCTATGGCGTCTCGTTTTTCGCCGGCTTCGGGATCGGATCGCTGGGCGGCGTAA
>VBEI01000078.1 GCA_005882715.1 Chloroflexota bacterium | reverse complement strand
GCACAGTCGTGCGATCATGTCCGCGCGCGTCGTACAGCACCAGCGGCCGCTTTTCGGCAAGGGGAAGAAGCTCCGGCCGCCACTGCCGGCTCGGCCCCGCAAAGCCGTGCGTCAGGACGAGCGGTAGGCGCCCAGGGGCGTCCGGCCCGAGCCGTTCGTACCAGACATCGATCCCGTTGGCGTGGGCGATTGGCACGATGCCTACTTCCTCGCGGACGCGAGCAGCGGGTAGCCGGCGAGCGATACGCCACCGTTCTGATCGCCGCCGCCCGCCGCAGTCGCGACTTCCTCGCCGATCTGGTCGCGCAGTGCCTTTGGAAGCGTCTCCAGCAGCGCGCGCAGCGGCCCCATGATCGCCGTGCAGAACTGCCAGTACTCGTAACCGCTGTCCCAAACGGCCATGGGCAGCTCGAACCCTTCGACACGGATGTCTCCGAAGCCGGCCCGCTCGAAGACGAACTCGAGCTTGCTCCGGTCGGCGAGAGAGAAGATGCCGCCCGGCGCGGTCGGGTCCTGCGCGGGGACTTCAACGTGCTTGCGAACGGTGGCCATCGGCAGCGTGATGAAGGGGTTGCGTTCGGGCGGCCCCCAAACGGCGGCGGCAATGCGCCCGCCGGGCTTCAGCGCCTCGTGCGCCTGGTAGAGGAACTTGAGCGGTTCCGGCATGAACATCATCCCCCAACGGCAGGTAACGGCATCGAAGGAGGCGGGTGGGACGCCGAGCTCCTCGCCGTCAACGAGGCGGAACTCGACGTTCCCCACACCCTGCGCGCTCGCCTTGTCGCGGGCGACCTCTACCATCTCAGGCGCCATGTCCGTCGCGAGTACGAAGCCGCTGGGGCCAACCATTTTGGCGGCGGGTAACGCTGGCTCGCCGGTCCCGCAGGCGACATCGAGGACCCGCTTGCCGGGCGCGACCTGCGCGAGCTCGAGCAACATTTCCGTCACGGGGGCGCTAACGCGCATGATATGTTCGTCGTAGCGCTGCCAGCCAGCGGCCGCTTCGCCCCAGTCTTTCTTCTGCTGCTGCTTGACCTTAGCAGCGTCCACCTGTTGCGTCATGACGACCTCCTTCAACGGCGAGCAAACGAATCGGCTGTCAAGCGACTCTGCTCGGATGTCGAACATCATACCCCGGACTGCGGGCAGCCCGTCTACTGAGGGATCAGGATTATGTCGCCGGGGTGCAGAAGCGTAGCTTGATCCTCTGAGAGGCCGTTGAACGCCAGCAGGTCCAGGTACCTGATTCCGTGCGCCGCAGCAACACCAGAGACCGTGTCGCCTTCCTGCATAACGTACTGGAGAGGCGGCGCGGCCGGTGGAGGCGTGGGCGCGGGCGTTACCTCCGCTGCCGGCGTGGCTCCCGCTGTTGCGCCCGGCGCCGCGGTCCCCGGAGCAGTTTCAGCCGGGGCGTTCGGCGAGGCCGTTGGCGGCGGCGCGAGAGCCTTCGACGACTCGCCGGGCAGCCCGGGCGGCCGGATGAGAAGCCAGAGAGCCAGCACGCTGGTGCCCAGAAGCGCGAACAGGGAGGCGCGAAAGACGGTGCCCGAAGGCGTCGCGCTTACAGGGTCCAGGCATTCAGCGCAGAGCGCTTGCCCACCCGGAGCGTCTGGATCGCCGCCATGGTCAGCACAATAAGCGTTACCGCAGCGAGAGCAGCGCTGGGTCGCCTCCCGGTCGCAGGCGTAGCATTCCATAATGGCGGGCCGCCACACACGCTTCGTGTTTAGGCGGCTCGCTTATTGTAAATGCTATTGCATTTCGGCGGTAGCGCCCGCCTCCTGGAGCTTCTTGACGATGCCCTCGGCGTCGGCCTTGGAAACGCCTTCTTTGACGTTCGCGGGCGCGGCCTCGACGAGGTCTTTCGCCTCCTTCAGTCCAAGCGTCGTTACCTCACGCACGGCCTTGATGACGTTGATCTTGTTCGCGCCAATATCCTTCAGAACGATCGTGAACTCGGACTTCTCCTCCTCGGCCGCCGCCGGCGCAGCTCCGTCACCTGCTGCCGCCGCTCCCGCCGCTGGGGCGGCCGCCATCGCGACGGGCGCAGCCGCAGTAATACCAAACTCGTCCTGGATCTTCTGGTTGAGGTCGCGCAGCTCGAGGATCGTCATCTCCTTGATTATGTCGAGCACCTGATCGACCTTATTACTGGTGGCTTTTGCCATTTGTTCTCCTCCTTTGGTTATTCGAATGCGTTGTTGCCCTAGTTCGATTCTTTGGCCCCACCCGTCCCCCGCAGAGAGAAAAAGTGGGGGACACCCCGACACGCCCGGCCTGCGGCGCTAGTTTGGACGCCCCACGCCTGCCGCTTGGCTGTGCCGTTCCGTCATTCTGAGCGACGTCCACGGCTGAGCGCGGAACCACGCCTCTTCGCGAACGAATCTTGCGGGCGGTAGACGCCGGCGCGTAGTAGCTCACG
Organism: Chloroflexota bacterium; assembly: GCA_005882715.1. Lineage (GTDB taxonomy): Bacteria > Chloroflexota > Dehalococcoidia > SM23-28-2 > RBG-16-64-32 > CF-163. The sequence goes on along the minus strand of VBEI01000078.1, from coordinate 9,636 downwards.
CTTCCTCGCTCCCGGCTACCGTCTCCTCCGCCGCTGGCTCCTCCGCTCCCGTCCCCTCTGCGACGGGCTCCTCGGCTGAAGTCAACTCTGCTGTCGGCACCTCCGCCGGCGACTCCTCCGCCGGGGGCGGCTCCTCGGCTGATGCCTCCGCATCTTGCTCCTCCGCCGGACCCTCCGCGGGCGCCTCCGTTGCGGCCTCTTCCGCTGCTGCCTCTTCCGCTCCTGCCTCTTCCGCCGCTGGCTCCTCCGCTGCTGGCTCCTCCGCCTCTAGCGCCGGTGTTTCTTCCGCCTGTGTTCCTATTCCCGACTCCTCCATCTGCCGCGCCCGCGCTTCGATAAGGCCGGGCAGCTCGGCGAGGAGCGACTGCACGAGCATCGATAGGTCGCGCAGCGGCGCGTCAAGTAGGCCGATGAAGCCGGCCAGCGGCGACTGAATTTGGCCCATGAACTGGGCGAGCAGTACGGGCTTGGGCGGCACCCGGACGAGGTCGCGGAGGTCCTGCGCGCTCAACACGCGCCCGTCCATGAAGCCGCCCCGTAACGCGAAGCCCGCGGGCGCTCCCTGGGCGTACCCGGACAGCGCCTTCGCCGCCCCGATCGCATCGCCGTAGCTTATCGCGAGCGCTGTCGGCCCTTCGATGATCTCGAGCAAGTCCGGCTGGCCGGATTCGTTCGCGGCGAGGCGCAGGAGCGTGTTCTTCACCACCCTCACTTCTATCGCCGCCTCTCGCAGCCGCCGTCGCATCTCGACCATCTCCTTCACACGCAGCCCGCGATAATCAGCGCTGGCCAGAAGCGTCGCCCGTTCGAGGCGCTCCTTCAGGTCAGCGACGGTGTCGATCTTCTTCTGTGTTGGCATAGGCGCTCCTTGTCCAACGAAAAATCCCTTGCCTCGCGGCAAGGGACGAAAGCAGCGCATGGAGACCCGAAGGTACTCCGCTACGATTGGTTCGCTATCGTCGTCTCGCCTCGGCGGGCTGGTGTCTTAGCTCCGATCCATCGGAGACCCGCTGTCTACGGCAGTAATCTCGTCTGCTCTTCTGGCTCCTGACTTTCAGGTCCGACCCTGCCGATTATACGGCCGCACCCGTCGTCGTGGAAAGGGTCGCGGCGATATCCAGCTTTACACCCGGGCCCATCGTCGTCGTAATCGTCATGCTGCGGATGTACTGCCCCTTCGCGCCGGACGGCTTTTCGCGCACGATCGCGTCGATCAGCGAGCCCAGGTTCTCGACGAGCGCTTCTTCGGCAAAGCTGACCTTCCCGAACGGTACGTGGACGAGGTTCGTCCGATCGGTGCGAAACTCTACGCGGCCCTGCTTGGAGTCGCGAATGGCCTTGGGCAGGTCTTGTGGCTCGACAACTGTGTTCGTGCGGGGATTGGGCATCAGTCCACGCGGGCCGAGGACGCGCCCCAGGCGCCCGACCTTACCCATCATCTCTTTGACGCCCAGCGCCACCTCGAACTCCAGCCAACCGCCTTCTATTCGCTTGATGAGGTCGTCGGCGCCGACGTAGTCCGCGCCGCCCTGCTCGGCGATCCTCGCCGCCTCGCCTTCCGCGAAAACGAGCACGCGCTGCCCCTTCCCGAGCCCATGCGGCAGGACGAGAGTGCCGCGAAGCTGCTGGTCGGCGTGGCGAGTGTCTAGCCCCGTCCGAATGTGCAATTCGACCGATTCGTCGAAGTTCGCGTAAGCGGTCCCTTTGACGAGCGAGACTGCTTCTTTTGGTTCGTACGTCCGTGAGCGATCGACCTTCTCGAGCGCCGCTCGATATTTCTTGCCGCGCTGAGCCATGAGCGCGAGACCACGGACCGGAATGAGCCGGCGATGCACAGGATCAGGTGCTACCAGAAATTGCTCCATTGTGAGCGCGCCAAGAATTGGCGGCGTTTCTTCCTCGCCGAACACGCAAAGGGTGCTCAGCGTTTCGCCCGCATAGCGAACGGGCACTTCCGCTACGTCACGCTCGTCCTCGCGGCCGTCTGCAAGGACGAACGTGCGCCGCAGTGCAGGTGCATGTCCGAGATTCTCTAGCGTGTTCCGCGGTAGCCACGAAAACAGAGCACCCGAATCGGCCACGGCCCTGACTGGCTCGAACCGGCTCCTGTCTGGCGTGCCAAACTCCAAAGCGACGGTGAACGTTCCCATCTTTCCAGCCCTTTTTTCAGATCTCGCAGTCGCCACTTAGCTGCCCACCTCCACGCCCATGCTGCGCGCAGTGCCCTCCACCATTCGCATCGCGGCATCAATGTCGTTCGCGTTGAGGTCCTTCATCTTGGCCTCGGCGATCTGCTTCACTTGCGCCAGGCTCAACATGCCCACCTTCTCCCGCTTCTGCGTCGGGCTGCCCTTCTCGATGCCCAGCGCCTTACGGATCAGGTCCGAGGCGGGTGGAGTCTTCAGCACGAACGTAAACGAGCGGTCCTCGAAGACCGTGATCTCGACCGGAACGATGCTGCCCGCATCCCGCGCAGTGCGCTCGTTGTACTCCTTGCAGAACGCCATGATGTTGGCGCCGTGCTGGCCGAGCGCCGGGCCCACCGGCGGCGCGGGCGTCGCCTGCCCCGCCTGCAGTTGAAGCTTGATGATCGCCCTTATCTTCTTAGCCATGCCTGCTCGCTATCACGTTCTCCCAATCAGTTTCCAGGTTTGGCGGTTTGCGGGTTTTGACGGTTCGCAGAACCAGCGGCTACAGCCGCTCGACTTGCAGGAAGTCGAGCTCTACCGGTGTCTCGCGTCCGAAGATCGAGACCGCGACCTTCACCTTGCCCTTTTCGGTGTTGATCTCTTCGACCGTGCCCACGAAGTCGGCGAACGGGCCGTCGATCACGCGCACGCTCTGGCCTTGCTGGAACCCGACCTTCACGCGCGGCTCATCCGCCCGCATCTGCTTCATGATCGAAAGCACCTCGGCCCTGTCGAGCGGGGTCGGCGCGGTGCCAGAGCCGACGAATCCCGTTACTCCGGGTGAGTTGCGAACGACCGTCCAGCCCTTGCTGGAAAGCGCCTTGTCCTGTTCGGTCGCTTTTGGGTCGTCCTGCTTCAGCGTGATCATCTGCACGAGCACGTAGCCCGGGAAGATCTTACGCGCGACCGTACGGCGCTGACCTTCCTTGATCTCGATCTCATCCACAGAGGGAACGACCACCCTGAAGACCAGCTCCTCCGCATCCATCGACTTGATCCGCTGCTCGAGGTTCGTCTTCACCTTGTCCTCGTACCCGGAGTAGGTGTGGATCACGTACCAGGAGCGGCCATCAGCGAACAGCTCGTCCTCGCTGATCGGCGCTTGCCCATTGCCGACGCGCTTGGGGGCGGACTCTTCAGCGGCTGCTTGCTCCACCACCTTCCTCTTCTTTGGCAAGCTCAGATTACCCTAGCTAAGCAGCGTCTTCTCGATCAACCAGCCAAAGCCGATGTCGATGGCTCCGAGCACCGCGCCCAGGATCACTGTGACCACCACCACAACAATCGTCAGGTAGACGACATCATCGCGCGTCGGCCAGACGACCTTCCGCAGCTCGTTGATGATGTCCATCACGAACCGCGGACGCCAGCCGAGAGCCCCAGCGCGGCCCGCTGCGCCTTTCGCCGTGCCCGCCGTGCCTGTTGCCGCGCGTGGCATCGCGCGCGGTGTCCTCACTCCCGTTCGTTCCTTTGGCTCCTTGAGGCGCTGTCTTCGCAGCGAGCGGTTCATATTACTATCCTAACGCACTTCGCGGTGCTGCCTGTGCATCCGGCAGCGCGGACAGAACTTCCGCAGCTCTATCCGGTCCGGATCATTCCGTCTGTTCTTCTGCGTGGTATACGTCCGCTGGCGGCACTCCGTGCATGCCAGGTCGATTACCACACGGTCCTCTTTCTTGGCCACGCTACTCCAGTACCTTCGTCAACACACCCGCGCCGACCGTGCGTCCGCCCTCACGGATCGCGAAGCGCACGCCTTCCTCAAGCGCCACGGGCGTCTTCAATTCCGATGTCATCTTGATGTTGTCGCCGGGCATCACCATCTCTACACCGTCCGGCAACTGAATCGCCCCGGTGACGTCTGTCGTCCGGATGTAGAACTGCGGCTGGTACCCGCTGAAGAACGGCGTATGCCGTCCGCCCTCTTCCTTGCTCAGGCAGTAGACCTCGGCCTCGAACCTCGTGTGCGGCTTGATTGAGCTCGGCTTGGCCAGCACCTGCCCACGCTCCACATCCTCCCGCTCGATGCCTCTTAGAAGACAGCCGACGTTATCGCCCGCCTCTCCCTCGTCCAGAGTCTTGCGGAACATCTCGACGCCCGTGCAGACGGTCTTTCGCGTCTCCCCGAAACCCACGATCTCCACCTCTTCGCCGGCCTTCACAACTCCGCGCTCCACGCGGCCCGTGACCACCGTGCCGCGGCCCTTGATGCCGAACACGTCCTCGATTGGCATCAGGAAGGGCTTGTCCTTCGGTCGCTCTGGCTCCGGAATGTAGCTGTCGACGGCGTTCATGAGCTCCCAGATCGGCTGGTACTCCGGCGCGTCCGGGTCATCCGACTTACTTTCCATCGCCTTCAGGGCGCTCCCGCGGATGATTGGAATGTCATCGCCGGGGAAGTTGTACTTCGTCAGCAGCTCTCGCACCTCGAGCTCAACGAGATCGAGCAGCTCCGGGTCCTCCATCATATCTACCTTGTTCAGGAACACGACCATCGCCGGCACTTCCACCTGCCGCGCCAACAGGACGTGCTCCCGCGTCTGCGGCATCGGTCCGTCGTTCGCCGCGACGACGAGTATCGCCCCGTCCATCTGGGCGGCACCTGTGATCATGTTCTTGATGTAGTCAGCGTGGCCCGGACAGTCGATGTGCGCGTAGTGCCGCTTCTCCGTCTCGTATTCCACGTGCGCGATCGCGATCGTAATGCCGCGCTGGCGCTCTTCCGGCGCCTTGTCGATGCTGAAGAAGTCACGATATTCAGCCATCTTCTTCAGCGCCAGCACCTTCGTGATGGCCGACGTCAGCGTCGTCTTACCATGGTCGATATGGCCGATCGTGCCCACGTTGAGGTGTGGCTTCGTGCGCACGAATTTCTGTTTGGCCATTGCGGGAATCCCTCCTGTTATCGTTCGCGGGTCAGTGGCCGGGCGAGTCGGCCCGATGTCTCCATGATAACCCGGCTAGTACCAACCGTGTACATCTTATGCCGGCGCCAAGCACAAGGCGCGAAAAGGCACGCGATGTTCGCTCTCTTATTTCCCATTTCTCTCATCTCTCCGTGGAGCCCACGACCGGACTCGAACCGGTGACCCCGTTCTTACCAAGAACGTGCTCTACCAACTGAGCTACGTGGGCGTAATCCAGATTCCATTTCATCTTGCCCTCTCATTCGCTTGGTGGCGGGGGGAGGATTCGAACCTCCGTAGCCCGAAGGCGGCGAGTTTACAGCCCGCTGCAATTGTCCACTCTGCCACCCCGCCATCTTCGCAGGAACGACGAACCAGGAACATGGAACTCGGGTGGACTCACTCCCGTTCCTGGTTCGCTGTTCCGTGTTCCATGCGTCTGGAGCCGAAGGGGGGAGTCGAACCCCCAACCTAGCGATTACAAATCGCTTGCGCTACCGTTGCGCCACTTCGGCGTTATGCCCTTGTAACGGACCGCCGCTCCATTCGTGAGCGAACCAAAAAAAGACGCCCCCGCGGAGCGACCTACGTTAAGTATATCAGGAATGGCCACGTAGTCAATCACAGCGGCCTGACCGGCAAGTCAGCACCGAAATCAGCCCGTCTCCCGTCATTCCGAGCCGGATGCCCCGAGAAACTTGACCGGAACCGCGATGAGCCTCGAATCTACGTCAACGCGCTTAGACAACTCGCGAGGAATCTTTCATTCGGATGCGCGACTACTTCGTCTACATCATGACCAACGACTCGGGGACGCTTTACACGGGTGTCACGAGCGCTCTAGAGGTTCATGTCTGGCAGCATAAACACAAAGCGGTAGATGGGTTCACCAAGAAATACAACATTGGGCGGCTTGTCTACTATGAGTGGACTGATAGCGCGCGTGGTGCGATTGAACGCGAGAAGCAGATAAAGGCATGAGGGCGCAGCAAGAAGATCGCATTGGTAAGGAGCATAAACCCAACTTGGAGGGATTTGAGCAAGGACTTCAGGAAAGGGATGCAAGATTCCTCGCGAGCGAGATCGAGACTGATTCCCCATCAGCCGGTGACTCGCCTCCGAATGAGTAGCACAAGCAGCTGGCTCGGAATGACACTGGTGCGCCGCCAGGAGCCAGCACCACCTAGTGCCAACTAACCCCGCCGCCAGCGCGTGCCTTCCGGCCCGTCCTCAAGCGTGATCCCCAGCTCCCCCAAGCCCGCCCGCACGCGGTCCGCCTGCTCGAACTGCTTCGCTGCCCGCAGGTCGTTCCGTAGCCGCACCAGCAGGTCGATGAACGGCGCCGCGCCCATCGCCGTTTCCGGTTCCCTAAGGGTCAGCCCCAGCACAGCGGCCAGCTCGTGCAGCGTCGCCTGCGGCTCCTCGATCGCCCTCCCCTCGTCCCGCGCGCGGTTCAGGTCTCGCGCCAAGTCGAACAGCGCCGCCAGCGCCTCCGGCGTGTTCAAGTCGTCATCCATCGCCTCGACGAACCGCTCGCGATAGGCCTCCACCGGAACGTCCGCCGGCGGGCCGTTGCCGCCCGGAAGAGTCGCCGCCAGCCGCAGCCGCTCCGCTGCCCTCTTCCCGGACTCCAGCGCCTCTTCCGAATACGATAGCGGCGAGCGGTAATGTGACGTGAGCACGAACAGCCGCACGCCGTCCGCTCCGTATTTCTCGAGCCCTTCGCGGATCGTGATGATGTTCCCGAGCGACTTGCTCATCTTCTCTTCGCCGAACGTCAGCCAGCCGTTGTGCAGCCAGTAGCGCACGAACGGCTGCGTGCCCGTGTACGCCTCGCTCTGCGCGATCTCGTTCTCGTGGTGCGGGAAGATCAAGTCCTGCCCACCGCCGTGTATGTCCAGCGTCTCGCCCAAGTAGCGAAAGGACATCGCCGAGCACTCGATGTGCCACCCCGGCCGTCCGGGCCCCCAAGGGCTCTCCCAGGATGGCTCGCCCTCCTTCGCGCCTTTCCACAGGGCGAAGTCGGCCGGGTCCTCTTTCCGCTCGCCCGGCTCCACGCGCGCGCCTGCTCGCATGGAGTCGACATCGCGACCCGACAGCTTCCCGTAATCGGACTTGCTCCGCACGCGGAAGTACACATCGCCGTTTGCCTGATAGGCGTGCCCCTTCTCGACCAATCCTTCGATCATCTCGATAATCGTCGGGATCTCCTGCGTGGCCCTGGGGAAGAGGTGCGCCGGGGTGATGTTCAGCTCTCGCATCTCTTCGTCGAACTCTTCTATGTAGCGCGTGGCCAGCTCGCTCACCGGCACGCCCTGGGCGTTCGCGCGCATGATCAGCTTGTCTTCGATGTCGGTGTAGTTCTGCACGTGCTTGACTCTGAAGCCGAGGAACTCAAGATACCGGCGGAGCACGTCGAAGATGATGTAGCTCATCGCGTGGCCCAGATGCGCGCGGTCGTACGGAGTGATGCCGCAGACGTAGATCTTGACCTCGTCGCCGGACGGCGCGAACTCCTCCAGCCGCCGGCTCATCGTGTTGTAAAGCCTCATGAGCCTTCGCCCTTTGCTGACCGACGACGCTTTGGCCGTCCCTCCGCCTCGTGTGTCCCCCGCAGCATTGTGTTCCTCTTTCTTGTTAGCGCGGTGTTCTTCGTCCCACCCACCCGCCCGGCAGGATGAACTGGGGGACACCCCCAGACCCCCGGCCTAGCGGCGCTTGTATACGCACTCTTACAAAGCCACAGCTGTCACCTCCCTACGCAGCCCACGCGGCGCGAGCTGAATCGTAAGCAGGCGCCAGCCGCCGGCTACGTTATCTCGTCCTCGCCGTCCACGCTCACTGCAGTCTTCTTCTGGGTCTTCCCAGACCCCAGCTCCGCAATACGCGACTCCAGCTCTGCGATACGGCTCTCGAGGCTCTTGATGATGTCCCATTCTGGGTCCGGCAGGCGGAGCACAGTATCGTCTCCCGGGTCCGCGAACGCCACGATGTGGCCCGGAACGCCGACAACCGTCGCATGCGGCGGAACGTTCGTGACGACGACCGAGCCTGCGCCGATCTTCGCGTTCTCGCCGATAGTCACGTCGCCGATTACCTTGGCGCCCGCTCCCACCACCACGTTGCGGTCTAGAGTCGGATGCCGCTTGGCCCGCCGTGTGCTCGTCCCGCCCAGGGTCACGCCCTGGAAGAGATGGACGTTGTCCTTGATGATCGCCGTCTCGCCGATGACGACCCCCATCCCGTGGTCGATGAAGAACCCCTCGCCGATGCGCGCTCCGGGGTGGATCTCAATGCCGGTGAAGGCCCGCCCCAGGTGCGACACGACCCGAGCCGGCACCCGCATCCCGCGCCCATGCAACGAATGCGCCAGCCGGTGGATCTGGCGGGCGTGAAAGCCGGGATACGTGAGTACTACTTCGAGGTCGCTCGTCGCGGCGGGATCGCGCTGCCGCGCCGCCTTGATATCGCCTCTAATGCTGTCTAAGAGTCCCATGGGCCGTCTCTCCATTCATTCTGCTTTGGTGAGCCGCTGCCGCCGGCCCCAGGGCCCTCCCGCGAAGGACCGGGGCCGCGGTACAGGCGCAGACGAAAGCATAGCCGGAGCCTAAAGCCGTCACCGGTTCAGAGAACGACTGCATGGTACCGCCAATTATAGCGGAACCAGACCCCCATAGGGGCGAGGCACCCATGATGCAACATCGACCAATGAGTTCTCGACAACCTCCTCTGATTGAACACCGTGGATCCCGGAAAGTGGCTCGCCCTGTGCGCCGCTTTAGCAGATGAGCCTTTTGCCTTTCGATTCCGTTTCAAACGAACCCGCCTCCCTTGACCGGCTCTAGACACTAACAGACGCCAGGCTACACTTGTCGTTGCTCAAGTGGGAGGGTGATTCCGGCAAGGTTGGGTAAGGTGGCCTCTCGCCTGAATGGGTTGGCGCTGGGGTGGGTGCGGCGGACCCGATGGCAATTCATCCCCCTCTGGTCGGGTCATATCTCCCCGGCGCTACTCTTTCTTCTGGCCGGCCACTCCGCGCGACCACTACCCCGCCATCTCCCGCACAACCGCTACCGCCATCGCCGCGATGCCCTCACCACGTCCGAGCGCTCCAAGCCCCTCGTGCGTCGTCGCCTTCACGCTAACCCGCTGGACATCGACTCCAAGCGCAGCGGCGATGCGCTCCCGCATCGCGGGGATGTGCGGCGCCAGCCGCGGCACCTCCGCGATTACCGTCGCATCGATGTTCCCGACTTCGAACCCCGCGACCCGCACGATCGCGAGCGCCCGGTGCAGAAGGTCGACGCTGCTCGCGTCCTTCCACTGCGGCTCGTCCGGCGGAAAGTGCTGCCCGATGTCGCCGAGCCCGGCCGCGCCAAACAGTGCATCGATGATCGCGTGCAGCAGCACGTCTGCGTCGCTGTGCCCGGCAAGCCCGACTTCGTGCGGCAGCTCGACGCCGCCGAGAACGAGATCGCGGGCCTCGTCGCAGCGGTGCACGTCGTAGCCGATGCCTACACGCATGGCTCAGCGGGCCGTTT
>VBEI01000077.1 GCA_005882715.1 Chloroflexota bacterium | reverse complement strand
AAGGATTGCCCCCGAGCAAATCGTAGTGGACGTTCGCGACCGACTTCTCCGCCCGTTGGGGAGGTGCTTCGCCTTCGGTGACCAGGCAATCGTCCGCGACCTCGATGAAAGTGTTGTAGTAATTCGTGCTGTGCATCTCAGGCCTGCTTGATCGGCGCGGCAGTCAACGCCTTTATCAACGTTAAGTCCTCGACCGTCGTCACCTTGATGTTCGCACGCGACCCCTCGAACAGCCGCACTGGCTCGCCCAGCGCTTCGACCATCGCGGCGTCGTCCGTCACATCCGCCGTAATCTCGCGGTGCGCACGGAGCA
>VBEI01000076.1 GCA_005882715.1 Chloroflexota bacterium | reverse complement strand
ATGAGATCAAGTTCGGTGACAGGCGCTACGTGCTGCCGAAAAGCGACGTGGCTCTGTTGCCGATCGATAATTCGACCGCAGAGCGGCTCGCCGAGTGGCTGAACGGGCGCATCCGTGCGGCGCTTTCCGCCTCCGGGGCGTCCAGGATTACGCGCATCATCGTTGGTGTGGAAGAGGCGCCGGGGCAGGCCGGCTGGTTCGCCAGCGACGCCGAGGTAGGCTAACCTTTCTCGGAAAAACATTACATATTCATTTCCTACCCATTTCTGTTGCAATCCCGCGTCTTTGTGATATATGCTTCGCTCGCAACACGCGCCCACTAGGGGGGAAATAAATGACTGACGTAGCTACCAGCGTCCGGAGGACTTACCCCTGGACAACCAACGTTGACGGAGTGCGCCTCACATTCCGGCTCATGGAGCCGTCTGACCGCGAGGCCATCCTCGATTTCGCGCGCACGCTGCCCAATGACGACCTGATGTTTCTGCGCACCGATATTACCCAGCCGCAGACAGTGGACGCCTGGATCAACTACATCAAGAGCGGCCGCACGATCACGGTTGTGGCCGAAGCGGACGGCAAGATAGGTGGCTACGCGAGCATCCACTTGAACGACGCCCTCTGGACGCGCCACGTCGGCGAGCTTCGTGTCCTCGTCGCCCGAGACTTTCGAGGACTGGGCCTCGGCAAGAGGCTGACGAACGAAGCGTTCGCGATCGCGAAAGACCTTTCGCTGAAGAAGATCACCGCCCAGATGCCGACGGATCAGCGCGGCGCCCGCCAGGTGTTCGAGCGACTTGGCTTCCGGCCGGAGGCCCTGCTCGCTGACCACGTGATGTCCCGTGATGGGCAGACGCACGACCTGCTGATAATGTCCTACGACGTCGCCGGCTTCAACAACGACGCTCAGGGCAGGTCTCGAAACTAGAAAGCAAGGCTCAGGAAGGCAAGAGTAGGCCGCCCATTATCGGGCGGTCTCTTTGTAAGTGGACTAACCGGCGTCCGCCGCCATGCGCTCGCCCGCGGCGTGCGCAGCGGATCCCCGCCTGCGGCCACCCCCCCTCGAGGGCTGCGGCGCGGCGCCCACCCGCGGGAGATCTGACCTATCGACTCCGGCGGCCGACCGGAGCTCAACGAATGCCTGGTCCAAGAACTCCTTTAGCCTTGCTACGTCAGGAGCGGCGTTCGGATCAGCCATGAGGCCGAAGTACAGCCTCTGGTCGTAGCTCGTGACCCCGCAGCCGACGCCCATCTCCCAGGCGAGCGGCATCATCGGGTAATGAGCTTGCAGGCGGTGGCCAACACTATACAGTGGGATCATCGGCCCGGGAATGTTCGTGCAGACGAGATTCGCCAGGTTATTGGGCGGCGGTGGCAACAGCCCTGCGAGCGATTGAATGGCGGGCGGTACCCCGCCAAGCAAGTCGCTAAGGATCTCCGTGCCAGAGGCGACGTTCTGTCGCTTCAGCTTCTCGGTCGTGTCGGTTATGGTCCTGAGGCGGGTAACAGGATCGCGTTCACCTGCCGGCGCCTCAATGAGCAGCATGGAGACACGGTTTCCGAGGTTCCCGCGCTCGTCCTCTCGACGGACGTTGACCGGCGCCAGTATGCGCACATTGCGGTCCTGGGTACTCTCGCCGTGCATCTCGAGGTAGCGTCCGAGCGCTCCGGCGAGGACCGTGAGCACGACGTCGTTGACTGTGCCGCCGCAGGAAGCCCGAATGCCACGTATCTCAGCGAACGAGAACTCGCTGCAGGCTAGCCGGCGCTCTCGCGTTAGCGGCTTGTTGAAAGGCGCCCGCGCTACGGGGTTCGCCATGTAGGGCTGCGTTGCCTCGAGGCTACGCAGCGCGGAACGGGTACGGCTTTCGCCCGTGAGCATCGAGTCGACAGTACTCTTCTGGAGGTCGCTCAGGCGGTCAAGGCGCTCGGTCATGTTATCGAAGATCGCGTCGATAAAGCGGCTAGGCGCGGGTGGAATCGGCGGGTGAGCGTCGACAACGGCTGGCGGAGGGGAAGGCGCAGGGTCCGGCGACACGTCAAGGACGATCATCAGCAGTTCGATCCCCGAGACGCCGTCCACGAGGCAGTGGTGCACCTTCGAGACCATCGCCGTCCGGTTCCCTTCGAGCCCTTCGACCTGGTAGATCTCCCACAACGGCTTGTTGCGGTCGAGCATGCCTTCGAAAAGCCTCGCCGAGAGCGCCATGAGCTGCGCATCTGTTCCCGGCGTGTCCAGCTTGACGCGCATGACATGGCGGTGCAGGTCAAAGCCGGGGTCCCATTCCCAGGTCGGATGGCTGATATTGAACGGCGCCGGCACTACCCGCTGCTGGTAACGCGGGATGAGGTGGATCTTAGATGCGATGTTCTGGACGAAGCGCTCGTAAGGTACAGTACCCTCGAAGATCGCTATCGAGCCGATGTGCAGGGGCGCTTCCGGCCGCTCCATGTAGAGGAACGACGCGTCCTGCGCACTCAGGCGCCTTTTGTCATTGTCCTGGGACATCGTCGCTTCCCTTCACCCGGACGGGCGCTTTGATCATGGGCTGACAACCTGCCGGTCCGGTTGACCCCCGCAAGCGATAAAGGCATTATATACCGTCAAAGCCGAATGGGAACCTCCTAACCCTGACTTTTCTAAGCGGGAAAAGCAGCCTCTGTTAATATAGAACCGCGACAGGGTCCTTTGAGGGTGCTATATGGCGAAAAGGCGTAAGTACCTTGAAGAAGAGTTCGAAGCCAGCGCTTCCCTTCCGCTCTGGCGAGAGGCGTTGCTGGGTATCGATTGGCTTTCGCTTCGCATCTCGGCCGTCTATCTAGGAATAGGCATCCCGCACGGCGACAACTCAGCCGTCCTTATAATCCCCGGCTTTATGGGCTCCGATCAGTACCTGGGCGATATGTACGGCTGGCTCGGCCGGATCGGTTACCAGCCGTACCTTTCGGGCATCGGCCGGAACGCGGACTGCCCGGAAGTGCTGACGATGCGCCTCCGCGAGACGATCGACCGCGCCTACCAGGAATCCGGCGGGAAGGTGCATCTTGTAGGGCATAGCTTGGGTGGTGTGATCGCCCGCGGCGCGGCGACCCGCTGGCCGCATCTCGTCGCCTCGGTGACAACCATGGCCTCTCCCTTCCGCGGCGTCCGCGTGCATCCGTTCGTCCTCCAGACTGCGTTCCTCGTGAGGGGACGCATCCGGCAGCGGCGGAACGGGCCGTCCATCATGCCGAACTGCTACAGTGGCGAGTGCGCATGCGAGTTCGTCACGTCCGTGCGGGCGAACTTTCCAGCGTCCATGCCGAAGCTAGCTATCTACACGACGACGGACGGCGTCGTGGACTGGCGCTGCTGCATCAATGAAGACGGTACCGACGTGGAGGTGCCCGGCACGCACGTCGGCCTCGCCTTCAACCCGCAGGTCTACCGCCACATCGCGAACTTTCTCGCCGCGCCCGAGAGTTACAACCGCAAGCGTCGTGGCGCCGCTTAGCTCTGCATCCAACCCGGGCGTGATCAACGGCTTCAGCCCGCGCCGCGAGCTGCGTCCGTTCGTCGACCAGATCTGGAGGTACGACGGATTGGTGCAGGAACACGACCTCGAGCGCGTTTTGCCGACCGGCACGATGCAGATCATCATCAACTTGGCGGACGACACATCGCGGAAATACGACCGCGACGACCCGCGGCGGGTCGAGACACATCACGGCGCCATCGTCAGCGGGCCACACGCAGGCTACTTCATCATCGACACCGCCGAACAGGTGTCGGTGCTCGGCATTAGCTTCACGCCCGGCGGCGCGGGCCCGTTTCTCGGCATGCCGGCAAGCGAGCTGCGCGACTTACACGTCTCAATCGAAAACATATGGGGAAACGTTGCGCGACAGTTGCGTGAGCAGCTTCTCGAGGCGGAGGACTCGGATCCGTTCGGCATCCTGGAGGACTGGCTCCTCGCCCGTGGGAATGGGGGTCTCGGCCGGCACCCCGCTGTCGCCTATGCTCTCACCCAGTTCAGCGGCGTGCCCCACACCCGCAGCATATCGGACGTGACGGACCGGGTCGGGCTCAGCCCCCGGCGCTTTATCGAGCTGTTCGATGCGGAGGTCGGGTTAACGCCAAAGCTCTTCTGCCGCATCAAGCGGTTCCAGCACGCGATAAGGATCGTTCATCAAGCCGAGGTGATCGACTGGGCGGACCTCGCCGCGCTGGCAGGGTACTACGACCAGTCGCACATGATACGCGACTTCCAGGAGTTCTCCGGCCTGAATCCGAGCGCCTATCTCAAACAGCGCGGGCCGCACCTGAACCACGTACCGCTACCGGCCTGATTTCTCTCAGCGGGGTCAATTTCTTACAAGACTGTTCTCCGCCTCCCTGTCCACAATACGTGACGGAAAGGAGGAGAGCATATGCCACAGCAAACTCAGACCGCCGCGCAGGTCTTGTTCCCGTTCCTCAGGTACCGTGACGCCCCGGCTGCGATCGACTGGTTGGTGAAAGCGTTCGGCTTCAAGGAGCTGATGGTGGTGCCGAACGAAAACGGCACTGTTGCCCACGCCGAGCTCGAATTCGGGTCCGGCGTGATGATGCTGGCCTCGGCCCGCGACGACGAGCTGAGGATCAAGAGCCCGCGTGACCTCGGAGCCGTGAGTGGCGGCATCTACGTGTACGTGGAGGATGTCGACGCGCACTGCGAACGCGCCCGGGCGGCGGGAGCCGAGATCGTCCGCGGAACGGAGGAGACGGACTATGGCTCGCGCGAATACACCGCCCGCGACCTCGATGGCCACCTGTGGAGTTTCGGGACGTATCGACCGAACGCGGAAGGGTAATGGGGGCCGGAATTGTCCTCGATATCGGAGCCGGAAGACCAGTCGTACGGCCGCATCGATCGCGCGGAAGACCTGGAAGGCCACCGCTGGATTTTCTTGCAGCTGGCCGACGAATAAATAGCAATCAAGTTCTCTGCAGGAAGGAGGAACAGATGGCAGTCAAATGGATTCCTGAGGGTTACCACGTGGTGACCCCGTATTTCGTCGTCCCCGGCGCCGGCGAATTCATCGAGTTTCTTAAAGAAGCGTTCGGCGCGCAGGAGAGGGAACGCTTCGGCCGCCCGGACGGGGCGATCATGCACGCGGAAGTAAGCATCGGCGACTCGGTCATCATGCTCGGCGACGCCTCTCCGGAGTTCGGGGCCACGCGCTCATCGACCCACCTTTATGTGGACGACGTCGATGCGGCATACGATCGGGCGCTGCAGGCGGGCGGCGAGTCCCTGCGCGAGCCGCAGGACCAGTTCTACGGGGACCGCAGCGCCGGGATCAAAGACCGGTTCGGCAACCAATGGTGGCTGGCGACCCACGTCGAAGACGTTTCGATGGAGGAGATGCAGCGGCGCCAGGCGGCAATGGCGCAAGCCTGACGAAAACCGGCCGAAGGCAGAAAAGGAGACGCCCCGGAGAACCGGGGCGTCTCATCGCTGCGGGAGCGGCGAAGGCGATTTTAGCTGGCGGTGTCGGACGACTCGCGGGCGGTCTTGCGCGCGGTCGCCTTCGGGCGGCCGTTAGTAGCGCGATTGCGGATGGTCTGGACGGTCGTGCCTGCGCGGCCGACGGCTTCTCGCGTCGCCTCGATCGCGGCCTGACCGGCCGAGCGGTTGGCCTCGATCACGCGCCGCACGACCTCACGGCCCTCGCGCTGGCTGTCCGAAAGCTCGTCGAGGAGCTGGCGTGTAAGGTCCAGTACGCGCCCCTGGGAGTCCGTCGCCGAGCGGACCGCGGCGGTGTAGAAGCCGCTGACGTCACGCGGGGACGAGGCGATCCGCCGGGTAAGGTCGATCGCTTCGCGCTGGCCACGCTCGACCTCGTCGATGAGCTGCCGGGAGACGCGGTAACCCCGGTCATTGGCCGACTTGGCGGCGTCGAGGAGCGCGTCATAGGCCTCGTTCACCGCGGTGAAGAACTTGTCCACATTCTCTGTCCTGGGCATTGGTCTAACCTCCTATTGACAACGAATTCATCTAGGTGCAGAATACACATAGCAGCAATTTGATGTCAACCCCTTTGATGCGCAAATTTCAAGAAAATGGCGAAAACAGCTAAGAGAACAACGGAAGACGGAGCACGCCGCAACAACCGCAGCGGGGACTCCCCATTTAGCCCGCGCCTGCACGGCGATCTACTTAGCTCCAGCCTGCTGGCCTATCTGCGCCGCTGGAACGCCTATGGCTACCAGCTGGTGCAAGAGCTAGCAAAGGCCGGGCTCGCGAGCTTCGACTCGACAACGGTGTACCGGACGCTCCGGCAGTTGGAGCGCGCCGGGCTGGTCTCGTCCTTCTGGGACACGTCGGAGTCCGGGCCAGCGCGGCGGATGTATGCCCTCACCCAGGCGGGAGAGGCGATGCTGGACGTTTGGCTGGAGCTGTTCGGCCGCTATCAGCAGGTATTGCATTCCGCCCTCAACTCGTTAGACAATCTCAACCGTCCCACCGCCGGGCGGTCCGAGGCTGCTGATGTCCCGGACGAGCCGGCTGAGGAGGAGTAAATGCCTGAGACGAGCACCCGCACCGACGGCGCCGCCGGCGAGGCGATGGAGCTATGGCGCAACTGGCTGACCGAGACTGAGCGGCAATGGAACAGCTTTTTTGCCGAGGTCATGGGCCGGGATTCTTTCGGCCGCGTCGCCGGCAGCTATATGGAGGCCTACTCCGTTGTGCAGCGCGCGCTCAACCAGGGGATGGAGCGCTATCTGAACACGTTCAACCTTCCCACCCACAGCGACGTCGTCGAGCTCGGCGAGCGGCTGCACAACATCGAGGAGCGACTGGCGACCCTCGAGGCGAACCTGAACAACCTCGCTTCGGCGGCCGGCATCCCGACCACGGCGGCGGTCACCCAATTGCGGCCGCGCCGAACGCGCCGCCCCCGCACGTCCAAAAACGAATCCAAGTAAAAATCCATCCCTGCTTCAAGGAGGGCAGCCGTGGCTACCGTCCGTCAGACCGATGTGAATAGACTTCTCGACGCCGCGCAGACGCAGGTGCAGAAGAACCGTCAGCGCCTCGAGAAGGGTCTCGATATCCTCCTCGCCCGTGAGGAGCCTCTGGTTGGCGTCACACCCAAGGACGTCATTTACTCGCGCGGCACACTGCGCCTCTACCACTACCGCCCGATGAGCGACGAAGTGTACCGCGTGCCTGTCGTATTCGTAATGTCGCTCGTCAGCAAGCCGTTCATTCTTGACCTGACTTTCGGCCAGAGCTTCGTCCAGTACATGCTGGCCCAGGGGTTCGACGTCTTCATGGTGGACTGGGGTATTCCCCGTCCGGAAGACAAGCGCCTGAAGCTGGACGATTACGTGCTGGACTTCATGCCGCGCTGTTTCGAGGAGGTGCAGAAGGCGACGGGGGAGAAGGACTACAGCATCCTGGGCTACTGCATGGGCGGCCAGTTAGCACTCATGCACGCGGGACTCAACCCGGGCGCGCCCATCGCCAACATGGTCTGCGCGGCCACGCCGGTCGATATGGAGGGCATGGGCCTCTTTCGGCACTTCTCCGATCGGCGCTGGTTCGATGTGGACCGTCTAGTCGATGCCGTCGGAAACATCCCGCCCGACTTCATGCTGCGGTCGTTCGAGATGCTGCGGCCGATGGACCGCTGGATGAGCTATGTCCGCCTGCTGGACAATCTGTGGGATCCCGTCTTCGTCTACGGCTATCGGGTCATGTACAAGTGGACGAACGAGCAGATCCCATTCGCCGGCGAGGCCTACCGCCAGATGATCCGTGAGCTGATGTGGGAGAACAAGCTCATGAAGAACACCCTCACACTCGATAACAGGCGGGTGGATACGAAAGCGATCACTTGCCCCGTGCTCAACGTGATGGCGGAGCACGATCACATCGCCCCGTACGCCGCGACGAAGCCCCTTACGTCGCTCGTAAGCAGCCGGGACACGGATGAGGTGGTCCTCAAGGGCGGGCATGTGAGCCTGGTGGCCGGTAAGAACGCCGTCGGCCGTCTGTGGCCAAAAGTTGCCGAATGGCTCGGCGAGCGCTCGGTGTAATGCGCATCGAAGGCTGCACGGCGATTATCACCGGTGCCTCGTCCGGCATCGGCCAGGCGACGGCGCGCGAGCTTGTCGAGCAGCGAGTCAATGTCGTCCTTGCTTCCCGTAATCGGGACAAGCTCGAAGCCCTGGCGCTTGACCTCGTCGCGCTTCCCGGACGGACCCTCGTCGTCCCGAGCGACGTGACGGACCGCCTCGCAGTTGAAGCGCTGGTCCGTAAGACGGCGGAGGAGTTTGGCGGCGTTGACATCCTGGTCAACAACGCCGGCACGGGCCTTTTTGCGCCTATCGCCGGCGGCAACCCTGAGAACATGCGCCGCCTATTCGATGTCAACTTCTGGGGCGCGATCAATTGCATTCAGGCGGCCGTGCCGTACATGCAGGCGCAGCGCAGCGGGCACATTGTGAATGTGGCGTCGGTGGCCGCGAAGGTGTCGCCGCCGTACATGGGCATCTACTCGGCGACCAAGTTCGCCCTCTCGGCAGTATCGGACGCGCTGCGGTCTGAGCTCGCGGGCAGCGGCATCGGCGTGAGTACGATCTATCCCGGACTGACGTCGACTTCGTTCATGGAGAACATGACGCAAGAGCTTGAGGTGCCCTCCTTGCCACCCGTCGCGCGTTTCGTCGATCCGAGCGTTGTCGGCCACCGCATCTCGCAGGCGATCCGCTTCGGCTTCCGCGATGCGTACATCTCCCCAGAGGATATCGCGGCGGTTGCTCTGAACACCGTCGCGCCGCAGATCGTGGACTGGACGATGCGGGCCCTTATGGGTCGCCCGCCGGCCCTTGATTCAGCGGAAATCGAGCTTCCTCCCTTAGGCCTTCGCCGCCGTGAGGCCGACGCGGAACCTTCCGGACCTGCCTGAAGCTGGGCCAGCCCGCTAGCATTCTGCAATGCCCGCCTTGCGCGCTGTTACGGTCCTGCAAGCTCTGACCGATTATCCTCAAGGATACGAGAGGTGTGGCGAATCGGGGAGGAGGAAGCGATGTGGAGACGATTCTGATCATGCTCGTTGGCGCTATTGTCGCCATACTGCTCGTTGGCAGCGCGGTGTTGTTCTATGACGAGGGGCGAAAGCAGCGCGACCTCAGAAGGCGGTCAGCCTCCGGCATTGAGGACAGGCTCGCGGGTGCTCGCAATACGCCAGAGCGGGAACTAGAGCCACTGGCGCATAGCACAGGCAGCCTCACAGTCAAACCCTTACCGAGCGTCGAAGCCGCGCGGTTTTCGGTCGAATGGCGAGAGGTACAGCAGCGGTTCACGGCTGATCCTAGGGCCGCTATTGCGGACGCCGACCACCTGGCGCAGGACGTGCTGGAGGCGCGGGGCTACGTAGAGGCCGGCGCCGAGCTGCAAACGGCCCGTGTCTCAGATCCAGTCGTCAAAGAAGACTACTGCCGAGCGCACCGTATTTCGCAAGCGAACGATCGCGGGAAAGCGGGAACGGCTGAACTACGGCAGGCGCTGGTCCACTACCGTTCGCTGTTTGAAGACCTCCTCGACACTGAGGAAGCGGTCCTAACGCGCTCTTAGTGGGGACTTCGAAAGCGGCCCCCAGGCACGAAAACAATGGAACGGGGCCGGTTGATTTGCCGGCCCCTTGTTTGTTGGCTGGGTGGAGACGGAGGGGCCTCCGACTCACCCCCAACGTCCGCCTAGCGCCAGTTTTGGGACGATTTCTGGTGGCTTCAAGCGTGTGACTTGTTCCACCGCGGCTCGGCTTCTCGAATCTCCGGACGTCAATTTCCCTTGGCGTGGGTTCTCCCGAGAGCCGAGCGCCGCTTACGTCCCAAGCAATTGCCCTCACCACCTATCGTGCTTTAATCTCACTATCCCAGCCACCAGGCATGAAGGGAGAAGTCACGATGAGCGACCGGACCGATGACCTCGCGAAGAAGGTCGAGCAGGCGAACAATTACCTGCTGAGGGCAATCGAGAACAGCACCGACGAACAGTGGCGCGCAAAATGCGCCGACGGCGAGTGGGCCCAAGGCTTCGCCGGCTACCACGCGGCCGCGAGCATCGGCGGCATCACTGGCATGCTGCAAGGGCTCGCCCAATGCGTGAAGCTGCCGCCGATGACGATGGCCGACGTCGACCAGCAAAACGTTGGCCAGCTCAAAGAGCATGAAGGCTGCACGAAGAAGGAGGCGCTCGATATGCTGCGCACGAACAGCCCCGCATCGGCATCGGTGCAGTTCGTGCGCAGCCTGAGCGACGCCGACCTCGACCGCAAAGTTAGTCTGCTAACCGAGATGCCCGAGATGACGATCGAGCAGGTCGCCGAGATGCTGCTCGTCGGACACCCGACCGGCCACGCGCAAAGCATCACCAACGCCCGCTGAAAACGAACGGGTCCGGGAAAAGGCCGCGGAGCTTCACCCAGTCCTTCTCTTCCTGGTGACGCTGGCCAGGGTGTACAAGCGTGGTGGCTCAGGCGTTGACAGATAGCCGCCTTGGCCGGCGACGCGTTGGTGACATGAACAAACATACCCCTTCCAGCGACCGCTCGCCGGAAGGGGTGACCGATGTGCTTATGGTGGCGACGGAGGGGTCTCCATCTCTCCCCTAGCATACAGCTGGCGGCGCGGTTCGGCGCATTCCTAGTGAAGGGCAGCTGACATGCGAGCTGCCCCGTTCGGCATGGCCGTTTGCGATTTCAAACATGTTCTTGCCGTCTAGTTCATTAGCAGG
Organism: Chloroflexota bacterium; assembly: GCA_005882715.1. Classification (GTDB taxonomy): domain Bacteria; phylum Chloroflexota; class Dehalococcoidia; order SM23-28-2; family RBG-16-64-32; genus CF-163. Next base: position 2,052 of record VBEI01000076.1, on the reverse strand, counting down.
AACGACTATCATGCGATGTCTCTGCGATTGCGACAGTACTGGAGAGCAAGACGCGGTTCACGCGCTGGCGGCGTTGCGCCGTCCGCGCTTAGAATGGGCGCGACTCCACGCTGAGGAGGCAACGCTCTGGCGATCACCCTCCAGGAACGCTTTCTTGTCGCAGCCCCGGTCCAGGCCGTCTGGGACTATCTGCTCGACCCCAGCCGAGTAGTCGGCTGCATGCCCGGCGCCGTGCTGGAGGAAATCGAAGGTGATGGCACTTTCCTGGGGAGCGTGAAGGTGGCAGTGGGGCCAGTCGCCACGAGCTACAAGGGCAGGGTGAAGTTCACCAGCCAGGACGAGGCAAGCCGTCGCGTCGAACTGACCGCGGAGGGGCGTGAGGGCGGCGGCGGCACTGCCCGCGGCACGATGTCCAGTTCCATGCTGGCCACGGAGGACGGGCAGACCGAAGTTACCGTCGATGTATCGGTGGATGTCACCGGCCGGATCGTCCAATTGGGGCGGGGGCTGATGCAGGACGTGGCGGGCGATATGTTCGGTCAGTTTGTTGCCTGCGTCAAGCAGCAGCTTGAGGACGCCAGAAGCGAATCTGCGTCGGAGACGTCCCACGAGGACGTAAAGGCGGTGGCAGTCGTACCGCTCGTGTTGCGCTCCCTGTGGAGGAGCATCCTCCGCCCGCTGCGTCGCATCCTGCGCCGGCCGCCTCCCACCTGATGAGCCCCGCTTTCTCGCGAATTCGCGGTCAGAAATCGTTGACGCGTCGGCGCGAACGCTTATTAACGTAACCGCCCAATGCGAAGGAGGCCCGAATGGCGCACGCGATCACAGTTACGGTCAACGGCCAGAAACATCAGCATGAAGTCGAGCCCCGCCTGCTGCTGGTGCACTACCTGAGGGAGGTCCTTGGTCTAACGGGAACCCACATCGGTTGTGACACCAGCCAGTGCGGGGCCTGCACCGTGTTCTACAACAGCCTCGCAGTAAAGTCCTGCACGATGTTTGCTGTGCAGGCAGACGGCAGCGAGGTGCTCACGGTGGAGGGCGTCGCCAGCAATGGCGATCTCGACCCAATCCAGGAAGGGTTCTGGGAGGAGCACGGTTTGCAGTGCGGCTTCTGCACTCCCGGCATGATTATGGCCTCCTACCAACTGCTGAAAGACAACCCCGACCCCTCAGAGGCGGAGATCCGCAGGGCGATTGACGGCAACCTCTGCCGGTGCACCGGCTACCAGCACATCGTGAACGCGGTGGCGTCTGCCGCCCGAAAGAGAAAGGGATAGACCGCCATGGCTATCTCCAGAATGGTTGGCGCGCGCATCAAGCGGCGGGAAGACCCGCGGCTGATCACCGGCGCCGCGACCTACGTCGACGACATCAAACTCTATGACATGCAGTATCTGGCCCTCCTTCGGAGCGTCCACGCTCACGCCAAGATCGTACGGTTGAACGCCAGCAAGGCGCTAGCCGGGCCGGGGGTGGCGGCTGTGCTGACCGGCGAGGACGTAAGGCGGGCGAGCGCGCCGCTGCCCACGGCCGGCGGCGTCGAAGACCTGAAGGTGCCGGACCACGATGCGATGCCGGAGGGTAAGGTGTGTCACCTCGGCCAGCCGGTCGCCGCGGTCATCGCCCGAGACCGCTACGCTGCCCGCGATGCGCTCGACCTGATCGAGGTGGACTACGAGCCATTGCCGGTGGTCGTGGACGTGGAGAAGGCGATGGAAGCAGGATCGCCGCTCGTCCACGAACAGTTCGGCTCGAACGTCGCCTACACCTGGCTGGTGGAGGGCGGCGACATCGAGCAGGCGTTCAAGGACGCCGATGTCGTCGTGAAGCAGCGGATGACGAACCAGCGTCTAATACCGAACCCCATGGAAACCCGCGGCGTCGTCGCGCAGTACGAACCCGGGCCCGGCATCCTGACAGTATGGTCTTCAACGCAGATACCTCACATCCTGCGCAGTTCGCTCGCCGCGCTGTTGAACCTGGCCGAGAACAAGGTGCGGGTCGTCGCGCCGGAAGTGGGCGGAGGCTTCGGCTGCAAGCTGAACATCT
>VBEI01000075.1 GCA_005882715.1 Chloroflexota bacterium | reverse complement strand
TTCGGTGAATACACGTCCGCGAAGCGATAGCCCATCTTCCACCTTCCATCTTCCATCTTCCCGCCCACGTGCGAATGCGCCCCCGGCCCCAGCCCCAGCCACTCCCCGTTCCACCAGTAGACGATGTTGTGACGGCACTCCTCCCCTGGTCGCGACCAGTTTGAGATCTCGTACTGCCTGTAGCCCGCGCGGTCGAGCCGCTCGCACGACCACTCGTACATCGCCGCCTGCATGTCGCCGTCCGGCCCGGGTGCTTTCCCGCGCTCGATGTCGTGTGCGAGCTTCGTCCCCTCCTCTACGGTGAGCGCGTAGAGCGAGAGGTGCTCGGGGCCGAGCGCGATCGCCTGCTCGAGCGTCGCCTGCCAGCGCTCCATCGGCTGTTCGGGCAGGCCATAGATGAGGTCGAGGTTGATGCGCTCGAAACTGGCCTCGCGGGCCCAGCGGTAGGCCTCCTCGGCTTCGCCCGCGGAGTGGATGCGGTCGAGCGCCCGAAGCTCGTCGTCGTGGAACGACTGCACACCGAAGGAGACGCGGTTCACGCCGGCGGCGAGTAGGCCGCGCAGGTAATCGCGGTCGACGGTGCCTGGGTTAGCCTCGAAAGAGATTTCGGCGTCAGCCGCAAGCGCGAACTCCCCGCGCATCGTCGACATGACCTCGTTGACCTCACCGATTGGCAGCAGAGAGGGGGTGCCGCCGCCGAAGAAGACGGTCTCGACGCGACGGTCCGCCAGGAACGGCGCCCAGAGGAGCATCTCGTCGCAAAGGGCGTCGACGAACGGCCGCATGAGCGACTCGATGCCAGCATAGGAATTGAAGTCGCAATAGGAGCACTTGAGGGTGCAGAAGGGGATGTGGACGTAGAGGGAGAGGGGATTGCGGACCATCGCTGCGGCCATCGTAACAATGGTTCCGCTGGTTCTCAACCTGAAGCACTCGGTAGGAGACGAGCGGAGGCGTATGTTGGGCTAGTGGACGACGTGAACCAGGAGGGGTTCTGTGCTGGCCGGGCGATCGAAGCTCTCGCCGTTCATCTCCGCGACCAGAGAGACGTCAGGGTTCTCGGCGGCCCGCAAAAGGACCGTGAACTCGAACCGCTGGATTTCGCCCGGCGCCAGGTCAGGTAGCCTCCAGATACGTTCTCCTTCCGGCACCGGCTGCTTCTCGCCCCTCGACGTCGCCAGTATCTGCGCGCCCTCCGGAACCGGCAACCTCACGGTCAGACCCTTCTGGGCACTGTCGCGCGTGTTTTCGTACAAAAAGGCCATGGCAACTGTGTTGGGGACATCGCTAGGACCGCCGAAGACCGTGGCTTCGGTTGGCGCTGCCCCTAGCTCCAAAATGACCGGGTCCGGCCAGGGAGTCCCTGCCATCGCCAACTTGAATCTGCAGTTCACTTCCCTCGAGAACGCGATGGAAGTGTCCGGCTGTGGCTTCATAAGCCAGACGCTGGTGCAAGTACCCTTGCCTATCGCGCCCTCGTAGATGCCCGTCCCGCCGCTTATGGTGTACCTATCGGCAGTGGTGGCGGGCCGAGCGTCTTCTATCTGGGCGCGCGAAACGGACACGGGTCCTTCAATGCTGGCGGAAATAGTGTTCCCCTCTGCATCAGTGGCAGTATATTGATGGGTTTGAATGCCCGTGCTGCACGCCGTATCTGCGTACAACGTTCCCTCAATCGTTGCGGTAGCATGGCCGATGAAGTCCCCGGTCAAGTCGCCCTCACCGTTGCCCCGGTAAACCATATCCTCCGACACGCAATCACCGCTTACGTTGTGGAGCACGCCGGTTAGTGCAAAGCGTGTCGTTTTCTCGGGTAAATCCGGTACGGCCCGGGAACCGCCGCCCCCACCGGCCAAGCTGAGGGCGAGGAGACCTGCCACGCCAGCGGTTATGGCGGTCACGAGAGCGGCGACCGCGCCGATTCGGTAGGCCGGCTTCGCCCAGACCCGAGCCATGCCTCGTATCTGGATGTCTTGCCACGGCACAAGCCAGACGTCGTAGGCCCCAGCCAGCCCCTTCAAACGCCGCCGGCCGTGGCGAAGAAAACGGATATCCGCCCTTGGCCCGGACAACTGCCTCACCACGTCGGAGACAAGGATCTGTCCCCCGTTGGCGAGAGCGACGAGGCGAGCGGCGATCACCACCGCCGTTCCGAAGAAGTCCTCGTCCTGCTTGATGGTGCGCCCGCAGTTGAGCCCGACCCGAACCTGAAGCCCTCGACCTGGATGCTCACGGTTGTGCTCTGCGATCGCCCTCTGGATGTCCACGGCGCCAGCGATAGCGTCCACAACATCGCTGAAGGCCACCATGAACCCGTCGCCCTGGGTCTTGACCTCATGGCCGCGGTGTTTGGCTATCTGTTCGCGCAGGATGGCGTCGTGCAGGCGAAATAACTCTTGCGAAGCGTCGTCGCCAAGGCGCTGGCGCAGCCGCGTGGACTCGACAATGTCGGTATAGAGGATCGTGACGATCCCTTCGGGGGACGAGCGCTCGCGGATGACGAGGCGCTCGGCTTCACTCAACGCCGCCGCATCTGAGCCCCCGGCCGCGCGTCCCCCTTCATCGAGCGGCGCCCCCTGGCTTCCAACTAATTCGCCAGTCACGGTGCGCGCTCCTTTCGCACAGCATACACCTGCCCCCACGCTTATCAAACATGATCTGCGTCACACCGATTGCCGAGACCTGCTGCACCTTTGTCCGGGTGGGCACTCCTCCGGCTTAGCGGGTCGTCGGCGCCCTGGACAACCTTCCGCCGTTAAACATATGAGCGCCGGCAGCCTGTTAGACCCAAACGACCTCGAGGGAACGCTGCGGCGAATGGTCGCCTTCCTTGCCCCCGGCCTGCGCGCGCCGCCATCTGGCTCGCTTTAGCGCCTCGCTCGAGACGGTAGAGTAGCGGGTGGTCAAGGACGAGGCCGAGGCGGGCAGGTCTCCCCCACGCCGCCCAGCTCTCCGCCCCAAGACCTGCCCCTACGAGACGGGCGACGTTTGCTACACTACCTTCACTATGCTCAAGACCCACTCCTGCGGCGAACTGCGCCTCACGCACGACGGCGAGACGGTCTCGCTCGCCGGTTGGGTGCACAGGCGGCGAGACCACGGCGGCCTGATCTTCATCGACCTGCGCGACCATGACGGCCTCGTCCAGACCGTCTTCAACCCACAGGAGAACGCCGGCGCTTACGCGGTCGCAGACTCTTGTCGCGGCGAGTACGTGCTCCTCGCGAAGGGAACGGTAGCCCGCCGGCCGAAGGGCACGGAGAACGCCTCGCTCCCAACAGGCCAGATCGAGGTGCGGGTAAGCGAGGCGCGGGTGCTGAACCCGGCGAAGACGCCGCCCTTCTACATCACGGAAGAGACCGAGGTCGAGGAGCTCCTCAGGCTCAAGTACCGCTACCTCGACCTGCGTCGCGAGACGATGCACCAGAACATCGTCACGCGCCACCGCGTCGTCAAGTTCATCCGCGACTTCCTCAGCGAGCGCGGCTTCACGGAGATCGAGACGCCGCTACTTACCGCTCCGACGCCCGAGGGAGCGCGGGACTATCTCGTGCCGAGCCGGGTGCACGCCGGGCACTTCTACGCGCTCCCGCAGTCACCGCAGCAGTTCAAGCAGCTGCTGATGGTCGCCGGCTTCGAGCGCTACTTCCAGATCGCCCGCTGCCTGCGCGACGAGGACCTGCGCGCCGACCGCCAGCCAGAGCACACCCAGCTGGACCTCGAGATGAGCTTTGTTTCGGACGAGGAGGACATCTTTCGTCTGACGGAGGAGTTGTACTACAGCCTGGCGCAGACGCTCTTCTCCGACCGGCCGATCCAGGAACACCCGTTCCCGCGCATGACGTACGAAGAGTCGGTCCGGCGGTTCGGGAGCGACAAGCCGGACCTGCGCTACGGCCTCGAGCTGGTCGATTTCAGCGAGGCCCTCCGGGGGACGGAGTTCGCGGTCTTCCGGCAGGTGCTCGCGTCGGCCGGCCTCGTGCGAGGTCTCTGCGTGCCCGACGGCGCCGCCTTCAGCCGCAAGCAGACCGATGATATGACGACCTTCGTCCAGCAATACGGGGCGAAGGGCCTTGTCTCGATGGCCTTCCTGGGAGAGGGGAGCATCGAATCGCTGGTCGAAGAAGAGATCCGCTCGCCGGTCGCGAAGTACTTTAGTGTCGAGCAGGCGAAAGGGATGGCGCGCGTCGCCGGCGCGAAGCGAGGAGACATGTTGCTGCTCGTCGCCGACCGGCCCTCGGTCGCAAACCGCGCGCTCGACGGCCTGCGCCGCGAGCTGGCCGAGCGCCTCGAGCTCTACGACCCTAACGTGCTCGCTTTCGCCTTCCTGAAGGACCCACCGCTATTCGAGTGGAGCGACACGGAGAACCGCTGGGTGTCGATGCACCACCCGTTCACCTCGCCGCGTGAGGAGGACCTCCCGCTAATCGACAGCGACCCCGGCCGCGTCCGCTCACACGCCTATGACCTCGTTTGCAACGGCTGGGAGTTGTTCAGCGGGAGTATCCGGATCCACCAGCGCGACGTTCAAGAGAAGATGTTCGCTGTGTTGGGCATCTCGGCCGAGGAAGCCCGGCGCAAATTCGGGCACATGCTGGAGGCGTTCGAGTTCGGCGCCCCGCCGCACGCAGGCATCGGCGCCGGCATCGACCGCTTAATGGCAGTACTCACCGGCCAGCCGGACATCCGCGAGGTGATCGCCTTCCCGAAAACTAAGAGCGCGTCCGAACCGCTTACGGGCGCGCCGACGACAGTCTCGCCGGAGCAGCTCCGTGAGCTGCATCTCGCGGTGACAGAAGAGGAGGAGGATGAGAGGCCGGCAAATCGGTAAAGGCAGATGGTTACGATTTAGACGACGTCGCTTCCCGCTCGTCCTGAGGTTTGCTCGAAGGACGGGCGGTGGCACCACGCTCTGTTACCCAGCGGCGCGGAGTACGCCTTATCGACAGCTCCTTCAGCACCTCCCAGTCGCGCCGGGCAAGTGCCCATTTCTTGTCCCGTGACCAAGACTTGATCTGACGTTCGGCCGCAAACGCCTCCTGCCGCGTCGCAAACGCCTCGTGGAATATGACGCGCACAGGTCGGCGTTATGTGTAACCGCGGAACCGCCCGTCTTGATGAGCGGAAAGTCGCGCCTCGAGGTTGTCGCAATGGCCGGTGTAAATTGACTTGTCCGAGCACTCTAGCATGTAGGCGTAGAAGGCCATTGACAAGCTCCATGTGAACTTGTGGCAGATGCGGGTCATTATCTGCAAGCGGTGGGTGTCACTCATCGTAGTCGGGCCGTTGTGTCCCGCTCATGGTTCGAGCGAACCTCACCACGAGCGCGAAGGAGCGTCGTCTCGGGAGGAATCATCTGCCTAGAAGACGGCGCGAGCGGCTGGTGTGTGACCCCGCTAATGGTTCGAGCGAACCTCACCACGAGCGGAAAGGAGCGTCGCCTCGGGAGGAAATCATCTGCCTAGAAGACGGCGCGGGCGTGTGCCACCCCGCTGATGGTTCGAGCGAACCTCACCACGAGCGGGAAGGAATGTAGTCCTTTTAGAAACCATGTGCCTAAACGGATGCCCTACGGGAACCGACTTCTGGCTCCAGGCTTCTTGCTCCTATAACATAACGTCAGCAAACCAAAGCCAGCCCGCTCGCGTTCTCTAGTTAGCACGCATGGAAACCCGCAGACTTGTCCTCACACTTACCGGCATAGGCGTCGTGCTGATCGTCGTCCTCGGTGGGCTTTCGATAGCGCTGCTGGCAACGGGCGGAGGGAACGATTCTGGCTCCGCCCAGAACGGCTCGCAGACCAGCCCGGCGGCCACCGCCCAGCTGCCTCAGCGCGTCGCGGGCGAGCTGCGCCTTTTTGGCGGCGACCCGATATCGCTTGATCCGGCCTGCGCCTCTGACGCCGATTCGGCGACGTACATCGTCGAGCTATTCTCGGGGCTCGTCTCGTTCGACAAGGACCTGAAGATCATCCCGGACATCGCCGAGAGCTGGGACACGAGTCAGGATGGGAAGGTCTATACATTCCACCTACGCAAGAATGTTGAGTTCCATGATGGGTCTCGTCGGGTGGTGGCTGATGACTTCAAGTTCTCGATGGAGCGAGCGCTCAATCCTGACACCCAGTCGACGGTGGGTGAGGTGTACCTTAGCGACATCGTGGGTGCGGACGACTTCATCGCGGGGCGGGCGCAGGAGGTCAGCGGGATCAAGGTCATCAACGACGACACGCTGGAGATCACAATCAAGGACCCGATTGTCTACTTCCTCGACAAGCTAACGTACCCCACCGCATACGTCGTGGACCGCCGGGAGGTGGGCAATTCGACGTGTTTCCAGGGGGCGGACTGGACGCAGCATCCAAACGGGACCGGGCCGTTCAAGATGAAGGAGTTCGTGCTGGGCCAGCGCATCGTGCTCGAGGCGAACACGCAGTTCTACTTGGATCCCAAGCCGTCGCTCAGCCAGATTACCTATCTCCTGAGCGGGGGTTCGCCGCTAGTGATGTACGAGAACGACGAGATCGACATTAGCGGCGTGGGAGTGAACGACGTAGAACGGATCCGCGACCCAAACGAGCCGCTGAACAAGGAGTACCACACCGGCGCGAACATGTCGACCGACTACATCGGTTTCAATACGCAGGAAGGACCGTTCAACGACCCGCGGGTACGCAAAGCGTTCGCGATGGCGACGGACAGAGCGCTGGTGGCGAAGACCGTCCTAATGGACATCCTATTGCCGGCTAAGGGCGTCCTGCCGCCCGGCATGCCGGGCTACGACGAAAACCTCGCGGGCATCCCGTACGATCCCGAGGGGGCGAAGGCGCTTCTCGATGAGGCGGGTGGCCCGGACATACTGAAAGATGTGACTCTGCTGACCTCCGGTCAGGGAGCAGCGCCCAGCGAGGCGCTGGCGGCGGTAACCGCATTGTGGAAGCAGAACCTGGGCGTCGATATCCAGATCGAGCAGGAAGAGTTGGGCATTTTCCTGAGAGACGTTGACCGGGGCAACTTCAAGATGTTCTCGCTGGGCTGGATCGCGGACTATCCGGACCCGCAAAACTTCCTCGAGATCAAGCTGCATTCGCAGAGCCCCGACAATGAGACGAAGTACTCAAACCCCGAAGTCGACAAGCTTCTGGACAGCGCGAGGACGGAAACCGACCAGGCGAAGCGGACAAGCGATTACCAGGAGGCCGAGAAGATCATCGTCGATGACGCGCCCTGGGTCCCGCTCTTCTATGGTCAGGACAGCGTCCTAGTGAAGCCTTACGTGAAGAATTTCGTCAACGCGCCCTTCGTCATCCCCAGGATGAGATACGTCACCATCGAGCGCTGACGAGGGCCAAAGCCGGTGAACGGCCTCGCCGCATACGTCCTGCGACGGTTGCTCCTCGTCCCGGTCATCCTGTTTGTCGTCTCGATGGTGACGTTCGCGCTCGGCCGTTACGCGCCGAACGACTATGTGGCGATTCAGGCGGGGTCGAGGGCGAGGCCGGAGACGATAGAGCGCATCCGCGAAGAGCGCGGGCTAAACGACCCGGTGTACGAGCAGTACATCCGGTACGTAGGGAAAGCGCTTCGTGGAGATTTCGGCCAGAGCGTGAAGTACCGGGGGACAGATGTTCAGGATGTCATCTTCCCGCGCCTCTGGGTGACGTTGCAGTACAACGCAGTTGTGATGCTCCTAACCTTCGCGATCGGCATTCCAGTGGGTACGTGGGCGGCGTTGCGCCGCGGGACGTGGCTCGACCCGCTATCCATTGGCACTTTTGTGCTGGTGGCATCCGTGCCGGTGCTGGTGTCTGTTCCACTTCTTCAGTGGCTGTTTGCCGTGAAGCTCGGCTGGCTGCCCACGGGTGGTTGGAACGAACGAAACATCCTCGGGGTAAAGGTAGGCATATTCTCCGCCGAGGCGATCCTGCCCGTCCTTGCGCTAACCCTTGTTAGCGTCGCCGGGCTGGCCCGCTACATGCGGGCGCAGGTGCTCGATGTGCTGGACCAGGACTTCGTCCGCACGGCGCGGGCCAAGGGCTTGAATGAGTACCCTGTGATTACCCGTCACGTTGTCCGTAATGCGCTTCTGCCAATCGCTACTCTGATGGGCTTCGAACTGGCAAGCCTATTTACCGGCTCCATCATCCTAGAAACCTTGCTGGGCATTCCGGGTATCGGCCTGTTCGCCTTTGAATCGATCGGCAGCCGCGACTACGACAGCATCATGGCGATCGTGCTACTTGGCGCTCTTGTTTTTCAGATCGCGATGCTGTTAGTGGATATTGCCTACGGGTTCATCGATCCTCGCATTAGGCTGTCCGCCGAGGGGCCGACGTGAACCAGGCCGAGCTTACAGCCGGAAGCCTAGAAGCCGGCGAGATACGAAGGACCCCGCAGTTTCGCTTTTACCGGCGATTAGTGCGAAGGCCCGTCGCCGTCGCTGCGATCCTAATCATTCTTGTCGTGTATACAGCCGGTGTTCTGGCACCGGTCGTCGCTCCGTACCATTTCGACGACGCGGACCTGCACAACACTTTTGCATCGCCGAGCGGCGACCACTTGCTGGGAACGGACCGCCTGGGGCGAGATGTCCTTTCCCGCCTTGTCTGGTCGGCTCAGACGACGGTGATAATTTCAGCTCTCACGGTGATCGGCGGCAGCCTTATTCTGGGCGTCTCGCTCGGGCTCACAACCGGCTACTTTGCTGGTCGTGTGGACAGCGTCATCATGAGGGTGGCCGACGCCTTGTATTCTGTGCCTACCTTCCTTCTCATACTGATCATCAACGCAACCATGAAAGACCGGATCAAGAGCCTTTTCCATGACATCGAAGACTTTAGCGGGATCGGCGGCCTTGTAAGATCAGGCGCTCCGAACTTCTTCTTGCTGTCCTTGGCCCTCTCGATTTTCGGATGGGTGGGCATGGCGCGACTGGTCCGCTCACAAGTGCTTTCCTTGCGAGAGTCCAACTACGTGCTCGCCGCAAGGGCGATCGGTAGTTCTACGCCACGTATCCTCTTTCGTCATCTGCTCCCGCAATTGACGAACCTGATGGTCGTTACGATCACTCTCTCGCTTGGCGCGGTGGCTCTGGCTGAGGTCTCGCTGACGTTCTTGGGCATCGGTGTTGAGGACCACGCCAGTTTCGGCGTGATGATTTTCCAGTACGCCGGGCCGACCAACGTACGCGCTCATCCGCTGCTGCTCTTCGCGCCAACAATCGTAGTCGCCTCGCTGATGCTCTCCTTCAACCTGCTGGGCGATGCGCTGACAGACATACTTTCGCCGCGGCGGAGGTGATCGTGGGAGAGCCAGAGGTCCGACCCGCCACCGCCCGCGAGATCGAGGCCGATTGGCGGGAATTCACGGGCGGCCCGCCGGTCGTCGGCGTGCTTCGCGAGTATGAGGCTGCGGATGTCGAAGGCATCGTCTGGCACGATGAGGCGATCGGGCGCACCGGCGTGGTCACGTGGTGGATCGAAGGCGAACGCGCAGAGATCGTCTCGGTCCATGCGGAACCGCAGGGTGGCGGCACCGGCACGCGAATAATGGACGCAGCCGAAGAAGAGCTGCGCGGTCGGCGAGTGAAGACGGTTGTCCTCGCGACGACGAATGACAATATCCGCGCGTTGAACTTTTACATCACGCGCGGCTTCCGGCTGGTCCGGCTCCATCTCGATGCGATGGACCGCGTCCGGGCGCTGAAACCGGGCGTGCCGTCTACGGGCCGCGATGGCGTCCCGCTGCAAGATGTGTGGGAGCTGGACAAGGTCCTCTAGCGCGTCTCTCGCGCGCCCCATGCTGTGAACAAGCGGATGGGCCCTTATCGACATATCCAGTGACACCCGGGCCGTGTCCTGGGAAAGCCCGCTGCTATAATCGAGATATGAAGGTCTCCACGAAGCGCCTCCCTGATAGCCAGGTCCTCCTGGAAATTGAGGCGGACGAGCAGCAAATGGAGCGCTCTCTGGACAAAGCATTCCGGCGGCTGGCCCAGCGGGTGGAAGTGCCGGGATTCCGCAAGGGAAAGGCGCCTGCCGGCATGCTCGAACGGCATATCGGCCGCGCGCGCGTGGTCCGGGAAGCGCTGGACATTCTCATTCCTGAGGCCTACAACCAGGCGATCGAGGAGCAGGACGTCGACGCCATCGGCCAGCCTTCCATCGAGCTAGTCAATGATGAGCCGCTGGCATTCAAGGCGACTGTACCTGTGCGACCGACGGTAGAGCTGGGTGAATACAACAGTGTGCGGGTGAAGCGCGAGCCGGTCAGCATTGACGAGGGCGAAGTGGATAAGGCGCTCGAAGAGCTGCGCCACCGGTACGCGGTCCACGAGCCGGCTGAGCGGCCTGTACAGATGGGGGACATCGTCCGCGCGGATGTGCGGGGCGTAATCGACGGTAGGGAGGTCTACAAGGAGGACGATGCCGAACTGCGGTTGCGCGAAGGGGCAACAATCCTCCTGCCTGGCATCGCGGAAGGGATAATCGCTGCGGAAAAAGGTACTCCGAAAGAGATCGCGGTCACCGTGCCGGAAGGTGAGCGGCCG
>VBEI01000074.1 GCA_005882715.1 Chloroflexota bacterium | reverse complement strand
CTCTCTCCGCGTCCCCGGCGGTCGAGCGCCCGGACCGTGAAGTACCGTTCGAGCATTGGGATCACGAAGCGGTAAGCAGTGTCGTGGTCGGAAGTCGAACCGTGCACCAGCACGAGCGGCGGCCCGCTTCCTGCCCGCTCATACGCGATCGGAGTGCCATCCCTGGATTTGACTACATCCATGTGCTATTCCACCGAAACGATGTAGTCGTAGTTGGGCTGTCCACCAAACACTACCTCCACTTCATATGACGAAAAGCGCTCCCGAATGTTTCGAGCGAGCTCCTCCGCTGCGGCGGCCGTCGTCTCCGCGCCGTAGTACAGGGTCGCCAGGCTCTCGTCTGCTTGCGGCAGGCTCTCGAGCGCCCCGACGACCGCCTCTTCTGCAGACGGCGCCGCCAGTTGCAGCTGGTCGTCTACAATCGCGATAACGTCGCCTTCGTTGACGCGGACGCCGCCGATGCTGGTACGACGCACGGCTCGTGTGATCTCGATCGTGCGGACGGCGCCGCAGGCATCCTCCATCGCCCCGACCACGGTTTTGACGTCCTCGCCCGGGCTTACGGCGAGCAGCGCGGCGATTCCCTGCGGCATCGAGCGCGTCCCGACGACGTGTAGGCGCTTCTTGGTCAGCTTTCGCGCCTGCTGCGCCGCGAGGATGATGTTCTTGTCATTCGGCAACACGGCGACATCATCCGCGGGGCACGCCTCGACGGCGTCGACGATCTCGCGAGTGCTCGGGTTCATCGTCGGGCCGCCGGAGACAACCCGGGTGCAGCCGACGCTCCGGAAGACGCGTGCCATGCCCTCGCCGGCCACCACTGCGACTGTGGACAGCGGCGGGGCTTCGGCGGCGTCGCCACGCATCTCTTCATGCATCTCGACGAAGCGCTCCGCCTGCTTCCTGATGTTGTCCACCTTCACCTGCACGAGCTGACCGGCCCCCGTCCCCAGCGACAGCGCCGCGCCCGGGTCGTCCGTATGGACGTGAACGCGCACAAGCTGCGGGTCGCCCACGACAATGACTGAATCGCCCAGCCCCATTACCCGCCCGCGGATCTCTTCGAGGTCGAGCTCTCTTCCGCCGATGAGAAGCTCGGTGCAGTAGCCGTAGAGCGAACCCTCCGTCTGGTGCCGCGCGCCCGTAGAAGCCAACCAGTCTTGCTCCACGGGCTCGGCCGCCTCCGCCGCCGTCTCGATGGGCTCGCCGCGAATGTGATGCAGCATGCCTTCCAGCAACACGCTGAGCCCGAGCCCGCCCGCGTCGACAACGCCCGCTTCGCGCAGCACTGGGAGCAATGAAGGCGTCTTTTCGACGCTCGATTTCGCCGTGCTAACAGCGGTCTCGAGCAACGAATCCAGATCACCGTTGCCGTTGGCGGCAGTGACAGCCTCTGAGACCTCGCGTATTACGGTGAGAATCGTCCCCTCCGCCGGTTTGGTCACCGCCCTGTAAGCGGCAGCAGACGCCTGCTCCAGTCCGGCAGCCAGTCCCTTCGGCGTTACGTCCGTGGCGCCATCAACACCGCGCGCCAGGCCGCCGATGATCTGCGAGAGGATGACGCCGGAGTTGCCGCGGGCGCCCATCAGAGCCCCATGCGACATCGCGGCGAGCACCGCCCCGGCCGCGGGATCTTCACAGCGCTCCGCTTCTTCCATTGTGGAACGCATGGTCAGGTACATATTCGTGCCGGTGTCACCGTCAGGCACGGGAAAGACGTTGACGGCGTTTACCTGAAGGACGTTGCGCTCGAGCCATGCGGTGGCGGCGGCGAACAATTCGCGCAGTTCAGCGCCTGAGAGGGAAGCGATTGCGGGGCGGCTCACAGGAGCGCCCGCTTGAAGGCGGGGCGGCGGAGGCAGTCAGCCTTGTCCCTATGAACGGCCGATGTTACCATGCCTTCTGCGCAATTCTAACAACAGCGTACGGCAGGGTAAAGGAAAACATACTTGGCAAGGTGCGATCTGTGCGGCAAAACGACAGCTTACGGCCGCAACATCCGGCACAAACACTCGGGACGCTGGGAGCGCAAGGCTCCGAAGACGAACCGCACATTCAAGGCCAACGTCCAGAACAAGACGTTGGTCGTAAACGGCATCCCGCTGCGCCTCAAGATCTGCACGCGCTGCCTGCGCACGACGCTCAAGGCGACGGCCTGACCAGGCTGTAGAGATCAGCCGTCAGGCGTCAAAGATTGGCTTTCCGTTAGCTCCACAGGCACTCGTCAGGCACCGCGCCTAACACCAGACAAAGACTCTTGCAACCGCTCGATGTTCTGCCCGGGCGTCCCGCGCTCGTTGAAGATGGCGCTCGCGGCGACGACGACGTTGGCGCCGGCCGCGGCGCAGCGCGGGGCGGTCTCCGGCGAGACGCCGCCGTCCACCTCGATCTCCGCACGAAAGCCGCCTTCGTCGATCAGCCGACGCAGGCGGGCAACCTTCGGCAGGGCGCTCTCGATGAAACGCTGACCTGATGCGCCCGGGTTCACAGCCATCACCATCACTTGATCGACCTCCGGCAGGACCTCCTCGACAGCACCTACAGGCGTCCCCGGGTTCAGGCAGACTCCGGCTCTCTTCTCTCGCTGGTGCACGTCCTGGATGATTCTGTGCAGGTGCGTCGCGGCCTCGACGTGGACGTTGATGATATCGCCGCCCGCGTCCATAAACGGCCCCGCCTGCTTCTCCGGCTCGACGACCATCAGGTGGATGTCGAGCACGAGGCCAGTGCTGCGTCGAATCGCCTCCACCACCAGCAGGCCAACGCTAATGGCGGGCACGAACCGCCCATCCATCACATCGATATGGATGTAGTCGGCGCCCGCCTGTTCGCACTCCTGAATTTGCTCGCGCAACCGCGAAAAATCCGCCGATAGGATGGATGGGGCGAGCTTGATTCCGTTGATCAAGCTTCATCCCTCAGCCGCTCGCGCGCCAGCTTAAGCGCCTCCGCCACTCGCGAAGGCGCAGTCCCGCCCGGCACATCCCTCGCAGCGACGGAGGCGCGCACATCGAGCGCAAGGACATCATGCTCGAAGAGGGGCGAGAAACGGCGATATTCTTCCAGCGAAAGGCCGCGCAGCGACTTGCCCTCGCCTTCGGCGTAGCGCACGAGGTCCGCGACGGCTTGATGCGCCTCGCGAAAGGGCATACCCTTCCGTACAAGGTAGTCCGCTACGTCTGTCGCCAGCGCGTATGATTCCGCCGCCGCCGACTCCATTCGTTCGCTACGTACTTCGAGCGCCGGTAGCAGGGCAGTCAGCACCTCCAAAGTGGCAAGCAGCGTGTCCACCGTATCGAAGAGCGGTTGTTTGTCTTCCTGCAGGTCTCGGTTGTAAGCGAGCGGCAGCCCCTTGAGCATTGTGAGGATCGCAATCAGATTGCCGTAGGCTCGCCCCGTGCGGCCGCGGGCTAGCTCCGCGACGTCCGGGTTCCGCTTCTGCGGCATGATACTCGAGCCCGTCGTGAAGGTGACCGGCAGGCGTAGGAAGCCGAACTCGTCGCTGCTCCAGAGCACGATCTCTTCAGCGAGACGCGACAGATGCATCATCGCTGCCGCCGCCGCCGCCTGAAACTCCACGACGAAGTCGCGGTCCGCCACAGCGTCGATGCTGTTTCGGCTCACTCGACTGAAGCCCAGCTCGCTCGCGACGAACTCCCGGTCAAGCGGATAGGGCACGCCGGCCAATGCCCCGGCGCCCAGTGGCAGCTCGTCTGCACGCGAGCGGCAGTCGAGGAAGCGGCCCGAGTCGCGGTCGAGCATCTCGAAGTACGCGAGGAGATGATGTGCGAAGAGCACAGGCTGCGCGCGCTGAAGATGCGTGTACCCGGGCATAACCGCATTCTGATTCGCCTCAGCCAGATCCAGCAGCGCCGTCTGCAGGCGTCGAATTGACGCGACGGCGTCATCGCAAGCCTCTATTACGAACAAGCGCATGTCAGTAGCGATCTGGTCGTTGCGAGAGCGGGCCGTGTGCAGCCGCCCCGCCGCCTCACCGATCTTCTCCTGCAGCCGCGCCTCGATGTTCAGGTGGATGTCCTCGAGCTCCTCGCGGAACGGGAACTCGCCGCGCTCAATCTCCTCGCGGATCTCCCCGAGGCCGCGCAGGATCGAATGAGCATCGTCGCCCGGGATGATCCCCTGTTTCGCCAGCATCCGGGCATGTGCAATGGACGCGGCGATGTCGTGCCGGTAGAGGCGCCGGTCATAAGCGATCGACGCGCTGTACTTGAGCGCCCGCTCGTCGAGACCGCGCGCGGTCGGGCTTTCGATACGATCTTTTTGTTCGGGCATCGTGCGGCAATTATACCCGGCAGCTCTTTAGCTACCGAGGCGTGAGAGCGTCGACGAAGAGGGGAAGGTCCATCAGCTCGCCGATGGCATCGATGGTGTAATCCGGCTCGACAGCGCCCGGCTCAGGCTCATCCTCCGTCGTCTCGACCGGCTCGCCGGTGACAGGCCGGCGCCAGATGCCCGTCATCCCAAGCGCTTTTGCGCCTTCGACGTCCGCACGCAGGCTGTCCCCGACCATCACCGTCTCTTCGGCATCCACACGCATGCGCTCGAGCGCGTACTGGAAGATCCGTGTGTGCGGCTTCATGTAGCCGACGTCACAGGAGATGACCGTCGTCTCGAACAGATCGGTGAGACCGAGATAGCGCATCTCTTCGTGGAAGCGAGGCCCGCTGTAGCCGCGGTTGGTGACCGCCCCGAGGCGGTGGCCGCGGTCTTTCAGCCATTGCAGCGTGGGCAGTACATCCGGGAAGAGCTCACGGCCGAGAAACGCCCCGCCGAGGTTCCACGCTTCCCACAGCTCCCCACCTTGGTGTGGCGTCAGCGCCAGGTCGTGCTCGGCGGCGATGCGACGACATAGCTCGGGATAGTTGGGGTCGATGCAATCGCCGTGGAATGCACGGCTCGTCTCCTCTTCCACAGCGAGCCGGATATCTCGCCCGAGGTAGAAGCGCTCACCTTCGAAATGATGGCCCCACGTCGCCAGAAGCTCGCGGATGCGGCGCACCGTCTCTTTACGAATGAGCTCCCGTGGCGGCATATTCGGGAAGTGCCAGAGGGTATCGCCGAGGTCGAAGAAGACGGTGGTAATGCGCGGTCTCATAGGTCCTTCGGATCGAAGCGTGTGACGCCTGCGATGGCATCATATGCTCGATCAGTGGATATGATGCCTTCCAGCCCGTATTGCAGCACGACGGCCGCGTGGATAGCATCTCGAGGATCAAGCCGCGTGTGCGTGCCTAGCACTAATCGCGCACCAAGTATTATCGCGTGATCAACCGAAAAGGGAGCTTGGAAAAGCTTCAGCAGCCGATCCAGGTATCGCAGTCCAATGTCCTCCCGCCGACGGTACCAGTAGACATACATCACCTCTTGTAAAGCCTCAGTGTCCGTGTTGGCAGTTTCGCGGCCAGCACGCACGTCGGCGAG
Organism: Chloroflexota bacterium; assembly: GCA_005882715.1. GTDB lineage: Bacteria > Chloroflexota > Dehalococcoidia > SM23-28-2 > RBG-16-64-32 > CF-163. The sequence goes on along the minus strand of VBEI01000074.1, from coordinate 5,053 downwards.
GAGTCTGCGGCAGGGATCGCGGTACGAATGGGGCTGGCCCCGTGCGTAAATGAATACGTTAGCGTCGATCAGCTTCAAGATCGCGCTCGATCTCCATCATCTCCTCAGCTGGACCCCGCTGGATAATATCCTTCAGTTCCTCCCAGGAGCCAAGATCGTCTTCACCTGCGAAAATCCACTCCAGCGCCTCCTGCTTCTCACGTTCAGATGGCGATACTACGTAGATGGCAACCGCCTCTCGTATCATTGAACCGACGGAGCGGCCCTCGGTCTGAGCCTTTTCCTCAAGCGTTCGATATTCCTTTGGATCAAAGAGGACCTCAACCCGCTTCGACTTCATTTCAAAACCTCCGGATGCCTACGGATAGAATATGGCAGGCCCGCTTTGCTGTCAACCGAATCGTGATAGATTCTCGATGTGGCCGAAGAACTCTACGGTATCGTGTCCACGCTCGATGAGGAGCACCAGGACGCCATCTGGCGCTTGTGGGCAGAGGTCGAGCGCGCGTTCGGAGTGAGCATCAGCGATACACACGTGCCGCATTTCACCTATCACTGCGCGAAGTCATACGCGCCTGCAGTACACGACCTTCTCGCGAGCATCGCCGCGACTACGGCGCCGGTGGCCACTGCCTCATTTTTCATCGGGGTGTTCGATGCGCCGCCGCCGCTGTTCTTCCTGCCGCTCGCGCGAACCGATGCGCTGAGCGCGATGCACCGGAGGCTCTGGGCGGAGCTCGACTCAATCGCGACTGGCGTCATGGACCGCTATGCTGCTGACCGCTGGTTCGCGACGGTGAACCTGGCGCCGGACCTTGAGACCGATATCTCGCGCGAACTCCTCCTGTTCCTGTTGAAGCGAGACTTCCAGTGGCAGATAACCGTCGATAACGTTTGCATTCTGCACGACACGGGCGAGCGGCAGATTATCGAGGCGCGATTCGACTTCAAGGGTTGAGGGCATCGTGGCTTTCGGCCAGCGTCTGCGCCTGCGCTTGGACGCGCACAGGGAGCCCCCAGATGTTGATGAAGCCGGCGGCGGCATTGCGGTCGAAGGTGTCGCCCTTCTCGTACGTGGCCAGCGAGAAGTCATACAGGCTCTTTGGTGACTTGCGCCCGACGGCAACCGCGGTGCCCTTGTGCAGCTTCACACGCACGGTTCCCGACACGTGCCGCTGAGTCGACTGGATGTATGCAGCCAGGTCGCGGTGGTGCGCCGAGAACCAGAGCCCGTTGTAAACCACCTCCGCGTACTCCTCCGCGATGCGCATTTTCAGCCGCCGCTGTTCCTTCGATAGCGTCAGCGATTCCAACGCCTCGTGTGCCGTGAGCAACGTGATCCCCGCCGGCGCCTCGTATATCTCGCGTGACTTGATGCCCACGAGCCGGTCCTCGACGCTATCTATGCGCCCGACGCCGTGCTCGCCCGCAAGTTTGTTCAGCCGCCTAACAAGTGCCACCGGCTCAATTGCCTCGCCGTCGATGGATATCGGCAGCCCCGCCTCAAAACCAATCTCGACGTAAGCAGGGTCCTTGGGCGCCTCCGCGGGCGCCTTCGTCCACGCGTAAACATCCGCCGGCGGTTCGACCCACGGGTCTTCGAGGATGCCCGTCTCGACGCTACGACCCCAGAGGTTCTCGTCGATACTGTACGGGCTCGCCTTCGTGACGTTGATCGGGATCGAGTGCTCCTGCGCGTAGACGATCTCAGACTCGCGGTCCATCTCCCATTCCCGCAGCGGCGCGACGATCTTCAGCTTGGGCGCCAGCGCCTGCACGGAGACGTCGAGACGGACCTGGTCGTTGCCTTTGCCGGTGCAGCCGTGCGCAACAGCCGTCGCACCTTCATCTCTCGCGACTGCCACCATCTCGCGGGCGATCAGCGGGCGGGAGAGCGCCGTTGCCAGCGGATAGTGGCCCTGGTAGCGTGCGCCGGCAAGGAGGGCCGGAAAGGCGAAGTGGCGGATGAACGTCTCCTGGGCGTCCTGCCAGACGTGGCGCGAGGCGCCCGCCGCCATCGCGCGCGACTGAAGCTCCTCGCGCGAGCGGTCCATCCCCACATCGACGGTCAGAGCGACAACGTCGTAGCCGCGCTCTTCCTTGAGCCAGCGGATGGCGACCGAGGTGTCGAGGCCGCCGGAGTAGGCGAGGACGATCTTCTCAGGCATCGAGCTACCGCATAGACGTCCCGGCTGCGATTACTTAGGCCCTCCGGCCTCGAATCGTGCGAGGACGCGGTCCACGATTTCAATCGCGCGGTCGATCTCGTCTTCCGAGACCGTCAGCGGCGGGATGAAGCGCAGCGCCGTTGGCTTGACGTTGTTGACCAGCAACCCCTCCTCGGAGCAAACGCCCATAATCTCTTCGGCGACCGGCCGGTCGAGCTCAAGCGCCCAGATCAACCCCTTGCCACGCACTTCGGTGATCATTGGGCGGCGGTCGGCGAGCGAGTGGAGCTTGCGCTCGATGTAGTCGCCCTTCTTCGCCACCTGCGACGGCAGGTCGTGCTTGAGCATATAAGTCAGGACGGTATACCCAACCTCGCAGGCTAACGCGTTTCCGCCGAAGGTCGTCCCATGCTCGCCCTGGCCGAGGACGGCGCAAGGGTCCTTCGCCAGGAACGCACCGATCGGAAAGCCACCGCCTAGGGCTTTCGCGACCGCCATCGCGTCCGGCTCGATGCCGTAATGCTGGTGCGCGAACAGCTTGCCCGTCCGGCCGAGACCCGTCTGCACTTCATCCAGCATCAGCAGTATCCCAGCCTCGTTGCACCAGGCGCGGACCTGCGACAGGTAGTCGTCGTGCGGGACGTTGACGCCGCCTTCTCCCTGAAGTGGTTCCAGAAGAACCGCCGCTGTCCTGCCGGTTGTAGCCTTCTTGATCGCCGCTACATCGTTGAACGGCACGCGAACAAACCCCTCGACAAGAGGAGTGAACGGAGCGCGGTACTTCTCGTTGCCCGCCGCCGTCACTGTGGCGAGCGTGCGCCCGTGAAACGCATCTTCGGCGACGATGATCTCGAACGCGCCGTCGCGTTTCTCTTTGCCCCACTTGCGGGCGATCTTCAGAAGGCCTTCGACAGCCTCAGCTCCGCTATTGCAGAAGAAGACCTTGTCGAGCCCCGAACTGTCGCACAGGAGCTTCGCCAGCTTCACCTGCGGGATCGTGTAGTAGTAGTTCGAGGTGTGCATAAGCTCCCGCGACTGGCGCTCAATCGCCCCGACGACCTCGGGGTGGCAGTGGCCGAGGCTTACCGCGGCGATACCCGCCACGAAATCCAGGTATTCCCGGCCGTCCAGGTCCCAGACGCGGGTGCCCTCCCCACGTACGAGCGTAATCGGAAGCCGCTTGCTGGTCGGCAAGAAGTATTGCCTCTCGAGTTCGATCCAGTTCTCTTTTTCGGTCATGCGATGGTCGTTCCAGTCATTTGCCCCTCGATACTCCGCAGTAAGGCGTGCTCCTCCCGGCCATCCACAATCAAGCACCTGCTGCCGGCGTCCGCGGCACTAAGACACGCCCGAACCTTCGGTATCATACCGCCTTCAATAACGCCCGCCTCGATGAACGCCCCGGCTTGCTGAGCCGAGAGTGAATTGGCGATCTCTCCTTCGCCGATGCGTACGCCGGGCACGTCAGTCAGGAACACCAGCCAGCGCGCCTTGAGCGCCTTCGCGAGAGCACCGGCGGCACTGTCCGCGTTGATGTTCAGGAGCTGCGCGCTCAGCCTCTCTCCTTCCCATTCGAGAGCAATCGGGGCAATCACCGGGATGATCCCTTGGTCGAGCAGCGAATGGAGTGGCGCAGTATTGACTCCGGTGATATCGCCGACGAACCCGAGCTTTGGGTCCAATGTTCGTGCCCGCAGCACGCCGCCGTCCGCGCCCGAAAGACCGATCGCCCGCGCTCCCAATGAGGACAACTCGGCCACGATCTGCTTGTTCACCAGCCCAGCGAGCACCGCCACCACCACCTTCAGGGATTCGGCATCCGTGACTCGCAAGCCCTGCTCAAAGCGCGTTGGTAGGTTATGTCGAGCGAGCCACTCGCTGACCAGCGCACCGCCTCCGTGCACCAGAATTGGCCGCAGCTCCCTTCGCTGAAGCTCCACCACATCGGCGAGCGCGGTGTCGTGCGAACCGAGCGTGGAGCCTCCAATCTTGGCGACGACAATCTTTCCCTGGCTCCCGGCTCCTTGCTCCCTGCTGCTCATGTGGTATACAGGCTATTGAGGCGCACGTAGTCTTCCGTAAGATCGGAGCCCCATGCGGTTGCACTGGCTTCCCCAAGCCCCATCGTCACCCTCATGCGCACTTCTCGCGGAGCGAGGCAGGCCTTCGCCGCCTCAGGATCGTAGGCCTGCGGCACCCCACCGCTGTATAGACAGACCTCCTTGCCGTCCGGCCCGCTCAGGTACAGCGCAGTCGTCTCCTCCTTCATCGCGGCGCCGCTGTTGCCCACAGCGGAGATGATGCGCCCCCAGTTAGGGTCCTGGCCGTAGACCGCAGTCTTCACGCCAAGCGACATTACGATCTCGCGAGCGGCCTTGCGCGCGTCTTCGCGCGTCGCGGCACCTTCGACTCTCGCTTCGATAGTCTTCGTCGCTCCCTCGGCGTCAGCCACCATCTGCTTCGCGAGATCCGTACAAACGAGGCGCAGCGCGGCGCGGAAGCTATTGGCGTCCGCATGCCCTTGGTCGATTGGCTCGCCGCCGGCAAGGCCGTTCGCCATGACGACGACTGTGTCGTCAGGGCTTGTATCGCTGTCGATATCGATCATGTTGAAGGAATCGTCCACCGCTTCCTTAAGAGCGCCGGCCAGAAACGGCTGCGTCACTGCCGCGTCTGCCGTGACGAAGCAGAGCATGGTTGCCATGTTCGGATGGATCATGCCCACGCCCTTCACCACGCCGCCCATCGACCAGCCGTTCGCCCGCACCGCGACATGCTTTGGCCTCGTGTCTGTGGTCATGATGGCGCGGGCGAAGTCCATTCCGCCGTCCGCCGATACTCCGATCGTCTCAATCCCTCGGCGGATGCGGTCCATCGGCAGGAAC
>VBEI01000073.1:11105-15981 GCA_005882715.1 Chloroflexota bacterium | reverse complement strand
ATACGATCCCGCCTGAGCTGCCTGCCGCCGTTGCGCTCGTGAACCCGAAACGCGCGGAAAACCGCTATCCGGAGCCAGAACTCGCCACCGGCGGCCTCGCCTTCAAGGTGATGGCCGCCTTATACGAGGCGATGGGCCGCTCTTGGGATCCCCAGCGATACATTGATCTCGTCGCCCTCAGCACCGTCTGCGACGTCGCGCCGCTCCAGAACGAGAACCGCACCCTCGTCCGGCGGGGGCTCGTCGCCCTCGAGCGCACGGAGCGGCCGGGGTTGCGCGCGCTGCTGGAGGTGTCGGGCCTGAAGGACGCCCACCTAGACACCGAGTCCATCGGCTATGTTCTCGGGCCCCGGCTGAACGCCGCCGGCCGCCTCGCCCACGCGCGTCTCGCCCTCGACCTGCTCCTGGAAAGCGACCCCGAGCGCGCCATGCGGCAGGCGCTCGAGCTGAGCGCGCTCAACGCCCAGCGGCAGCAAGAGACCGCTTCGGCGATGGAGCTAGCGCGCGAGCTGCTCTCGAAGGAAGATCCCGACGCTCCGCTTATCTTCATCGGCCGCGCGGACATCCCTTCCGGCATCGTCGGCCTCGTCGCCGGACGGCTCGCGGAGGAGTACCACCGCCCGGCCGTTGTCTACGAGCGCGGCGAGACGACCAGCCGCGCGAGCTGCCGCAGCATCCCGGAGTTCGACATCACCGGCGCGCTGCGCACCTGCGCGGAGCTGATGGTGCGCTTCGGCGGTCATCGCGCCGCCGCAGGGTTCACCGCCGAGAACGAGAAGCTCCCTGCCCTGAAAGAAGCGCTGCTGCGACAGGCGACGGAAGATCTCGCGGGCGTTGAACTCGCGCCTGTGATCGATATCGATGCGGCCCTCGATCTCCGCCTCATGAACGGCAAGCTCATCGGTATGCTTTCGCAGCTCGCCCCGTTCGGCTGCGCCAATCCCGAGCCGGTCTTTCTCAGCCGCAACGTCGAAATCGCCGACGTGAAGTCGATCGGCGAAGACGGTGAGCATCTCCGCCTTCGCCTCCGCGACGGCTGCGTCACCTGGCCAGCGATCGCGTTCGCCAGCGCGAGCGACTCGACGAACGGCTTCGCCGGACATGAAATGCAGGAGGGGCAGCGCTACGATATCGTCTACAGCTTCTGCCCCGACCGCGGCGGGAACGGCGGCCTCGAGTTGCGGGTGAAGGACCTGCGACCCGCCGAAAGGCCGGACTAGCCTTTCCCCGTCTTCGCCTGTAGGCTATCAGCCAACACCGTGCGACAAATGTCTTGCGAGCTTTGCGACCCGGCGGGTTCGGACCTAGCTTCCTTCGCCTGCTGGCGGATTTTCGCCGCTCGAGACCAGAACTACCTCGGGAAATGCATCATCGCGCTGCGAAGGCATGAGGAGGACTTCCTTGCCCTGACTGAAGCCGAGCGGGATGAGATGTGGGAGGCAGCGCGGGCGGTCCGCGATGCGCTTGCTCGCCGCTTCGCGCCGGACCACTTCAATTACCAGGTGCTCGGCAACTCGGGTCGCCACGTCCACATGCACCTGACGCCACGTTATACTTCGCCCCGCGAATTCGGGGGGATCACGTTTACCGACGATCACTGGGGCACCTGGCCGTTTCCCTCGGAGCAAGCTCTGCCGGAGGGATTCTTAAAGACGCTCGCCGATGCGATCTCACGCGTGATGCCACCGAAAGGAGCCGCGAAATGACGATGTATCACAAGCCCTCCGGATTGGTGAAGGCGATGAACTCCTTGGTTGGCCGTCTGGCCTCCTGGGGACTCATTCCAGGCGGGACGGCGTTGCTTCAGGTTAAGGGACGCCGCTCCGGGCAAACCCGCTCGACCGCCGTAACCTGGGTCGAGCACGACGGTCAGCGCTACCTCGTGGCGCCGCGCGGTAACACAGAATGGGTCCGTAACGTCAAGGCCGCCGGCGGCGAAGCGGTCCTCAAACACGGAAAGAGCGACGCAGTACGTCTCGAGGAACTACCGGTCGAGCAGCGCGCTCCCCTCATCCAGGCGTACCTAAAGAAGACCGCAAGAGTCACCAAGCGCGAGTTTGGCATCGAGCCGGACGCCCCAATTGAGGAGTTCCAGCGCATCGCCCCAGACCACCCCGTCTTCCGGATCACGACCATCTCGTAGGGGCCTGGGCTTGCTCCGCCCTTATGTCATTCCGAGCTAGCGGGGCGGGGCAGACCGTTCGCCCTGAGCCCCGCTTAAGGTCGGTGGTTGGCGAGGAATCTCAACATTCGCTACTCTGTGAAACCTACGTTCGCTTCGTCTCGCCATAGTCGCCGAAGGGCGCGTCCCGACGCCTGACGGCCTCGCGAAACCCCTCCTTCATCGCCAGGTCTCGCCATGCGACACCCTCCGGGGTATGGCGCGCGATTCCATCGAAGAACGTGCCGATGAGCTGCGTCGACCGCAACCCCATATTCTCGTAAGCCTGGTTGACCAGCAGCTTGCTCATCGCCAGCTGGTTGGCCGGGATCGTCGCGAGCTTGCGCGCCATCTCGTCGACAACCGAAGGCAGCTGCTCCGCCGGAACCGCCTTCGAAGCGAGGCCGATGCGCTCCGCTTGGCTACCCGAGAGCGATTCACCGGAGAGCATCACTCGCTTGGCGTGTTCGAGCCCCAGACGGTAGACCCACATCACGGAAGTCGGCTCGCCCCACACCCGGGCCGGCGGATAGCCGATCTGGGCGTCCACGGCCATGTAGATGAGGTCCGCGCAGAGCGCCATGTCCGTGCCACCGCCGACGCACCAACCGTGTATCTGCGCGATCACCGGCTTCGGGCTCTCCCAGAGCGACATGAAGACCCGGACATTGCGCGACATTCCCTCGTAGTCGCGCACCGGGTCCCAGTGCCCGGACATCTCGCGTTGCGTCGCGTCTTCCGCTCGCGTGCCCCAGTCGAGGTCATATCCCGCGCAGAACGCCCGGCCAGCTCCGCTGAGGACCATCACTCGCACGGCCCCGTCCTCGTTCGCGGCGATAACCGCGTCCCGCAGGTCGGAGATAAGCCGCCGATTAATCGCGTTCAGCCGCGCCGGCCGGTTTAGTGTGATGCGCGCGATGCCATCTGCGGCGGCGTAATCGATAGCTTCGAACGTCATGGAGGGGTCTCCTGTCATAGTCGTGGAAACGACTATAGCCGTTCAGCCCACCATGTGCAGACGGCGCGCTATTTGCTGAAGCGAAGTCTATACATCGAGGGTCGCTTATCCGCCGTTGCGGCGGCGCGCATTGCGGGACGCCTTCTCGGAGGCGTCCGCCACGTCCTCGGTGCGCTCGCTCACCTCACGGGTCACCTGGCTGGCGGTCTCCGGTGCCCCACGCCCGGCCTGGCTGGCGGCGTTCCGGCCTACCTCGATTCCGACCTGCATCGCCTCGCGGTTAGCCTCTACCACCCGCTGGAGCGTGTCGCGCGTCTCGCTGCCTACGCCCGCCATCTCGCTGATGACTTGACGCCCCAGCTCAAAGCGTCGCCGCTGCCGCCTCGTCCACGTGTCTATAGCGGCTTTCGTGAAACCGATCGCGTCCACCGGCGCTTCGAGCCAAGTGCGCGTTAGGTCCGCCTGCTCGCGCTGTGTCCTGCGGGCCTCTTCCAGCACGATCTTTCCCCACTTGTACGCTCGTTCGTTGCCCATGTCCGCCATTTCCAATACGGCGTCCGAGCTTTCGTTCATGGTGCTCATCAGGCGATTGATCCGTTTGCCCATGCGTTCAATACCTCCTTAAACGTCGCAACCCTGCTTCAGGGGTAGTATCCGTGTAGCAGGGTTGCAGAACCGTAAACCTGCACAGGTGTCGCATATCGCATCTGCATAAGACTGAGGCCTCATAGCTTATAGCTGACACCTCAAGAGCTGCAGGCCGCAGGCGCCGGCTCGGCTATAATGTCCTTAGCGGAGGCACTCGATGCAGGAGAGCGGACAGACACTAAACGAACTCCAAGAGCGCATCGCGCACGTCCTCCGCCGTCTTTGACATCCCGGGACACGAGCAAGAAATAGCCGGTCTCGAAAAAGAGTCCTCCGCTCCTGGCTTCTGGGATGATCCGCAGTCTGCGCAGCGCGTCATGCGCCGGCTCGCCGACGCCCGCGAGCAGGTTGACACCTGGCGAGGCCTCGAATCCCGCTCGAACGAGCTCCAGCAGCTGCTTCAGCTGGCGCGAGATGAGTCCGACGAAGAGCTCTCCCGGGCCGTCGCTTCTGACGTCGCATCGCTTGCGGCCGAGTTCGAGGAGATGGAGCTAGGCCTGGCACTTTCCGGCGAATACGATCGTCGCGACGCCATTCTGGCGATTCACGCCGGCGCAGGCGGAACCGACTCGCAGGACTGGGCAGAGATGCTTCTGCGAATGTACCTCCGCTGGGCCGACAAGCGCGGCTACAAGACAGACGTCCTCGACATGACTGCAGGCGAAGAGGCCGGCATCAAGAGCGCGACCATCGAGGTCCGTGGCCGCAACGCTTACGGCTACCTGCGCGGCGAGCGCGGGGTGCACCGACTCGTGCGCATCTCTCCATACGATGCCTCGAAGTCGCGCCACACCTCTTTCGCGCTGGCCGAAGTCATGCCCGAAGTCGAGAGCGAGGCCGAAGTGCGCCTGGACCCGGACGAGCTGCGCATCGACACCTTCCGCGCCAGCGGCCACGGCGGCCAGAACGTCCAGAAGAATGCCACGGCGGTCCGCATCACCCACATTCCCACCGGCATCGTTGTCACCTGCCAGAACGAGCGCTCCCAGAGCCGGAACAAAGAGTCCGCGCTCAAAGTCCTGGAGGCACGCCTGCTGGAGAAAGAGATGGAGCGCCAGGCGGAAGAGCAATCGCGCCTCAAAGGCGAGCACGTCTCCGCCGAATGGGGC
>VBEI01000073.1:0-11090 GCA_005882715.1 Chloroflexota bacterium | reverse complement strand
CCCGTATAAGATGGTGAAGGACCACCGCACAGGCTTCGAAACAAGCGACGCCGAACTGGTCCTCGACGGAGACCTTGACCCGCTACTGCGCGCCTACCAGAAATCCACCCTTGGTGACTAGCGAATCGCACCGTCATTCTGAGCGCCGACGACACCCGCGCGCCGTACAACCTGTCTTCGCGAAGGAATCTGGGGCGGGGCAGCCGTGAGTGCGCGCTTGAGTCGCCCAACCTCCCCTTTCCTATTTCCCATTTCGCATTTCCCATTTTCGCTTGCGCTTCTTCTCGCCTTAATCATTGTTATGTCCGCAACGGTGGTTTTTCCCGCCCGCGCCTCCGCCAAGACCGCCCCAACCGTCTCCGACGCCGGCGTCACAGACAGCTTTCCCGACGGCATGAGTTTTGCGGTTACCGCCAGTAGCGATTCGCCCATTAACGACTTGAAGATTCGCTACAAGATTCTGCCCGATGGCACGTCGGCTAACGCCAGCCCCAAGTTCCAGCCCTCGACGTCCGTAACCGCGAGCTTCAATCTCGGCGGCGCGGACCTCTATCTTCCGCCCGGCACCGTGGTCGAATACCACTGGGAGGCCACCGACGCGGACGGCGACCAGTCTCGCACCGAGACCGCCAGCTTCTTCTACGACGACGTCCGCTTTCAGTGGACGCCCTTGGAGTCGAATGGCATCACGGTCTACTATTACTCCGGCTCGCAGGACGACGCCCAGGCCATGCTCCAGACCGGCACCGAGACCATCGGCTCGATGTCGCAGCTTTTGGGAGCGAACATCACCTACCCGATCAAGGTCTGGATCTACAAGAACAACAACGACATGCGCCCGGCCCTTCAGCGACGGAGCGCAACTTTTGAGGCCTCCGTCATAACCGAGGGCGTACGCGTCGCCTCCGACACTGTATTGATTCTCGGCAATGGCTCATTCAGCACGCTCCGCCACGAGTTGACTCACGTCGTGACTCATGCGGCTGGCGAGAGCGCTCTCGGCCATCTGCCGGCCTGGCTGGACGAAGGAACCGCGGTCTACGGCCAGAACGACCCTGGTGGCTTCGGGGACGCCGTCGACCAGGCGGTCCGTCGCGGCAACGTGTTCTCGGTGCGCCAAATCACCTCCTCACCGGGAGACCCGTCCGCCGTAAACCTCTTCTACGGCCAGTCCTGGAGCCTCGTGAAGTATTTGAACGACACCTACGGGCCAGAGAAGTTCGCAAAACTCTTCGCCGAGATCAAGAGCGGGAAGACTATCGACGACGCCTTGAAGGCAGCTTACGGCTTCGACCAGGACGGCCTCGACAACGAGTGGCGAGCCGCGCACGGCCTCCCGCCGCGTGCTACACAGGAGCCGCGCCAGGACCAGCAACCCCAAACGACTGCCGGCACCTCCGGTTCCCAAGCCAACGCAAAAGATGAGGGCGGCGGCACGTCTACCTTCGTAGTTATCGCATTGGCGGCCGGCCTGATCGTGCTCGCCGGCGCCGTCGGGCTTGCGGGCTGGGCGGTCGCGAAGCGCCTCTGACGAGCTGACAACGAGGGAATAATCAGCCCGCTCGGCCTCTCCTTTCCCGTACCGGCAGCTGCGGCTCCTCCGTCGAGACAGCTGATGTCGGCCCGCCGTCCGGGCAGCGCCCAGCGCCGACTCACGCTCCGTGAAATAGTCGATCTTCACCGACCGCATCAGCCGGATCGCAAACTTCTGCCCTGCCGGATCAGCAATCCGCGAAGCTTGAACCCTAGCGCGTTTGCCGCGGATGGCTTCTCCATCGTTGCCGGGGTGCTAAGTCTGCGGAATTGCCACGGTGGTTTCCGCGCTGCCTGGCTGTAGCGCTTCGTATTCGCGCCGGAGAATCGACATCCCGATGATGTCCCAATAGCGACCGTTCTGAAAGTAGTGCTCGCGCCGCTGGCCTTCCTCGACGAAACCGCATTTCCGATAGCAAGCGATAGCGCGCGCGTTGAACTCGAATACGCCGAGCTCGACCTTATTCAGATTCATCTGATCGAAGGCGAAGCGAAGCAGAGTCATCACAGCGTCGGATCCGTAGCCGTTCGACCAGTACGACTTATCGCCCACCATGATGCCCAGGGACGCGTGGCGGTCCTCAGCCGATCCGTGGTGCAGGCCGCACATGCCGATATGTAGCCCGTCCTTCGTTTCAATAGCCAGACGGACATCCGCGAAGCTATTACCCTGCTCTGCGGTCTCCGCCAGGTACTTTTCCTCCTGCGCACGCGACATCGGGTACCGCAACAGCAGATACTGTGTCACTTCCCGGTCGTTCACCCAGGCGTAGGCTCGTTCCACATCGGTCCGCTCTAATGCCCGCAAGCGGACCACGCGTCCCTCTATCATTTCGTCCTCCTTCTCCGATAAGAAAAAAGCCCGCCGGTTCGGCGGGCCTGGTTGTCGCGGTTTCGACTAATTAGTGAATATGCGATGGCCTGGCCCCACCGAAGAACGTAATAAGCAGCCCGGTGCCCATCCTGGACATCGGCGCTACCGATACCGTCTTCGCCGGATAAGCCTGGCAATTCATCGTAGGCGGATGCTAGCAGCGACGCTGGCCGCTGTCAACCGCGGGGGGACGGCAGTCCAGTCAGCTGGAAGCAGGTAGAACGCCCCGGTCGCGTAGAAACGGTATTGCCGCTGCAACTCGCTGTTCGTCGACCTTCTGGTTGATCTCGAAGACGCGGGGGACGCCGGGCGGCAGCTTTTCCGCGTAATGCGGCCAGTCCGCCGTGCCGTGGCCCGGCGCCCGGTGATCGGCGAGGCCGTCAACGTCATGGACGTGTGCACCGATGCAGCGGTCGCCCAGCTCATTCAACCAGCGGTCGTGGCGCTCCAGGCCGAGACGGTCGAGCACCTCCGCGTGACCAACGTCCAGCCAGAAGCCCGCGACCTCCGGCGGATAATAGTCGAGCAGTTCCCGCAGTTCGCCCGGCCCGGGGAACTCGTGGTAGTGATAACGGTTTTCGAGGCCAACGGCCACATTGCGGGGAGCCGCATATTCGGTAATCTCGGCCAACGAACGGCTGGCCAGCGGGAGATAGGTACCCGCCGCCTCCGCGCGCCGCTCGACCGCCCCTCGGCGCAGTACATCGATTTCAGCCCCATCGCGCTCCCCGGCGTCGTAGCTCTTTCGAAGCTCACCCTCCTCCCGAAACATGCCGCCCTCGATTCCTCCCAGGTGCACAACCATATAACGCGCGCCGCAGCGTGCTGCATGATCGACTGTAACGCGGGCGCGCTCAACAGCAAGGACACGCTCTTCTTCGTTGGTCGACGCGAGGTTGAGAGCGTCCGATGACTTGCCGTTGGCGATTTTGATGCGGGGTGTCGGTGAGTGCAGGGAGACAATCCCGACGTGATCGTTGGAGAGAAGCGCCTCGACTCCTTGCGGCGGGATTACGTAGTTGATCTCAATCGCCGGAAAGCCGAGGCCAGCGGCCGCTTTGGCGAAGGCAAGCATGTCGTCCGCATTCGCGCCCTCGGGCCGAAAGCGGCCCTGCGACCACATCGTCGACAGCGCGTGTACAGGAGTTGCCAGGCGAGGCTGGGTCACGTGGTGGAGTGTATCAGGTGTTAGGTTCGAGGTGTGAGATGCGATCTTTCACTCTCGCTGTCTCTTCTGCGTCCCTGCTCATTTGCCCGTCGCATCGGCCATAGCCGTTGGGCAACGGCGATTCCAGCGGCAGAGGCAACGGCACCGGCGAAGAAGGCGGTGGCCAAGCTCAGAAGGAAGCCCGCGAAATCATCCGCGCCTATTAGGGGAACGGCTACGCCGGCCGCGCACGCACCGGCCAAAGCCATCGGCAGCGCTGTCAATGCCCCCCGGCCGCGCGCGACAACCGCGGCGACGGCCCACGGGATTAGCCCCATAAAACACCAGACCGCGAAGAAGAAAAGAACGAAGGCGACGCGCGCCTCACTGGTCATGGATAAAGGTTACAAGCGTGAGGGGTTAGGTGTTAGTGAGGTATTGGCAGAGGGGCGGCTGCGATCGTCAGCCGCGCCGGGCTGCCCGCCCTGGAAGCGTCGGTGAAGGTGCCGGCGTAAGCGCGATGACCTCTTCGCCAACGCCCGACGATTCGCCTTCGGCTACGGCCACGTCGCCGAAGCGCTCGGCGATGATCTTGCGGCCTTCTTCGAGGAGTGCGGTGAAGAATTCCTCTTCGCGCACCGTGCGGACGACCTCTCCTTTGCGAAAAATGGCGCCCTTTCCCTTGCCGGCGGCGAGGCCTATATCGGCGTCGCGCGATTCGCCGGGTCCATTCACGACGCAGCCCATTACGGCGACGGTGATCGGTTTTCCGAGAGCCTTAAAATGCTCCTCGACCTGATTCGCTAGCGGGATTAGATCGACCTCGATTCGACCACAGGTCGGGCAGGCAACGATCGTCGCGCCGCGCTGGCGCAGATTAAGCGACTTTAGGATATCCCAGCAGACCGGTAGCTCCTCGACCGGATCCGCGGCAAGTGAGACGCGGATCGTATCGCCGATGCCTTCGGCGAGAAGAACACCGATCCCGACAGCTGAACGCACCGTGCCCGAGCCCGGAGTCCCGGCCTCGGTAACGCCGAGGTGCAGTGGATACGGCACCCGCCCGGCGATTTCGCGGTAGGCGGTCACCATGGTGGGCACATCGAAGGCCTTCAGCGACAGCTTTATGTCCTCGAATCCCATCTCCTCAAGAATGCCGATCTCCCACAGCGCGGCGTCTACCATGCGCTGTGTCTTCGGTGGGGGCAGCTCACCATCCGCCAGAGCAGGAATAGGGGGTAGCGAGCCCTCGTTTACGCCGATGCGGATCGAAATCCCGCGCTCTTTGGCCGCCTGGACAACTTCCCGCACCTTGGTGGCGTCGCGAATGTTCCCCGGGTTCAGGCGTAAGCCATGAATTCCCGCCTCGATCGAGGCGAGTGCGAGGCGATGGTCAAAGTGAATGTCGGCGATGAGTGGAACAGGTGTCTGGCGGACGATATCGGGAAGCGCCTCCGCAGCCCGCTTATCGGGGACTGCAACGCGTACGATCTCCGCGCCGGCGTCCGCCAAGCGCGCAATCTGCTCGACGGTGGCCTTTGCATCGGCCGTGTCCGTGTTCGTCATCGTCTGAACGACAACGGAAGCGTCGCCGCCGACCTGAACGTCGCCCACATGAACGGGACGAGATTTTCGGCGAGGAGCTAGCGCGAACGGCTCGTCTGTCATTGCAAGTCTATTCTCATTGCCGCCACTCGCTAGGGCAAGGCGTGATTACGGATTAGATAAGCCCTGCCGAGCCGCTCAGTCGAAGAGCGATCCACCGCTGATGATGCGCAGGATATCGAAGTATGTGACGACGACGGCCATCGTAATGATTAGTGCCAGACCAACGAGATGAACGATCGCCTCTTTCTCCGGAGCGATTCGCCGGCCACCGCGGATGACTTCGAGGATTACGAATGCCATGCGGCCGCCGTCCAGCATTGGCAGTGGGAGGACGTTAATGATGGCGAGGTTGATCGAGAGCAAGGCAGCAAAGTCAAGCAGCGTCTGCCAGCCTGACTCCTTTACGACTTCTCCGGTCGCCTGGGCAATTCCAACGGGCCCTGCCACGTCCGGGCCCGAGCCGCCGTGGAAGATGGAGATGATCTGGTTTCGCGCGAGTGTCAGCGAGTCCCACGTCGAGGTCCAGCCCTTACCGAGCGCTTTTAACGGGTTGTAGCTCTGCCTTTCCGTAGGCTTGCACTCCGGCGGCGGATTCGTGAATGTCGTGCATTGAGGAATCGTTGCTGCTCGATTGGCGATGCGTATGCCGGTGGGGCCTTGATTGGAGGGCGGGTCCCAACGCGCTTTCACGGCTACGTGCAGCACTTGCTCGCCGCCCCCGATCGCGTTGCGTACGACGGTGAAGTCGATTGTCTTCCCCATGTTGAGCCGGATGATGCGGCCAGCGTCAGCCGTGTTCTTCACCTCGCGCCCTTCCAGTTCGCGGATCTGGTCGCCAGGTTGGAGACCCGCCTCACCTGCTGGTGAACCGGGCTCTACGACCTGAATGACAGCGGGGCCGAGGGGCACATCGCGCGGAATCATAAAAGCGACGGCGAACAAGAGAACCGGCAGAACGAGGTTCATCCCGGAGCCCGCGAAGAGAACGATGAGGCGCTTCCAGGCGGGTTGCGCTGCCAGACTCTCGGGGTCAGAGGGATCTTCTTCGCCGAGCAGCCGGACGAAGCCGCCCAGCGGAAGCCAGTTGATGGAATATATCGTCCCACGCCACTCGAAGCGCCAGATGCGAGGCGGATAGCCGAGACCAGCCTCGAGGACCTTTACGCGGAACAACTTCGCGGTGAAGTAGTGACCCAGCTCATGAGCGACGATCAGCGCCACGAGCATTCCAAGGAACGGAAGGACCGAATAGAGGACGGTCATGCCTTAGCCTTCACCCAGTCCTCCGTGTAGGAGCGCGCCCAGGCGTCCGCATGAAGAACTTCATCTAGGCTGGGGTTCGAAAGCTGGTCATGAGCATTGAGAGCATCGGAGACAATACGAGCGATATCCGTGAAGCGGATGTGCCCTGCGAGGAAGTGCTGAACTGCGATCTCATCAGCGGCCGCCAGAACAGTGGGGCAACTGCCGCCACGCCGGCCAGCCTCGAGCGCCAAGCCAAGGCAGGGGTATTGCTTCATGTCCGGCGGTCCGAAACTCAGCGTTCCAATCAGTTTCAAGTCCAGTCTCGGCACAGATGCGCCGGGCAGGCGCTCGGGGTAAGTGAGCGCGCACTGAATAGGTAGACGCATGTCCGGCATTCCCAGTTGCGCCTTTACGGATCCGTCGCGGAACTCGACCAAGGAATGAACGACGCTCTCCCGGTGAAGCAATACGTCGATGTTTTCGAGCTGCACATCGAAGAGCCAACGGGCTTCAATGCACTCGAGGCCCTTATTCAGCAAAGTCGCGCTATCCACCGTGATCTTTTGCCCCATCTGCCAGTTGGGGTGCCGCAACGCCTCCTCGGCGGTTACTCGCGATAGTTCGTGAGGCGGCG
Organism: Chloroflexota bacterium; assembly: GCA_005882715.1. Taxonomy (GTDB): domain Bacteria; phylum Chloroflexota; class Dehalococcoidia; order SM23-28-2; family RBG-16-64-32; genus CF-163. Next base: position 4,049 of record VBEI01000073.1, on the reverse strand, counting down.
TATCGCGGAAGGGCCCTCCCGAGGCCGTAATAACGATTCGCTCGATAGAATCGTGATTTTCTCCCCAGAGACATTGCCAGATTGCGGAGTGTTCGGAGTCGATTGGGCGGAGCACGACGCGGGAACGGCGAGCCTCTGCGGTAATGATGTGGCCGGCCATGACCAGCACTTCTTTGTTCGCGAGGGCCACCGATTTGCCCGCGCGAAGAGCCGCAAGTGTCGGGCCGAGACCGGCGGAGCCAGCCGTTGCGACGATGACGAGGTCAACGTCTGGATGCCCGGCCATCTCTTCCATCTCGGCCCAGCGAATCGACAAGCCATCGCTCGATCCACGGGCCATCAAGTAATCGGCTTCGCGACCCGCACAAACAAACCGCGGCCGGAACTCGCGGACCTGTTCCTCGAGGAGAGTGATGTTAGTACCGGCTGCGAGAGCGATAACGTTAAAGCGCCCGGGCAACGAACGGATAACATCGAGCGTCTGGCGTCCGATGGAGCCGGTGGAGCCGAGTACGGCGAGACGAACAGCCTTCACGGAGGAAATGGGAAAAGGGAAAGGAGGAAGGAGCGGGGCGACGCCAGCCCCATTTCGTATTTCCCATTTCCCATCACAAGACCACCCATATCACAAAGTAGTATACCAACGGCGTTGTAAAGAGGATGCTGTCGAGGCGATCGAGGAAGCCGCCGTGCCCGGGAACTAAATCGCTGGCATCTTTGACGCCCGCACCTCGCTTGATTAGAGATTCCCCAAGATCGCCTACTACGGCAACAACGGGCAGCAGAAGCGCCAGTGGTACCAGCTTCAGCTCGTCGACATCGACCCCCGTTCCCCACACCAGCAAGAAGACTGCAATAAAGCCTGCAACGAGACCCGCTATCCCCCCTTCAACAGTCTTGCCGGGACTGACGGCAGGCGCTATTTGGCGCCTTCCGAGCGCGCGGCCCGCAAAGTAGGCGGCCGTATCGGCGACGAAGGTGGCGAACACAGCGACGAATACCCAATCGCCGCCATCGTCCAGATCGCGCAGAAGGACCAGATGTGAGCCGAGGAAGCCGATATACGCCACGCCGGCGACAACCCACAGCCAGTCGCGGAGCCCGGTCCGGGCTTCCTGCCGCACGATCAAAATCAGGAAGATGCCGGCGATTAGCCCGGCGAGGACGCCTGTAAGCTCATCCAGGCCCTCGTATGCCGCTACGACGAGCAGCGCCACCCCAGCACACCCCGCGAACGCGGGCAAGCGCTGACCGAAGAGACTGGGCGACGCTCGGCGCAGACGCGGGTGCGTCGGACTGGTCGCAGAAGTCTCGGGGTCTGTTGCGGCGTAAAATTCGAGGGCCGCAAGCGCGAGAACCATCGCGACAGCGAACGCGTATGGGACGCCTCCGATGAGGACCAGGACCACTATGACGGGTATGCCTACGGCTGCAGACAGGACCCGCTGAGGGAGCATGTCGCGCGTTAAGCGCGAAAGCCGTTGCTCGCAGCGGAGCGTTCGGCCGGATTTCGCCCGTTTTCATGGCCGTTGCCCGCTGGTCCATCGACCTCGTGTAGAGGCAGACCTCCGAACCGACGCGTTCGGAGGCTGAAAGCGAGAAGCGCCTCGTCTACGTGTTTGATATCGAAGTCCGGCCAGTAGACAGGGGTAAAGCAGAACTCGGCGTAGGCGCCTTGCCAGAGAAGGAAGTTAGACAACCGCATCTCTCCGGCGGTGCGGATGATGAGGTCCGGGTCAGGTAGGCCCTCGGTAAGTAGGCGGCTGGATATCGTTTGCTCGTCAATTTCGCTGGCGGGCACGCCTTCGTCCACGATCCGGCGCACAGCCTCGACGATTTCCGCACGACCGCCATAGTTGAATGCTATTGATAGCGTCATTCTTCGGTTGTCACGAGTGAGCTCAATGGCATCGCGCACCTCTTGTTGAAGCCGAGGGCTGAGTGGGCTTAGGTCTCCGAGATGGAGCAGACGGATTCCGTTCTCATGCAGGTGCTTCGTCTCCCGCTTGAGGAAGCGCGAGAGCAGCGACATTAGGCCTCGAACCTCGTACCGCGGCCGGTCCCAGTTTTCTGTCGAGAAGGCGAACAGGGTAAGAAACTTCACACCGTAATCACCGAACCGCTCGATCACGCGGCGTACATTCTCGGTGCCGGCGCGATGGCCGAACAAGCGCGGGCGGCCCCGTTCCTTAGCCCACCGCCCGTTGCCGTCCATGATTATCGCAACATGATCAGGCACTGCCGTAAGAGCGAGTGGAGATGTGTTCTCGGGCGTCGCGCGTGTAGCACTGCGCATTGTTTTCATCAGTATAGAACGTTTGTCGGCCTTGCGGGTCACGCCCGGGGAGGCTAGGAGCGCTGAGAGACGCGCTTGACGGCGGCCAAACAACTACGTTTCAGATCGCAAGCAGTTCCTGTTCCTTAACTTCGCCGACCCTATCGATCTCCTTGACCTGCTCGTCGGTCAGTTTCTGCAGCTCAGTTTCGGAGCGGTGAAGGTCGTCTTGCGAGATTGTGTGGTCATGCTCCAGTTTGCGGATGTGGTCGTGGCAGTCGCGCCGGACGTTTCGCACCGCCACGCGCGCTTCCTCGACACGCTTTCTTACGTGCTTGGCCAGTTCGCGCCGCCGCTCATCTGTCAGTGGCGGAATCGAGAGGCGAATGACGGCGCCGTCGTTGGAGGGAGTGAGTCCCAGGTCAGACTTGAGGATGGACTTCTCGATGGCTCCCATCGCACTCCGGTCATAGGGTTGAATGACGATAAGCCGCGCATCCGGTGTTGAAATCGTGGCGATCTGGTTGAGCGGGGTGGGAGCGCCGTAGTAGTCCACCTTGAGATGCTCGACAAGGCCGCCGCTGGCTCGTCCTGTTCGCACACTGCCTAGCTCGTGGCGAAGAGCTTCGACGGCTTTGTGCATCCTTGCTCTAGCATCGTCTATCTGCTCTTGGACCATGTCCCTCGCTCCTCGCTATCTAGCAGATGCCGGCGCCTTTGAGAACTCGGTCGGCAGGTCGCCGACCTTTGTCCCGGCGTGCTCTCCAGCAGCAACCCGCACAATGCTGTCGGGCAGGCGCAGATCAAAGACGACCAGCGGAAGTGAGTTTTCCATGCACAGCGTCAGGGCCGTGGAGTCCATAACTTGAAGCCGGCGGTTTAGGGCCTCCAGATAAGAGAGGGTCTCGAACTTGCGCGCCGACTTGTCTTCGAAGGGGTCCGCCTCGTAGACGCCGTCGACATTTTTTTTCGCCATCAGCAGAACTTGAGCGTCGATCTCGATGCCGCGGAGCGCAGCGGCAGTATCGGTCGTCATATATGGATTGCCCGTCCCGGCTGCAAAGATCACGACACGCCCCTTCTCCAGGTGCCGCATAGCGCGACGGCGGATGTAAGGTTCAGCGACGGCTGTCACTGTGATAGCTGACTGAGTACGCACAGTCACGCCGTTCCGTTCGAGCGCATCTTGGAGCGCGAGGCCGTTGATAATCGTCGCTAGCATTCCGGCGTAGTCGCCAGTCGCGCGGTCCATGCCGGCGTCTGATGCGGCGGCGCCCCGGAAGATGTTTCCACCCCCGACAACGATCGCTACTTCGATGCCCATCCCCTGAACTGCCTTATGCCGTAAGGAAGATCGCCCTGGAGTGCTTCGCCGCTGAGCTTAAGCAGGATCCGTTTGTATGGACGTTCTTCAGTCATTGCTCGTCCCGTCGCTATATCGTCCAAGCTCGAAGCGCGCGAAGCGGCGGACGCGAATGTTTTCGCCCGTCTTGCTAATAACCTCGCTTAAGAGGTCCTGGATCGTGCGCGATTCGTCCCGTACGAATGGTTGCTCGAGGAGACACAGCTCCTTCGGGTCGCCCTCGGCGCCTTTGGCCATTTCGTCAGCAGAGATGTATAGCGGGTTTGCGGCCGCGACCTGAAGGGCAATCTGCTGAGCAAGCTTCCGGAAATCGTCCGTGCGTGCCACGAAGTCGGATTCACAATTGACTTCGACAAGCGCCCCGAGGCGACGGTTGTGATGTATGTAAGAATGGATAATGCCCTCGGCCGT
>VBEI01000166.1 GCA_005882715.1 Chloroflexota bacterium | reverse complement strand
CTTCACGGGAGACCCGGCCGCAATGGGCAAGCCGGTCGGTAGCGACCTCATGCAGGGAACGCTTACCCTGCCCTCCTTGCTCTTGATGGACCGCTCGCCCAAGTCAAACCCAGTACAGAAGTACTTCGCGCGTCCGTCGCGAGAGCGTCTGGCCGAGGCCGTTCAGGCTACCCTTGATTCCGGCGTTATCGAAGAATCATACGAGTTGGCCCGCGACTTCTCGCGCCGCGCGAACGACGCCCTGGATGTCCTACCGGACCTCGAGGACCGTCAGACTCTCCGCGACCTCACCGACTACATTCTCGACCGACGGACCTGATTCGCTGCACCCCCGGCGCCTAACCTGACGGTAGGACCTTCTTCTCTTTCTCCGGCGTCTTCGTCTTCAACGTCGGGAAGCCATCCTTGTCGATCCCCCAACGGTCGCGATAACGCGCCTCTCGCAGAGCCGCAAGCCGCTTATCTCGCTGTGCTCGGGACTCCCCCTTCGTCGCCCGCGGTTTCGGCTTGGGCTTGGCCAGCTCGGGGTGCTCCCACCCCTTCATGCGCGTCGCCCGCTTCTTGACCTCCTGCCCCATGTGCCAGTACGTCCCCTTATCCGGAATTCTTCGCGGGTAGCCATCCCGAAACGTGAAGGCGTTGAAGCTTGACATTATGCGCTCGCCGTCTCGGTCACATTCGGGACAAGGGACTGCGATGGAAGCCTCCCGCATCTCGCGGATCGCCTCGAAAATCCCGTTGCAGCTCTCGCAGTAGTACTCGTAAAGCGGCATTTTAGCCTTTCGCTCCCTCCGCCTTCCCCTTACGCGCGGCTTCGTCCTTCGGTTTCACCCGGGCGATCGTCTTCGTCGGGGCCCCGCTTCGCACCGGCTTGTGGTGGTAGGGCACCCGCTGACGCCAACCTTCCTTCCGCGACATCGAAGCGAAAGTCGTCGGCATAATCCGGTCCGCATCGCCTCCGCAACTTGGGCACGCCATCGGTTCCTCGGACTGGCGCACCAAGCGCAGCGCGTCGAACACCTTGTCGCACACCTCGCAATAATATTCGTATAGCGGCACGTTCAGGCTTCCACCGCGTGCCGCGCGCCCTCTCGCCGCAGCCGCTCAATGAACGCCGCCGCGTTTACGTCGCGCTCGAGCACAGACACGATAAAGCTCCGGAGATGGGTCTCGACTTCTCGCGCCAACGGCCCTTCGATCCGCACCCGCATGGCATCGTTATACGATCCGTGCTGCAGCAGTCGCAACACCTTCAAGCCGTTCAGCGAAAGCACCCGCGCTCCTGCAATGCCTCCCGCGCAAACATGGCAAACGGCACCGCCGCTTATTGGCGCAAAGGAATTATCCAACGCCTCCAAACGCGACCCGCACCCCGAGCACGCCTCCAGTTCCGGGCGGAAGCCACATTGGTCCAGGAGCCTCATCTCGAAGAATCGCAACGTCTGGTCGAGGTCCTCCGCTTCCGCTAACCTGCGCAGCGTCTCCACGAACAGCCGGTAGGTTGGGAAGCTGTGCATCCGCTCGGGCGCGAACCGGTCGATGAGCTCCGCGGCGTACAGCCCCCGGCTCAGACGGTCGAGGTTCTCTCGCAGCGGCTGGAAGCTCTCGAGCGTCTCACATCCGGCAACGACGTCATTAACGTGCCCCTGCGCCAGCTGCAACATACAGCGCGTCAGGGGTTGGAGGTGCCCGGACATCCGGCTCGTCGTCTTTCGCACGCCCCGAGCCTTCACATCCATCTTCCCGTAGGCAGGCGTGTATATGCAGAGGATACGGTCCGCCTCCCCCAGCCGGCGCTGGCGGAGAATGACTGCCTCCGTCTTGTACATACGCGGCGCAGACATGCTAGCTCTCGATCTCCTGCCGCCCCTCGAGTGCCCGCTTTAGCGTCAAATCGTCGGCGTACTCCAGGTCTCCCCCCACGGGCAATCCTCTCGCCAGCCGCGTGATGAGCACGCCGAGCGGCCGCAGCAGGCGCGTCAGGTACATCGCTGTGGCCTCGCCCTCCAGGTTCGGGTTCGTGGCTAAGATGATCTCCCGAACCTCGCCCGAGCGCAGCCTCTGAAGCAGCTCCGAGACTTTCAGGTCCTCCGGTCCGATACCGTCGATCGGCGAAATCGCCCCGTGCAGCACATGGTGCATCCCGCGATAGCTCTGTGTCCGCTCGATCGCCAGAATATCCAGCGGTTCCTCAACAACACAGATAATCGAGCGATCGCGTTCGCCGTCCATGCAAATGCGGCACGGGTCCACTTCAGTCACGTTCTGGCAGATGGAACAGAAAGTCACCCGCTCCTTCACCTCAACGATCGCCGAAGCCAGCGCGCGGGCCTCCGCCGCCGGCATTCGCAGCAGGTAGTAGGCCAGACGCTGGGCGCTTTTTGGGCCGATGCCGGGCAGCTTATACAGCTCGTCGATCAGGCGCGCCAGCGGCGCCGCCGTCGCCGGCGTCGATTCGTTCACGTGCGGGTCACCTCGGGCTTACGATGTCAGTCCGGGGATGTTAAGACCGCCCGCCAGGCCCGCCAGCTGCTGCATCTGGCTCGCCCTGATCTTCTCGAGCGCGTCGTTCATCGCCGCCTGGATCAGGTCCTGCAGCATCTCGGCGTCGTCTGGATCAATCACCTCGGGCAAGATCGTGATCTCTTGAAGCGATGGGTGCGCGTTCATCTTGACGGTGACGGCACCGCCACCTGACGACGCCTCGATTACCGTCTCGTCCAGCCTCTGCTGTACTTCTGCTATCCGTCCCTGCATCTGCTGGAGCTGCTTCATGAAGTCAGGATTCGTCCCGCCGCGGCTCGCCATCCGGCCCTCCTTCTACTGATGTTCTTCCGATTGGTCTCGCACCCAACTGGCGCGCCGCCTCCACAAGGTGCCCGCCCTTCGCCGCCGGCCTCACGACGCGTTCTCGGGGCGAATGCTCAAAGGCGATTCTCACCGTCCGTCCCAGCACGCTCGAAAATAGCTCCTCCAGCCGCTTCGCGTACGGCCCTGACTCGATTCTCTCAAGATGGAACGTATGGTAGAACCCTAGCGTTACAACCTCGACTTCCTCCGATTTCACCTCGCACGACCCGTTCAGCAGCCCGGACAGCTGTCTGTCGGTATCCTTACAGGCTTGCCGCACGCGGTCCAGGAGACCCATCGTGTCAGTAGAGCTTGCCGCCCGGACCGGCGTTCCATCCCTCGGCGCGGCCTCTATCTCTCGCTCAACAGCCAGTTCGATCGTATCGACTTTGCTATCATCCACCGCGATGACCACTTCCGCTGTTGGCGGAGTCACATCAACCGGCGCGGCTCTTCCGCCTGATGCCACCTCCAGGAGCGCCAGCTCCAGCGGCAATGAGCCGCCGGAGGCGGGCGAATCGTCTCTGAAGTCGGCGAGCGCGAACGCCCTTAGTACTCGCACAATCCTGTCACGGTCGAGCTTACCGCCGGCGTCCTTCGCTTCCTCTGCGGCTTCCCGCGGTAGGTCGAGCGCTTCCAGCGCGCCCGTCTTTGCGAGCAGAAGGTTCCGCAGGTAACCGACCACTTGCTTGCAGAAATGCTTCATGTCGGCCCCGTCATCGCGCACGGCGGCTATCAACGCAAGTCCACCGGCCAGATTCCCATCCAGCGCCAGCCTCGCAAGCTCTGCGCTTCGCACGTCGACAACCAGCCCCAACGCCTCGCGCACCTGCTCGAGTGATGGCGACTGGCCATAGTATGTGACCACCTGCTCGAGGCCGTTGATTGCATCCCGCAGGCTCCCCGTCGCGCTCCGGCCGATCTCCTCCAGCGCGGCTTCCTCGAGCGAATATCCCTCGGCCTGGCAGATCTCCGCGAGCCTCTCCACAATGGCACTCAACGGAATCCGGCGCAGGTCGAACCGCTGGCAGCGAGAGATTATCGTCGCCTCGACCTTATGTGCCTCCGTCGTCGCCAGGACGAAGATAATGTGCGCCGGCGGCTCCTCGAGCGTCTT
>VBEI01000094.1:56930-63007 GCA_005882715.1 Chloroflexota bacterium | reverse complement strand
GCGGCCGAGCCAGAAATGCGCAAGTCCGCCATAGGCGTAGGACTGTGAGAGGCCGACGAGACCGATCTTCCGGCAGGTCTCCACGTCTTGCTTCGCGAACTCTTCGAACGCGCTGATATTGCCGGTAAGCATAAGGTCTCGATGCGCCATCGCTCGCGAGCTGAAAAAGAACGCGCCCTGGTTGCCGAGGCGGGCGGCAAGCGACTCAAGCTCCTCGTTGAGCGCGGCGCTCTCGTCGAGCGAGTCTGCAGTCGCCAGTGTCACCCAGAGTGCGTTGGTCAGGTCCCAGAGATCGCCCGTGGCCTTACATAGCTCGATCGCCCGCCGGCCCGCCTCCGCCTGCTCCACGGTCTGGCCGTAGCTGAAGTGATGCACAGCCTTCGCGACTAGTGCCCGCGCCAATAGCTGGTCGTCGCCCAGTTCCTCAGCCAGTCTCACCGCCTCCCGGATCATGCCGGCGCCCGCCCGGTAATAGCCCGCGACGCTCAGCGTGAGACCGGCGTTCCCAAGCAGCAGACAGCGATGCGGGCTGACGACTTTACCGAGGCGGCTTAGCCCTCTGAGCGCAAGCTCGAGCGCCTCCAGGTAGCGCCCGCCCCAAAGTAACTGCCTCGCCGCGTCCGATGACACCTGCCCAACAGCTTCTAGGTCGCGCAGCCCCTCGTACTTCGCCAGCGCGTCCCACCAGTCCTCGAGCGCCTCCTCCCACCGGGCGAGGCTCCTCAGCGCGAGCCCGCGCTTGTAACGCAGCTCCGCGTGCATCCGCGCGTCATCCTTCGGTTGCAGCGAAAGGGCGCCCTCGTACTGGCGCAGGGCGTCCTCGAACGCAGCCGCCGACAGAGCCCGATCGCCGGCCAGCAAGAGATAGCGAGACCGCTTCCGGGGATCGGCCGAATCGCCCGCCTGCGAGAGGTGGTAGGAGAGGTCCGTCGCGATCTCTTGCTGCGCCGACGACTGAGCCCTTTCCATCACCTCCGCTATCTGTAGATGAAGGCGCTGGCGCCGGGCCGCCGAAACGTCGGCGAGCAGCGTCTGCCTGATTAGCTCATGGCTGAAGATGAAGCGCGAATCGATCTCGCCCGAGACAATCAGGTGCGCTCTCTCCGCTTCGTCCATGCAGTCGAGCACCGTATTCGTGTCCATCTCGCTCACGGACGTCAGGAGGTCGAACGTGAAGTTGTAGCCGATGACCGCTGCGCCCGTCAACAGTCGGTGACAGTCCTCGCTCAGGCGCTGCAGCCTCCGGCCAATTACGAGCCGCACTCCTTCTGGAACATCCAGCTCGCTGGCGATGACCTCCGCCCGCCATTGACCGCTGTCGTCCACCAGCTTCTTCTCCTCGAGCAGATACTTGAACACCTCCTCGATGAAGAACGGATTACCCTCGGTCTCGCTCATAATGAGCTGGAATAGCTGTTGCGGTAGCGGCCGGCCGGCCAGCGCGCGAAGCATCGCTTCTACCGCCGCCGGCGCCAGACAGTCGAGCGATATCTGCTCGGCAAGCCGCTGTGAAACGAGGACTTCGAGAGCGCGCTGCAGCGGATAGTGGCCCTCTAGCTCGATATCCCGGTACGTGCCGATGACCAGGACGCGCATCCCGTTCGCACGCTGCGCGAGGTGCTGGAGCAACAGCAGAGTGGAGTCGTCTGCCCAGTGCAGGTCCTCGATGACGAGCAGGAGTGGCCTCTCCCGGCCGCCGCGCTCGAGGAATTCCAGCACGTTGCTGAACAAGTAGTGCCTCTCCTGCTCCGGCGGCAAGTCGAGCGGAGCAGGCGCGTCCGGAAACAGCTTCCGCAGCGAGGGCAGCATGCGCGCTACCTCGCCCGCGCCCTCACCCAGCGCCACCTGCAGCGCCGCCCGGTCCATGCTTCGCGTCGCTGTGTCGAGTATCTCGACGAACGGCGCATAAGGCAGCATCTCCATCTCGTAGCAGTGCCCGCTCAGGACCAGCACCTCCTGGTCGCGCGCCTCGACCGCTACCTGCTCCGCGAGCCTGCTCTTGCCCACTCCCGGCTCGCCGCTGAGCAGCACCAGGCTCCCCTGGCCTCGCACCGCCTGCTCGAGGCAGCGCCTGAGCTGCTCTCGCTCGCTCTGCCGCCCGACGAACGGCGTCCGCCTGAGCAATACCGGCCCCGAAACGTCCCCTTCCCGCTCCCACAGCACCTGGTACAGATGCCAGCGGTCCGCGAAACCCTTAAGCCGGAAGCGGCCGCGATCGGCGAACTGGAGGTCCTTGACCGCGCCGAGCAGGCCTTTCACTGTCTCCGCGACGAGTATTTCGTCGCCCGACGCCTTGGCCGCGATCCGCGCCGCCGCTGTGACCGTCGCACCGAACAGATCGCCGCGCCCATCCGGGCCCTCTTCTCTGATCACCTCGCCGGAGTTGATGCCAATGCGGACAGGAATCGCCTCGTGCGGGTAGTCCTCGTTGCGCGTCCGCACCGCACGCTGAATCGCGATAGCGCACTCGACCGCCCGTCGCGCCGACGTGAAGGCGACCATCGAGCCGTCGCCCGTCCCCTTGATCTGCTGCCCGCCGAACTGTTCCACCTGGCGCTGGACAAGCTGGCGGTGCGAACGGAGGATCCTCTGTGCCGCCTCGTCGCCCAGGCGAGTCGTCAGGTCAGTCGAACCCTCGACGTCCGTGAAGAGGAGGGTCAGCGTTCCTTCCGGCAGGCCTTCGTGCATATCTCTCGTACCCCTCCCGCCGCAGGCGCGTCAAGTATACTCCGCCTGTCAAGCGGCTTCCAACACAATCCGCCTGGTGTCGGGGACTCCGCCACCATCCTCCTCGTGCCATTTCCCCCTTCCACCTCTACCCGCAATCGCTTAAGATAGCCTCGTGGCAGGCGTCGCCCGCATTTCCGCCGTCCCAACCGAAGCGCGGCCCGCGCGGAAGCCGGACCAGACAGCAAACAATCAAAGAACGAACAAGCACATAACAATCAAGAAATTTGCCGCCGCTTACGTTTCCAAAGCCGCAAACACAGAGTTTTTTTCTCGAAAGAATCAAGTCTTAACCAGGCATCAATCAAGACCATCTCCTGGCTCCTCCCTCCTGGCTCTTACGCGATGATCCCTCGCTACACCCGCCCCGAGATGGCCCGCGTCTGGTCCGACGCTAACAAGCTTGACTCCTGGCTCACGGTTGAGATCGCCGTCTGCGAGGCCTGGGCCGAGCGCGGCGTCATCCCCAAAGAGGCGATGGAGAAGATCCGGCGCGCCCGCTACGACGCCGAGCGCGCCGCCGAGTACGAGCGCGAGATGCACCACGACTTCAACGCCTTCCTCCGCTCCGTCGCCGACAGCCTGGGCGACGAATCCCGCTTCGTGCACCTTGGCCTCACCTCCAACGACATCGAGGACACCGCCCTCGCCCTCTGCTTAATCGAGGCCACCGAGCTGCTCGAGCAGGACATCCACGCGCTCATGGAGGCACTCGCCGTCCGCGCGAAGGAGCACACGAATACCGTCTGCATGGGCCGCAGCCACGGAGTCCACGCCGAGCCCACCTCCTTCGGCCTCAAGCTCGCCGCCTGGTACGACGAGATGCGCCGCAACACCCACCGCCTGACGCAGGCCAAGGAGCAGATTGCCGTCGGCAAGATCTCCGGCCCCGTCGGATCCCACGCAACCGTGCCGCCCGATCTCGAGGAGGAGGTCTGCGGCCGCCTGGGGCTCCTCGTCGAACCAATTTCCACGCAGGTGGTCCACCGCGACCGTCACGCCAACTACATCTCGACGCTCGCTTTAATCGCCGCCGGCCTCGATAAGTTCGCGACGGAGATCCGCCATCTCCAGCGCACAGAGGTCCTCGAGGTCGAAGAACCGTTCTCCGAAGGACAGACCGGCTCCTCGTCGATGCCCCACAAGCGCAACCCCGAGAAGTGCGAGCGCATTTCCGGCCTCGCGCGCCTCTTCCGCGGCTACTCCGTCTCGGCCCTCGAGAACATCGCCCTCTGGCACGAGCGCGACATCTCGCACTCCTCGGTAGAGCGCGTCATCCTCCCGGACGCCTGCATCCTCCTCGACTACATGCTCGACCTCTTCGCCTTCATCATCCGCGGGCTCCACGTCTACCCGGAGCGCATGCGCGAAAACCTTGAAGCGAGCTACGGCCTCCCTTTCTCCCAGCGCGTGCTCCTTGCCCTCATCGAAAAGGGCATGAACCGCCAGGAGGCCTACAAGATCGTCCAGTCGAACGCCATGCGCTCGTGGGAGCAGCGCACGCCGTACCTCGAGCTTCTCGCGGAGGACCCGGCGGTGACGTCGCGCCTGTCGCGCGAGGAACTCGAGTCGCTGTTCGACTACGAGTTCTACCTTCAGCACGTGGATGAGAGCTTCCACAGGCTGGGACTATGACCGCTACCCTCATCCAATCGACGCTTGACCTGCCGCTGCTGGCGCGCGGGAAGGTGCGCGACGTCTACGACCTCGGCGAAAACCTGCTCATCGTGGCGACTGACCGGATCTCCGCCTTCGATGTCGTGCTGCCGACGGGGATTCCGGACAAGGGGCTGGTGCTCACCCAGCTCTCCGCGTTCTGGTTCGAGCTCACGGGAGCTATCGTACCGAATCACTTCATCCAGGTCGTCGATAGCACACGGGTTCCCGGGATCGACGCCGAGCTGCCGCGTGAGATGATCGGGCGGGCAATGGTCGTGCGCAAAGCCGAGCGGATAGACGTGGAGTGTGTCGTGCGCGGATACATCACCGGTTCGGGATGGAAGGACTATCAGCGCGACGGCGAGGTCTCAGGCATCGCCCTGCCACCCAACTTGAAGGAGAGTCAGGAGCTGTTCGAGCCCATCTTCACGCCCACAACGAAGGCGGAGGAAGGGCACGACCTGCCCATTACCTACGAGCAAGTCGCCGAACTGGCCGGTGAGCGAGGCGCCAATGCTGTACGACTGCGCAGCCTCGCGATCTATCGCTACGGGCGGGACTACGCGCGCGAGCGCGGCATAATCATCGCAGACACGAAGTTCGAATTCGGATGGCGCGACGACGAGGTGATCCTCATCGACGAGTGCCTGACGCCGGACTCCAGCCGCTTCTGGCCCGCTGACAAGTACAAGTCTGGCGGCCCTCAGCCCAGCTTCGACAAGCAGTACGTCCGCGACTACCTCGAGGACATCGCGTGGAACAAGGCGCCGCCTGCGCCGGAGCTGCCGCCCGAGGTCGTCGAGCGCACCGCCGGAAAGTACCGCGAGGCCTTCCAGCTCCTCACCGGCCGCGAACTCATTCGCGGATGACGGTCCTCGCACCTGATGTCGAGGAGTTTCTCCGGGAGCCAAACGTGGCGGCACTCTCGACGGTGCGGCCGGACGGCCGTCCGCACGTCACGCCCGTGTGGTATGAATACGACGGTAAGGAGTTCATCATAAGCACGCCGCGCGGGACCCAGAAGCTGGCAAACGTGAGCCGAAAGGGGTTCGCCGCCCTCTCGGTCCACACGCAGTCATTGCCCTACCGGCACGTCATCGTCGAAGGAACGGCGCGGGCGGGCATCTCAATCGATAACGTCTGGCGAGAACGTGTCGCTGTGCGGTGCACGGGCGAGCGCGCCGGCAAGACGTACTTGCGCGAGAGCGGAGACTGGGATGTCGTTGCGCTCCACGTCCGGCCTCTAATATGGTGGACTCAGGGATTTACACTCGGATGAGTGCCACCACTTGTCAACCTAAGGGGAGCGGGGTAGAGGAGGGGGTGGGAGCCCGAAGGATCTGGCGCCCGCCAAACGGCGATGAAGGTGATAGCGAGGTGATGCCATGACTCAGCAGCAGGCAGACCCGGTGCAGCAAGGGCTTTCGTACATGCGCCATCAAGGCGCGAAGAGCTTCGGAGAGATCGACGCGATGCTTGAGCGGACGGCAGGCGACTGGAACCAGTGCCTCGGCTCTATGACGGACGAGCAGGCGACGTTCCGACCGGAGGGCGAGTGGTGCGCGAAGGAGGTGCTGGGCCACGTCATCGTGACCGAGCGCAGCATCAACCAGGACATCGCGAGCCTGGCGGGCATAGATCCGCCTGCCGCCCCGAGGGTTGCTGAGGTAAGGGCGATGGGGGTCCAGTCC
>VBEI01000094.1:0-56868 GCA_005882715.1 Chloroflexota bacterium | reverse complement strand
GGCGACGAAGAATCGTTGCCGATCAGTGAACTGCGCGAAAGGATCGTCGGTACGTTCGCGGAGAACCGGAAGCTGGCTGCATCCCTCGAACAGAGCGACAAGCTGGAGACGTCCTTCCCGCATCCGATCTTCGGGCCTCTGAACCTGAAGGAGTGGCTGGCTTTCCATCGGATCCACTCGATGGACCACATCCAGCAGATCGACAAGATCAAAGCCGACACGAATTACCCGAGCGCCTGACCGTTGGGCTTCCTCGCTCGCGTCTACGTGACGCTGAAGCCCACGGTAAACGATCCGCAGGGAGTCACCATCAAGGGAGCGCTGCACTCGCTGGGCTTTGCTGAAGTGGACTCAGTCCGTGCGGGGAAGTACATGGAGCTCCGCCTCGACGCCAAAAACAAGAAGGCGGCGGAGAAGCAGGTCAACGAGATGTGCGACAAACTGCTCGCTAACCCGATAATCGAGGAGTACCGTTTCGAGATAGCGGCGGCGGATTAATTAGCTGCGGGTTTCAACCTGCAGAGGGTTTTCAACCAACAACGACCCGCACCAGCCTACAGCACTTCTTTGGTGCTCGGCACCTGGTCCGCGTTCCGCTCGTCGATCGTGACGGCGGCGCGGAGGGCGCGGGCGAGGGCCTTGAAGAGCGCCTCGACGCGGTGGTGATCGTTCTCGCCGGAGAGGAGGCGGGCGTGCAGGTTGAGGCGACCCTCTTGAGCAAACGCGTCCAGGAAGTGCTTGATGTTCTCAACCGGTAGCTGCCCAATGTCCTCGCGATCGAAGGTGACGTCGATCGCGGCGTAGGGGCGTCCGCCGAGGTCGATCGCGACAAGCGCCAGCGCTTCGTCCATCGGAGCGAACGCGTGGCCGAAACGCGAGATGCCGCGCCGCTCGCCGAGCGCCTCGTTCAGCGCCTGACCGAGCACGAGCCCGACGTCCTCGATGAGGTGGTGCGGGTCGCGCTCGATATCGCCGGTCGCGGCGATACGGAGGTCGAAGAGCGCATGGCGAGCAAGCTGCTCGAGCATGTGGTCGAACATGCCGATAGCGGTCGACACCTCGTAGCGGCCCGAGCCGTCGAGGTCGAGGGCAAGCGAGACACTCGTCTCGCGCGTGCGGCGCTCGACGTCGGCCCGACGTTCACTTCCCAACGCCGGCTCCCATTCCCTTGAGCGCGTCGAGAACGCGGTCAGAGTGGTCAGGCTTGCCGACGCTAATGCGGATGCAGTTGCGGAGGCCGGGGGAGTCGAAATAACGGACCATGATGCCCTGCTCCGCCAGGCGGTCACAAACGTCCTTTGCGGCGGGGCCCCTCACCTCACAGAGAATGAAGTTCGCCTGCGACGGATACGGACGCAGCCACGGCAGGCCCATCAGGCGCGAGAATAGGCGTTCCCGTTCGGCCACGATCAGCGCGATGTTCTCGTTTAGCCACTCGCGGTCTTCGAGCGACGCCAGGATCGCCTGCTCAGCGGCTACTGTGAGGTTGAACGGCACTTTTACGTTCCAGACGATCTCCGCGAGCGCGGCCGGAAACACCGCATATCCCGCGCGCAGGCCGGCCAGTCCGGCCCACTTACTAAACGTGCGCGCCACGATGAGGTTATCGTGCTCCGTGACCATGTCCACGAAGCTTTCGCCGCTGAATTCCGCGTAGGCCTCGTCCACGACGATCATCGCGTTGTGTGCCAGAAGACGCTCAAGTTGATCGCGGGGAAAGCAGTTTCCGGACGGGTTGTTCGGTGAAGCGATGTACAGCATCTTCGCTCCGTCATCCAGCGCCCGCTCGAGCGCCGGCAGGTCGAGCCCGAAATCCTCGTTCCGCTCCACCTGCACGATATTGGCATCGTAGACGTGCCCCAGGAATGTGTACACGCCGAATGTGGGCGGCGCGTTCGCCATAGTGTCGCCCGGCGAGAGGAACAGCATCGCGGCGATGCTCAGCAGCTCATCTGAGCCGTTACCCATTACGATCTGGGACGCGTCTGCACCGACATACGCCGCGACCGCCTCCCGCACGCGACGTTGCTCGGGATCAGGGTAGAGGTGATAAAAGCCAAATCCGCCGAGCGCCTCAGCCACCTTCGGCGACGGCCCGTACTGGTTCTCGTTCCCGTCAAGCTTGACGATGTCTTCTTCGGCAACGCCTAGATCGCGGGCGACGACGTCGATCGAGTCCATCGGCTTGTATCCCGGCATCGCCGCCAAGTGCCTTCTGACGAGGTGCAGCGCGTTTCGCTTCGGACCCATCACGAGTGCTCCCGGCGGAGGCGGCTTTCGATGGCGAGGGCGTGCGCGGTCAGCCCCTCGGCCCGCGCGATGGCGGCAGCCGGTGGACCGATCTTGTCGACGGTCTGCTGGTCCAGGCGGACGACGCTCATCACCTTCAAAAAGTCCTGTACACCCAGAGGCGAGGCGTAGGCAGCGCTGCCGCCCGTGGGCATAACGTGGCTGGGCCCGGCGGTGTAGTCGCCGATCGACTCGACCGAATGCTCTCCAACGAAGACGCAACCGGCGTTCCTAACGTGTTGCACCGCGTGGGCGGCAATCGACACGTGGAGGCAGAGGTGCTCGGGCGCGAATTCATTCGCGAGGTAGAGGGCTTCGGCAATGGAATCGACGACGATAATTCCGCCTCTCGCCTCGAGGCTCTCGCGGGCGACGGCGGCGCGGTCGAGTGTTGATAGACCGGCCTCGACGGCTGCGGAGACAGCTTCAGCGAGCTCGGCGGAGTCGGCCAGCAGGACGGCCGTGGCGAGCTCGTCGTGCTCGGCGGCGGCGAGGAGGTCGGCGGCGACGAGGGCGGGATCGGCGTGGGCGTCGGCGACTACAAGAGTCTCCGAGGGGCCGAAGATTCCGTCGATGCCGACTTCGCCGAAAAGCTTCTTCTTGGCGAGCGTTACAAAGATGTTCCCGGGACCGCAGACTTTGTCGACTCGCGGGATGGTCTCGGTGCCGTACGCCATCGCGGCGGTACCCTGCACTCCGCCGGCGCGAAAGATGCGGTCGACGCCGGCGATTTCGGCGGCGACGAGCTTGAGCGCGGCGACGACGCCGTTGGGGGCTACAGGGGTAGCCATGATGACTTCGGAGACGCCGGCGACGCGGGCGGGTATCACTGACATGAGGACGGTGGAGGGGTAGATGGCGCCTGTGCCCGGGACGTAGAAGCCGGCGCGCGCGAGCGGGCGGACCACCTGCCCGACGCCGCCAATCTGAAAAGACTTCACCGAGTGCGCCAGCTGCTGTTCGTGAAAGGCGCGGATTCTCTCAGCCGCAACCGTAAGCGCCGCAACAAGCGCTTGGTCGACCTCGGACTTCGCCCGTCTGATCTCATCGGGCGAGACCTCGAGGGGCAGCTTGGCGGCTTCCGACGATACGCCGTCGATCTCTTCGTTGTAGCGCCGGACAGCGGCGTCGCCGTTCTCGCGGACGTCGCACAGGATGCGATCGACGACCTGGGCCGGGCCGAGCTCGGCGCCGAAGACGCGGCGGATCAGATCTTGAACCGCGGGCGGGAGCTCACGATCATCGAGCGGCGCTCGGTGGAGTATGGTCGACCGCGCCTTCTGGGCGCCCTTGATTATGCGCACTGGAGGTAGTCCCGGACAGCGTCGAGACTCTTGATGCGGGAGTCGTCCATAAAGGCCTCGACGCGCTCGGGTGTGAGGTAGGTCAGAGTCTGGTCAACGAGTTCGGGGAGCGACGCCATGAGGTCGTCGACGCCGTCGCCGTCGGCATCGATCTTCAGATGACGCTTGGCGGCCTGGCGGAAGCGGTCCCAGTTGGGCTCGTTCTGGACGATATCGGCGATCACGTCGCGCCAGCGCCGGAGGGTCTCGGCGTCGATCAGATCGATGTTGAGGCCGATGTCGGTGCGGCTGACGGCGTCGAGCACGTGCAGCATGAGGTGACGATCGCGGCGGCGCTCAGAGTCGAGGGAGAACTGGAGGGCGCGGTCCATGATATTCGCGCGGATGTCTCCGCCGAGCGGGGAGCGTTCGCCAAAGTGGGGACGGTAGACAGTAGTAATCCAGGTTTCATCCGTTACCAAGTGCGTGAGGTACCCAGCAATGAAGGCCCGTGTCTGAGGGCTAAGCTCAGCAGGATTCGCCAAGGCCGGATACTCGACGAAGAGCGCCGAGACGCCGCTTTGCTCATCGAAGCAGTCTAGATCGAAGAAGTGCGTGCGGGATCGCTCCCATTTGGTGATCACGCGAATATCGGGCGCGGTCGAGCCCAAGTAAAGACTGCCGCGCTCATCGTTGAGGGCGGAGAGGTTCAGGCGGTCGGCGATGTCCTTGGCAATGGCCGTGTGGAGGGCCAGCGGCGGCATATACGTATCCTCTGGGCAATTGTAGCAGAGGCCCCACCTCCCACCCTTTCTTGGCCGATCGGTTCTTGCCCACGAGGAGTTGGGTCAGAGCTTTCGCAGGGCCGCTACAAACTCGTCATAGACGCGCCGACGGTTCCCGCTCAGCTCCGCATTGCGGTTGGCGATGACGCACGTAGTGGAACGGTAGAGGAGGTCGATGACTTTGAGGCGGTTCTCGGCGATCGTCTTGCCGGTCTCGGTGCCTTCGATGAGGAGGTCGGCGTCTTCGGGGACGAAACCTTCGGAAGCGCCGGCGATGGGGATCACTTGGTAGCGCCAGAAGTGGCGGCTCCGGGCGTAATGGTCGGCAGTGGCGGGAAATTCGGCGGCGACACGGATGAGGCGCTTGTTTTCGCCACGCCACTGCCCGAGGGCTTCATCAATAGTCGTCGCCGATAGGTCTTCGCTGACCACGGCGGATAGGTTGTACTGACCGCGTTCGAGGTCGACCAGCTCGATGGCCGGGCTGGACGGAAAAGCGTAGCGATGCTCGAGGAGGCAATCACGCCCTGTGATGGCGAGGTCCATTTCGCCGGTCGCCACAAGAGCCGGCATATCGTGTGGCCGTATGACCTTTACATCGAGCCCGTCGACGCCGGAAGGAGGACGGCGGACGGTCCCTCCGTCGCCGTAGCCGTCGAAAGCGAGGTCTGCTGCGCGGAGGGCTTCGACCACGTGGCGCTGCTGGTGGCCGTCGGGGACAGCGAGGCGGAGCGTGTCGCGGCTCATTGGCATCCGCTCCGCAGCGTTACGCGGCAGCGGCCCGGGCAACCGAAGGCCGTTTCCGGCGGCTGTGCTGGTAGCACTGGATTTCAGTGGCCCGGTGACGCTGCTGAGGTTTTTGGTCTTAAGGGCAGTGGCATTCGCGACAAGCCAGGCGGAACTGTCGAAAAGCTTGAAGAGTGGCTGCGCGCCGGATTCGCGCAATTGGCTTTCGCCTGCGGCTGTCACAATGACGCAATCCGCATCTTCCGGAGGGTAGGCCTCTGCCGCTCCCCAGACCGGCTGCACGCGATATCTGGCTAGCCGCGCGGACCGCGCGAATGCTTCAGCGATGTTCGCGTATTCGCTTGCGATCCGCACGAGGCGCAGCCTGGGTAGGTATTCGAGGCGATCGCAGTGACCCGGCGCGCCGGCTGCCCAGACAGCAGCCTGCGCAACGCCGAGGTCTGAGAGCGGCACGATTGGCTGGCCCGGGAAGCGCGCGCGCATTTCCTTGACCCAAGCGATGCTGCAGATCCCGAGATCGTAGTTTCCGAGAGCGACCTGGATGGGGATATCTTTTTCTCGGAACACACGGGCGGTGAGGACATCTCGGCTGCGTCCAGGCAGCCGGTAGGCACGAGACCCTTCCCCGTAGCCCTCGATCGCAAGACCTGCCGAGTCGAGCAGTACTGCGACTGCGCTTCGGAGGTCACCTGCCGGCAGCGCGAGCTTAATCATGGCCGGCATCTGCCACCGCCCGGACCACCTCTTCCACGCGGGTCAGACGCCGGGCCTTCCCATCTTGGGACGCCAGCGAAAATCCGTCCGCTGACGCAACTATTTCTCGGCCGGGACCATTAGTTGGACCTACGAGCTGAACACTTACGCCTGCGTCTCTAAGTGCGCGAGCGAGCGCGAAGACGGCACCGATATCGGCGCCGTTTTTTCCCGCGGAGCGGATTGAAACCTGCGGTCGTGCTGCCGATTCGGCTCCTGATAGCAGAGAAGCGAGAGGTTCCATTTCGAGCGCGAAGCCGGACGCTGGAATCGATTGCTGCCCTACCTGCGAGATCAGTGCGTCATAGCGTCCGCCGCCCACGATCTTCGTGCCTCCGACGAAGAGATGAAATACCGGACCGGTGTAGTACTCGAAGTTGCGAACCAGTGCAGGCGCGATTCTCGGCGAGTGCCCGATGCCGGTCAGGACGTCAGCGATCGTCGCCAGCACGTCGATAGGGGCACCTACTTCGGGGATACCAGGTTCGAGAACGCTGCGGAGATTCTTCAAAAATGCGGAGCCTTCGCCTTCCATCGAGAGCATGTCAAGGCCGGCCACCGCTCCTTGGGGCAACCGTTGTTGCACCTCGGAGAGCGCGTTCGAGTCGCCGTCGAGCAAGCGATCGTAGAGCGACAGCTGATCGACCTGCTCGTAGCCGGCCTTGGAGAGGACCGCCCGGAGAATACCCGGATCGGAGAGCTTGATTTCTGGCGGAAAGCCGAGGCTTTGGAGGACCTCACAGGCGATGAGAATAAGCTCGAGGTCACCCAGCGGATACGTATCGCCGATGAGCTCGGCGCCGCACTGCCAGTCCTCCCGCGAGTCGTCACCCTGCGAGAAGCGGAGGACGCTCTGGACATAGAAGAGCTTGGCGACGCGGACGTCCTTAAGCTTCTCTACGTAGAGGCGGGCGACTGGAATCGTCGAATCGGGGCGGAGGACGACGCGCTCGCCGCTCCAGCCGTCCCAGTCGAGGAACGAATAGACCCGATCGAGCATCTGAGGCGACAGCATGCCCGCTGCTGTAAACAAATGGAGCCGCTCGATCGTAGGCGTACGGACTTCGCCATAGCCCCAGCCGAGGCAAGCGTTTCGGAAGGCGCTCTCAATAAGGCGAAAGCGCTCCATGTCCGCGGGCAGCATGTCGCGCATGCCGGGGGGTCGCATCGAGTCTTCCATACGGTGAGTGCTCCTGTGGGATGTGGCAATTCTAGCATCGGTGCGAACGGGCGTTCAATTTTCGGGTGAATTAGACCGGCACGAATCGGCGTATAATAGGGATTGCGCGAGTCGCCACAAAGATGAACACCACCGAGTTCCTCCGCTCGAGCCGGAGGACACGTTTTGGGCTCGCCGCGCTGCTTCTCCTTGCCTCTGTCTCGATCTTCGCCTGCGCGGGCGGACGGGATGCGCCGCGAGGCGCGACGCACGTGCTCACCGCGAACGGCGAAGTGAACCCGGTTATGCAGCGCTATATCGATCGCGGGATCGGCGCCGCTGAGGACAAGAACGCCGGCGCGGTGGTGATCCGAATGGATACGCCCGGGGGGCTTTCCAGCTCTATGGACAAGATCATCGAGCGCATACTTGCCTCAAAGGTGCCCGTGGTGGTGTACGTCTGGCCCTCGGGAGGACGGGCAGCGTCCGCGGGCACGTACATCGCCTACGCGAGCCACATCGCGGCGATGGCGCCTGCCACCAGCATCGGTTCCGCCACGCCGATCGATGCCAGCGGCGGTGACATCGGCGGCGACCTCGGCAACAAGGTCAAAGGCGATGCAGTCGCCAAGATCCGCGGCCTCGCTCAGCTGCGCGGGCGCAACGGTGACTGGGGAGAACGCGCCGTGCGAGAAGGCATTTCGGCGCACACGGATGAGGCCGTCCAGCAGCACATCGTCGATCTCGAGGCCGACGACCTGGATGGCCTGCTAAAAGCCATCGACGGGCGCAAGGTCTCGCTGGATAACGGCGAGGCGACGCTGGCTACCGCCAACGCGCCGGTTGTCTACAACGACACCAATTTCATTGAGGACTTTCTGAACATCATCGCCGAGCCGAATATCGCGTTCCTGCTGCTGTCACTTGGGTCGCTCGGAATTTTCATCGAGCTATTGCACCCAGGGAGTATCTTCGCCGGCGTGTTCGGTGTGATCTCGCTGTTACTCGGGTTCTTCGCTCTGAGCGTGCTGCCGTTCAACTGGGTGGGTGTGGCGTTGATTCTGTTCGCATTTCTTTTGTTCGGCCTTGAGATGTTCATCACCAGTCACGGCATATTAGGGATCGGCGGAGCGGTGGCGCTGGTGTTCGGCGGCCTGATCCTGACCAGCGACAACCCGCCTGAGTTCCAGGTCTCGCGCTGGCTCGTGTTCGGGCTGGCCGCCGCGCTGGCGAGTTTCTGTCTTGTTATAGTTGCGAATATCATCCGTATACGGCGCATGCCTCCGCGCGTGGGTATCGAGACGATGGTCGGCAAGAGGGCCGTTGCGCGCTCGGCATTGGAGCCCAGCGGCTTCGTGTTTTTGAATGGAGAGTACTGGTCAGCAGAGGCGGAGGATGGCGCGGTGAAACCCGGAGAAGGCGTTATCATCACTGCCGTCAAAGGACTCAAGCTCAGAGTGCGCAAGCATAAACCGGAAGGAGAGCAGACATGACAAGCGAACGCCCGCCCGACAAGACCAGCCCGAACTTCCTGGCACGGATTCTCACTGGCTTTGGCTACATCTTTGCTGTCCCCCTTTTCTTCATCGCGATCAAGATCGTCCAGGAATACGAACGCGGCGTCATCTTCCGGCTTGGTCGTCTCGTCGGGGCCCGCGGCCCGGGGCTGTTCTTTATCCTGCCCTTCGTCGAGCGAATGGTGAAAGTGGACCTCCGAGTCGTCACGATGGATGTCCCGCGCCAGGACGTGATAACCAAGGACAACGTAACCGTAAAGGTCGACGCAGTCGTTTACTTCCGAGTTGTCAATCCGGAAGACGCGGTGGTGAAGATCATGGATTACTTCCGAGCCACATCGCTGGTAGCTCAGACGACACTGCGGAGCGTCCTGGGGCAGTCAGACATGGATGAACTCCTGAGCAGGCGAGAGGAGGTAAATCAGCGGCTCCAACAGATAATCGATGAGACGACAGAGCCGTGGGGAATCAAGGTGACACTGGTGGAAGTGCGGGACGTGAGTCTACCCGCGGACATGATCAACGCCATGAGCCGTCAGGCACAGGCAGAGCGTGAGCGGCGCGCCAAGGTCATACATGCCGAGGGAGAGTTCGAAGCGGCAGCGCGTCTCAGGGAGGCGGGCGATGTGATGGCGGCGCAGCCGGCCACTCTTCAGTTGCGCTACCTGCAGACGCTAACCGAGATCGCCTCCGAAAAGAATAGCACTGTGGTCTTCCCCATCCCCATAGACCTCATCAGCATGTTCGTCGGGCGCGTTCAGGCAAACGGTGGGTCTGCGGCAGGCCGCGGGCAGCGGCGGGAGGTGCCCTCGGCAGGCACTACACGTGAAACTCCGCCGGAAGGGCAAGAGCCTGCCGCCTGATCGCTCTTTTGGGGCGATTAAGCTCGCAACGTGACCTCGCCCGCCTCGACTATCCGCCTGGTGCCGTCCGGTTGGACGAGGATGAGATTGCCGTCGCGGTCGACGTCTTCGGCCGTTCCTTCGTAAACCTGGTCGCCGAACGTCACGCGTACTTCGCGGCCCAACGTGTCGAGCCGGGAGCGCCACTCCTGGAACACGGCGTCGCCCGTCTGGGCGTCTTCGTAGAGCGCTTCGAAGTGGTTGAGGAAAGCGGCGAGCAACTCCTCGCGAGACGCCTCGCGGCCAAGCTCGCGCTTGATACTCGTGGCGATCGCGGCGATTTCGGGCGACTGTTTGATATCGAAATTCACGTTGATGCCGGGGCCGACGAGAGCGTACTCGACTGCGGACCCCGAGATTTCACTCTCGATCAGTATCCCTGAAAGCTTGCGGCCGTCGATCAGGACATCGTTCGGCCACTTGATGCGCGGTCTGAGGCCGGTCGAGTCCTCGAGGGCGAGCGCAACGGCGAGGGGCGCGATGATGCCCAGCGAGCGCAGCCGGTCGAGCGGCGGTCGCATGACCAGCGTGAGATAGAGGTTCTTCCCCGAAGGCGAGACCCAGGCGCGGTCGAAGCGGCCGCGGCCCTTCGTCTGCTCTTCGGCGAAGACGACGGTTCCGTCCGGGGCGCCGGCTTCCGCCTCTTGGCGAGCGACGTCCATGGTAGAAGTCGTGCTCGTCAGATAAACGATGCGCCGGCCGACCAAGCGAGTCGCGAGGCGCTCTTCGACTCGGGCGAGGTTGAGCCACATGGCGATAGGATATGGGGCGGAAGAGGCCAACAGCCAGAGTCGGCAATGCTCTAGGAGCTAGTAAACAAGAGGCCGGCCCTTCCGGGCCGGCCTCTTGCGCTTCGGCACGTAGACCTGTCCACGCGCCTTTCAGCTATTACACCAACACCTCAGAGAGGTGATGGTGTGAACGGACAGGCCTATGGCCAGAGCTAGTATTGTCGTCCATTCACATCACCTCCTTTCCTGCGTCGCATCGTAGCAGATGGTCTCCAATCTCACAATAGAAACAGCGGATGATTGGAGAATTTTATGGAGCGATCAGCCGTTGGCACTCGGCTTTCAGCACTCAACGACCGTAGCCGAGATCGCGCAACACCTCCGAGGCAACGGTCGGGTCATGGCATGGGTAGACCAACTCCGGTAGATGCACTTCTCGCTCGTGACCTTTACCGGCGAGCAAGACTGCGTCCCCATCGACCGCCATGCCCAGCGCATGGGCGATTGCCTCCCGGCGATCGGGGATAGTTATGAAATCGTGGCCTTCGCGCCTGCCTCCGTTACGAAGGCCGCGGGCGATCTCTGCGATGATGGCATTGCGGTCCTCGGAGTAAGGATTGTCGTCGGTGACGATTGTATAGTCAGCGCTTTCTGCGGCGACCCGCCCCATCGCGAAGCGCCGGTCCTTATCCCGCTCGCCTATGCAGCCGAACACCGTGACGATGCGACCGGTCGATCGATCGCGGAGGAATGTCAGCGCGCGCTTCAGAGCGTCCGGCGCATGGGCAAAGTCGACGAGGACCGTAAACGGCTGCCCCTCCTCAATGAGTTCCATTCGCCCGGGCGCTCCCTGCCAGGTCTGGATCGCAATGCTGGCGGCGTCGAGATCTAGTTGCCCCGCGTGGGCGACGGAGTATGCGGCGAGAGCGCCGTAGACGTTGAAGTCTCCAGGCACTTGCATACGGATCTCGCGTTCGTTTCCGAATGCGCGGACGAGAAAGCGCGAGCCCCATCCATCGGGCGTGATTTGCTCGGCTGTAACATCGGCGGATGAGAGCAGACCGTACGTAATAATGCGCGCACTGGTAAGGCTCCGGAACGACTCCGAAGCCGGATCGTCAGCATTCAAGACGGCTGTTTTCTCGATGTCCTTTTGGGCGGAGACAAGCATCGAGAACAGGCGGCCCTTCGCCGAGATGTACGCTTCTAGTGTCTGATGGAAGTCCAGGTGGTCGGCATAGAGGTTCGTGAAGACGGCAACATCGAAGTCGCATTCATCGACACGGTGAAGGGCAAGGCCGTGCGAGGTCGCTTCGATCACGCCCCAGCGACAGCCGGCCTCGACCATTTCGCTCAGCATCTGCTGGACCTCGGGCGATTCCGGGGTGGTGAATCGTCCGGTGTCGGGGAGGAGCCGATCGGCGACTCGGCACTGGGCGGTACTGATGAGGCCGGCTGGTTCATCGACCGAAGAGAGCATGTGGTGGAGCAGATGCGAGACGCTGGTCTTGCCATCGGTGCCCGTCACACCGACCGTGCGCAAGCGCCGAGCCGGGTACCCGGCGAGTGCTGCCGCGATCCGGGCAAGTGCCTGGCGCGTGTCCGGCACGATGAGGGCGGGTGCCCGCGATTCGCCGAGAAACGATGACCACTTCTGCTCGCGATCCACCTGAAGTGCAACGGCAGAAGCTCCCGCCGCGAGCGCCTGCTTCAGATAATCGTGGCCGTCGGATTTGAAGCCGACTATTGCCACGAAGATCGACCCGGGCGTGGCCGATCGAGAGTCGTACGAGGCCGAAGTAATCTCCGGATCGCTTATCTCGCTCTGGAATACTGTGTCCGGGAGATGGGTCACCAGTTCGGCGAGTCGCATGATCTCACAAGGGAAACGGCGCGCAAGTGGTCTGGGTTGCGGCGTACGGGCGTTGGCTTGCTCCGCCCATAAGCGTAACAAGCCCAGCAGACCTGTAGGCCGAGTTCTGTCCCCGACATGTCGGGGGGCGATCATCAATCTAGGACCCTAATTGCTCAGGGCCTCAAGCGGCCAACCCGAGGGTTTGGGCCGGGCGCCCTTAGCACCCTCCTATTTGGCCTTGCTCCGCGCAGGGTTTGGCCGGCCCGCGGTTCGCGCCGCCGCCGGTGGGCTCTTACCCCGCCATTTCACCCTTCCCCGACGCGTCGGGGGGTATGTTTCTGTGCCACTTTCCGTCCCCAGTTGCTTGCGCAGCCGGGGCCTGGGTGTTACCCAGTGCGCTGCCCGGAGGAGCTCGGACCTTCCTCTCCGATAGGATCGAAGCGGTCGCCCGGCCTGCTGGACTTTATCCATCATATCATTCTGCATCAGTTCGACCGGTCGAGCGCCTGGTTCGCTAGCTCGTCCGCCCGCTTATTCATCGCCCTTGGTATCGAGTCCACGTCGAACTCTTTGAAGCGGCGGCGCAACTCCATTACTCGCGCGAACATCGGCTGCAGGCGCGGGTTACGCACCTTATACCGATGTTCGAGCTGCCGAACGACTAGTTCGGAATCCATACGGAGGCTGACCTGAGAGACGCCGAGCGCCAGCGCTGCTTCCAGACCGGCGATGGCCGCTTGATACTCGGCCTCGTTGTTGGTGGCCCGGCCAATACGCCGCGAAATCGTATGGATTTCGCGACCCGCGGTGTCATAGATGACCGCGCCAATAGAAGCGGGGCCGGGATTCCCTCTGGAAGCGCCGTCCGTATAGACGACTACTCGATTCTGGACATTTTGAGTCAGGGCTTGAGCACCATCTCGATCCGATCGTCCTTGACAACAACGCGGTCAAGCACGGTGCGGATCAAGTCGCGCCGTTCGCCAAATGCCAGGGTACCCCAGTCCTCCCCTAGCCGCCGAAGCACATTATCATGCTGCCGCCGCCTCTCGGCCTCGGACGCCTGAAGCTCCGCCAGCTTGTGCGACTCCATGAGCCGCTCCTCCAACTGCAGCTGCTCGCTCGCCAGATTTAGTCCTAGAGAGCGCAACTTCTCTTGGTTCATCCGCCCGGAGACGGCCGATTCCAGATACTCCTCCAGCCGCTTGTCCAGGCGCTTCGCCTTGTCCCGCAATCGGCGGATTTGCGCCTCCGCCTCCCCCACCGCCAGGGCACCATTGCCGGCCGTTTTCGTCGTCCGGGATCCGCCCGGCTTCAGGCCGCGACGCACTTCCTCCTCGAGTTCGTGCGCCCTTCTGGTGTGATAATCGCATAGACTTCTATTCGTACGTGATTCACATTGGTAGTATCGGTATTGCGCCGTCCGGGTCATGCCGTCGCTTCGCCGCTGCCAGCGTTGCTTGCGGGTGACCCCGATCATTTTGTTACCGCAGTAGCCGCAGTAGGTAATGCCCGAGAGCAAAAAGGGCGACATCCTTCGACCTTCCGAGACTGGGCGCCGTTGGTCCAACCGCTCTTGTACGCGCTGGAAGTCCTCCTGGCCTATGATCGCCGAGTGGCTCGCCGGAACCCGCACTCCGAACCGCGAATAAGTGCCAACGTAGGCTCTGTTTCTTAGAATGTCCCGCACCGTCACCATGCTCCAGAGCCCACCTTTCCGAGTGCGGAATTGCTCGTCATTGAGACGGCGGGCAATGCGTCGGATGCCGAGGCCATCTTTCAGGTAAAGGCGAAAGATATATCTGACAACCGACCCTTCGATGGGGACGATCACCAGGCGCCTGCGCATCCCCACGCGATATCCGTAAGGTGGCCGGCCAAGCACCTCGCCTCTTACGGCCTTTTGACGCATGGCCGCCTTTACACGCTCTCCAACGCTGCCATTGCTTCGGTTGCGCGACCAAATCCGAAGCAGGTCCGTGGCCAGATCGGCCTCATCGTTCAAGCTAATAATCGGCACGCCGAGACTCGCCAATTGGAAGTAGCGTCTGACGGCCTCAGTTGGCCCGCTTCCGAGGCTCATCAGATCAGACACTGCGACGAGTAGAAAACCCTGCGGGCTCTGTAGGCGAACAAACTCCAGCATCTGCCTGAAGCCGCGCGCTTCCGGTCGCGAGCCGGGGTCCAGGAAAGTGGCAGCCGCCTCAAAACCGTTGCTTTTGCAGAACTCGAGGAACGACTCGCTCTGTTCAGCCAGACTGCGGCTCTCCGTCTCCCGAAAGTATCCGACCGCTCGCATGCTAACTCACAAGCAGAATTCGTTCGCAGCTTACGCACTGGACAAGCCCGATACCGCTGCGGGCCTTCTGTAGCAAGGACATCGGTAACGTAATCCTGCACCCCTGGCACATGCCCCGTTCAACCCTCGCCACAGCTTGTCCTCTATGACGGTCTCGCAAGAGCTGGTAGAGCCTCAGACTCGAAGCATCAACCGCCGGCAACTGGTCCCGGCGTCTTGTCTCGAGATCGGCGATCTCCCGCTCAAGCTGTGATTTCTCCCCGAGCAGCGCCGCCTGGTCGCGCCGCCAGACAGCTTCCTTTTCCGCCAACCCCGTCTGCTCACTACCCAGAAGCGCTTCCGCCTCTTCGATCTCAACAAGCAGGCCCAGAAGCGTGTCTTCCCGCTTGGCGACCTGCGCCTTCAGAGAGGATAAATCGGCATTGAGATCGGTCAGTTCCTTGGGATTGCGAATGCTTCCTCCGTACAACTTGCCCTCGACTTCGGTCGCCTTTCCCCTTGCGTCGTCGACAGACCACTCAGCGTCGTGGAGCCGGGAGCGAAGCTGCGTCAGTACCTCTTCTCTCACTGCCACGTCTTGTCTAATAGCAATCAATTCTTCACTCTCTCCCATTTGAGCCTCGACATCCGTCAGCCTCGCCCGGGCCCTGTCTAGGGCCTGATCAGTCTCTTGCAGGGCAAGGACATCAGGAGCGGTCGTCATTTAAGCAAAGGCAAAGACATACGGCCTAAGGAGCATGGAATGGACAACTTCCGGAGGCGGATTATAGACTTAGGCTGGAGCCTTTTGCAATAAGACTTGACTACTTCCCGAATTTATCGAGAGCGATCCAAGTCACGATTCTTGCCGGTACTCCAATGCGAATCAATGTCCTCAACGAACTGCGTCAGCCGGTCGGAACCGCTACCGTTTTCGACTTGGCTGAACCGGCGATTCGTCTCGAAGACATCGATATAAGCAGCCTGTCCGGTGCCTTAACGCTCGTCCGCACGAATCGAGGCCTCCTTGCAACTCTGAAGGCCTCAGCGATAGCTTCTGAAAACTGCGCGCGCTGCCTAATTCCCACCGACTGCGCCGTCCCGATCGAGTTCGAAGAGGAATTTATTCCCGTTTTGGATGCGAGCACGGCCAGACGGATCCGCGTGAGCAACAGCGACGACGGCTTCCGCATTGGGCCCGACTTCATGCTGGACCTGGGTGAATCCCTACGCCAGTACATGCTAATGTTAGAGCCGCAAAAGCCGCTCTGCCGGCCCGACTGCGTCGGCCTGTGCCCATCGTGTGGCGCAGATCTAAACGTCCTGTCCTGCGGGTGCACCCCAACGTTTGACGAGCGATGGGGTGTCTTGGCTGGGCTCGACGCCAACATAAAGGAAGGGTCTTGACCGATGCCGCCACTGCCGAAGAAGAAGACTTCTACGTCCCGTAAGAGGCGGCGCCGGTCGCACCTCAGCGTCTCCTTGCCGCAGCTCGTCACCTGCCCCCAGTGCCGCAGTCCGCGGCCGTCCCATCACGCCTGCCCCGTCTGCGGCACATATCGAGGGCGTGACGTGCTCGCTGTCGGGGAGGCGCGGCGACGGCCACCACGCACCTAGATCACGTCTCGCTCTCGATGAGCGCATGCTATACTTCGCCTGACCATGCGACGTGGACTCCTTCTGTTATTGGTTCCGGTCAGTCTCATCCTGGCAGCCGCGGCCGCGATAACCTACTTTGTTTGGTGGGACGCGACTCATTGCACCTTCTGCCGCATGCGCCTGGATGAGTTCGGGCGTTGCCAGAACCCGGACTGCCATCTCGGCCGGCTGACTCGAGAGCAGGATGCCGCTCGCGTCTGATTAGACCTCAGCATGACGCAAGCGCAGAGCGATATTTCCGTTTCGATCAAGGCCCTTCACCAGCTCCCGATTGATTCTCAGCTGGCGCTGCTATTTCCAGGCCAAGGCGCACAGAAGCTCGGCATGGGGTTCGAGGCGTCGCAGTCGTCCCCGAGCGCGAAGGCCGTGTTTCAGACAGCAGACGAGGTGCTGAGGACCAAGCTTAGCCGCCTTTGCTTCGAAGGACCCGAAGAGGAACTCACTCGAACTGTCAACGCCCAGCCCGCCATGTTGACCGCTTCTCTTGCGATTCTTGCTGCCGCTTTGGACTCCCGTACCCTCCATAAGAGACCCGCGTTCGTAGCCGGGCACAGCCTGGGAGAGTACACCGCTCTTGTGGCAGCGGGTTCGCTCCTCTTCGCTGATGTCCTGCGGCTGGTACGAGAGCGCGGACGGCTGATGGAAGAAGCGGGCACCGAGAACGCTGGGACGATGGCGGCCATTGTTGGACTATCCGAAGAGACCGTGAGCGACGTATGTCGGCTCTCCGGAGCAGAGCAATGCAACTTCAACGCCCGCACCCAAACGGTAATCGGGGGAGCGCCCGAAGTCGTCGATACTGCCTGCCGGCTGGCCAAAGAGCGTGGAGGCAGGGGCCTGCCGATGAAGGTGGCGGGCGCTTTTCATACATCCCTTATGGGAAGCGCGGCGCGAAATTTCGAGAGCGTACTACAGAGGGTCAACGCCCAGGAACCTGCGATACCGGTCGTGGGTAATGTGGCGGCCAAGCCTATCGCGTCGGCGGCCGACCTGACCTCTGAACTCGGCCTGCAGATGGCGACGCCCGTCCGCTGGTACCAGTCCATCCTGTACATGATTGACGCGGGCGTCCGTACGTTCGTGGAAGCAGGCCCAGGACAGACGCTCATTACAATGCTCAAAAGAGACTTCCCAGAATTGACGCTAATATCACTCGATCGGCCCTCCGTTCCCGCCGCCGCATCTCATGTTTGATCTGAACGGCCATGTGGCCTTGGTGACCGGCGGCTCGCGCGGGATCGGCAGCTCCATCTGCCGTCATCTGGCACGCCATGGTGCTGCGGTGGCGGTAAACTACCACAAGAGCGAAGAGCAGGCGCACAGTTTGCGTAAGGAGATCGAAGATGCCGGCGGGCGCGCGCTGGCGGTCCACGGAGACGTTCGCGTGCCGGAAGACACCGAACGGATGGTCCAGGAGACAATCGATGGCCTAGGGCGCCTGGATGTGCTCGTGAACAACGCCGGCTTCAATCGAGACACGCTGTTGCTGCGAATGTCCCTCCAGGACTGGGACCAGGTGATGGACTTGAATCTAAGAGCGGTCTTCCTATGCACCAAGGCCGCCTTGCGGCCGATGATGCGTGAGCGCTGGGGCCGCATCATCAACATCGGCAGCGTCTCCGGTCTTGCCGGCAACGCCGGGCAGGCAAACTATGCCGCAGCTAAGTCCGGGCTGATCGGATTCACGCGGGCCGTGGCCAGGGAGATGGGCTCCCGCAACATCACGGCCAACCTCATTATGCCGGGACTGGTCATCACCGAGCTGACGAAAGACATACGCAAGGAAATAGTTGAAGGTGTAAAGCAGCGCTTGTTGATCGACCGCTTTGGCACGCCTGAGGATATCGCCGCGACTGTCGTGTTCCTAGCCTCCGACGGCGGGTCGTATATAACCGGGCAAGTGCTCGCTGTCGACGGCGGACTGGGCCTTTAGCCATGAGCGGCAAAAGAAGGAAGGCGAGGATAGCCGCCTTGCAAGCTCTATTCGAGCTGGATAGCGTGGGACATCAACCGGAACAGACCATCGCCCGGCAGTTCGGAAGGTTCCCCCCCTCCACAGAAGTGAAGGAGTTCGCCCAAGAGCTTGTAACCGGAGTTCTGGCTCATAAGGAGCAGATAGACAAGACCATCGAGAATACCGCCCCCGCTTTTCCGATTGATCAGTTGCCCGTCATTGACCGCAATATACTCAGGCTTGCGATATATGAAGTCCTCATCGATAATAGGGTGCCAATGCGAGCCGCGATAAACGAGGCCGTGGAATTGGCCAAGGATTTCGGCGGCGAGAAATCCCCGAGGTTCATCAACGGAGTACTGGGCTCCGTTAGTGTGCTAACCACGCGTTAAAGGCCAAGGAGGTACTAGGTGGCCACGGTCTTCGAGCGAGTACGAAAGATAATAGCGGAACAACTGGGCGTTGAAGAAGGCGAAATTACACCGCAGACCTCCTTCGTTGACGACCTTAACGCCGACTCGCTCGACCTGGTGGAGTTGATCATGTCGCTCGAAGAGGAGTTCAGCAAGGCGGGTAAGACGATCGAGGTTTCTGACGAAGACGCCGAAAAGATCATCACCGTTCAGGACGCGGTCAACTACATCCAGGAGCACGGCATTACCGACGACGACGCCTGACCCTGCCCACGCCTAGCGCAGACAGGTGGCGAACAGGCGCAGGCTCGGCCAAAGCTGACCGGAAGACCGCCTTCGCGATATCGAAAGCGAAGTCTCAGCGCGACTGGTAATCGCCGATCCAGTGCGCCCACGGCAACCGCCCACGAAGCGAGTCGATTAGCCGTTCATCGCCGGTCCAGAACTCGCAACCTCCCGACTGAGCGACCGCGAGATACTGGGCATCGTATGCGCGCGGCCGGTCGAAAGCAGTTGCTATGTCATATGCGCGGCGCTGAAGATCGTCGCTGTCGTCGACGAGGAACACGGGCCACCTGAGGTAGTGGTCGAGCGCGCGACGTCCGTGGTCCGGCGTTACATCCCGGCGGTACACGGCGAGTCGTATAGCCGAGGTTACCTCCGGCCGAAAGATGGGCGGAACAATCATCTCTACATCATCCGCGATCCACTGCCGACGGATGGCCAGCGCGGACGGAGTAAACCGCTCACCGATGACCCAGGAAATCGCGAGGCTCGCGTCAATGCAGACGCTGCCTGCCAAGTCTAGGCTCCCTCACGGACTTGCCGCACGAGTCCCGCCACGTCGATGGGCCCATACGTAGCCAACGTTTCAAGGCTCAACTCTTGGTCTTCTTCCAACTGGTGGAGCAGCTCATCTCTGGTGTACCGCCTCCGCGACTCCCGCGTCGGCTCTGTATCCTGATGGCCGAGCCGACTCACGTCATCAACTGAGATGAAAAGCTGGTTTCCCAGTTTTCTTGCTGGAAGCTTGCCGCTCCATATCCAACGACGGACCGTCTCCTCTGAACGGCGACATTGGTGGGCCACTTCGCGGACCGTTAGAAGCTGATCACTCATGATGTAGTATTCTACTACATGTCCGCAATACTTGATACCTACCTGCCCACCGCAAGGGACGAACCAATGAGCGACTAAGGACAACTCCCCGTCTGTTGCGAGAACGTAGCTTATAATGAGCCTGCGCGATGAACTTTCTCGGCGTCGGACCTCTCGAAGTCGCACTCGTGGCGATCGTCGCCGTTATTGTCCTTGGGCCCGAACGAATACCCGGCGTTGCGGTCCAACTTGCCCGGGCCGTGCGTTACATGCGCGGTTACGCCACCGACGCGACCGCCGACATCCGCAAAGAGCTTCAGGAGTTGACGAAAGAGTACGATGAGGTCCGCAAGGAGCTGAACGAGTTCAGGTCCAGCATCGGCGGCGGGTTCTCCAATATCGCCGACGAAGTGGACCGGACTCTCCGCGCCAGTCAAGAAAAGCCGGCGGTCAGGTCCAGCAGCGAGGCGCCGATAATCGAACCGGGCGGCGAACCACCGCCGAAATCGAGCGGTCCTTCGACCCATCCCTAGTGGCAGTTTCCGACTACTGACTCTCCATGACGAGCGTCGCGCCACCCGGACCGCCCCAAGACAGGCCGGAAACGGAGAGGAGCGAGCGTTATCTAACACTCGTGGAACACCTCCAGGAACTGCGGCGAAGGCTGATCATCTGCTCCGTCGCCGTGGTGGTTGGCCTCGCCATCTCCGCCTACTTCACCGGCGACCTGTTGCGATTCTTGAAGCATCCAGCCGAGGAGCGTAGCCAAGACTTCCGTCTGGTCTTCCTCGAGCCGTTCGAGAGCTTCGTCACTTATTTCAAGATCGCTCTGATGAGCAGCATTGTCCTCGCGATGCCCGTGATCATGTACCAGATTCTCGCCTTCGTAGCACCGGGCCTGAAAGCGAACGAAAAGCGCTGGTTATACGGCACCGTCGCTGGTTCGGTGGGGCTGTTTCTCGCAGGGGTTGCCTTCGCCTATTATGTCGCGCTGCCGCCGGCCCTGGGCTTCCTGCTCAATTTCCAGAACGACATCGCCGAGCCACAGATCCGGCTCGGAAGCTACTTCGACTTCGTGCTGCGGTTATTGTTCTGGACCGGCGTTGCCTTCCAGACGCCTTTGATCGTCATGTTTCTCGCGCGTCTACGCATCGTAA
The DNA here is from genome assembly GCA_005882715.1 of Chloroflexota bacterium. GTDB lineage: Bacteria > Chloroflexota > Dehalococcoidia > SM23-28-2 > RBG-16-64-32 > CF-163. Next base: position 36,288 of record VBEI01000094.1, on the reverse strand, counting down.
CCGCGCGCCGGCTGATCGGTTGGTGGCGGTTCGCGATAGTGGGCGCATTCGTCGTCGCGGCAGTGGTCACGCCGACGCCTGACCCAGTAACTTGCACGATTGTCGCGTTGCCGCTGATCGGGCTTTATTTTCTTGGGGTGGCGCTCGCCGTCGCGGTACAGCCCCGCGGGCCTTCACGAGCTCAATAAGCTTGTTGACCCGCCGCAGGACGGACATTATCATCAACCAAAGTGATTGAGCTTGAGCAGCTTTACCGCCGCGTAGCCAATTGCACAGACTGCGGACTCTGCGGCACGCGCACTCAAGCTGTCCCCGGAGAGGGCCCACCAGACGCGGACGTTATGTTCGTGGGAGAAGGCCCCGGCTTTCATGAAGACCAGCAGGCGCGCCCATTTGTCGGTCCCGCAGGAAAACTCCTAGAGGAGTTGCTCGCATCGGCTGGGCTGCGACGCAGCGACGTCTATATCACGAACGTCGTCAAGTGCCGGCCGCCGAACAATCGTGATCCCTTGCCTGCTGAAATAGAAGCTTGTCGCAAGTACTTGAGCCTGCAGATACAGACGATTGACCCGAAACTGATCGTGACGCTGGGGAGATATTCGCTGGCCTGGTTCTTTCCGCGCGACTCGATAAGCAAAGTGCACGGACACCTGCGCCGGCAGAACGGGATGCATTACCTTCACATGTACCATCCCGCCGCGGCGCTGCACGCGGGTAATCTTCGCAAGACAATCGAGGACGATTTCCGAAGAATACCTCAGGCGCTGGAGAAGGTTCGCCAGGCGGAGCAGCCGGTCGCTGTGGCCGAACTCGCGCCGGACCAGATGCGCCTATTCTAGATAGACATGGCCGATAACCTGAGGGTCATCCCCCTCGGCGGGCTGGGGGAGATCGGCAAGAACATGATGGTTCTGGAGCTTGCCGACGACCTGATCCTGGTCGACGCCGGGCTCATGTTTCCGGATGAAGAGATGCTTGGCGTGGACCTCGTCATCCCCGATGTCTCTTATGTCACGGAGCGGATCAGCAAGCTACGGGGAGTGCTCATTACCCACGGTCACGAGGACCACACTGGAGCGCTGCCTTATGTCCTTCCCCGCCTTCGCCTGCCAAACGGCAAAATGCCGCCGATCTACTGTACCCGGCTTACCCGCGGTCTGATCGCGGTGAAGCTAGAGGAGCATCGTCTCGACAAACAAGCAGATCTGCGCGTCGTTCGGCCGGGCGAGCGAGTCAAGCTGGGCAGGTTCAACGCCGAGTTCATACATATCACTCACAGTATTCCGGACTCGGCAGCGCTTGCCATTCAGACTCCGGCGGGGACGGTCTTCCATACCGGCGACTTCAAGTTTGACCACACGCCGGTCATGGGAGAGCCACCCGATCTGACCCGCATTGCGGAGATCGGTCGCCAAGGCGTTGCTCTTCTCTTCTCGGATTCGACATACGCGGATACGACCGGCTATACGCCGTCCGAGCGAAGCGTTTCGGAAACGCTTGACAGGATCATGGCGAACGCGTCGGGCCGGGTGATCGTAGCCACGTTCGCGAGCCTGATCTCCCGCATTCAGCAGGTCATTGATGCCGCGACCAAACACGACAGAAGAGTGTTCATAACGGGCCGCAGCATGCTCGACAACGTGAAGATGGCGATCGATCAGGGTTACCTCTCCGCGACCGGAGATGTGCTCGCGTCGCTGGACAAGATGAAGAAGCTCGCGCCGGAGAAAATCGCCATTATCACCACAGGCGCACAGGGCGAGCCTACGTCCGCACTCGTGCGGATGGCGAACCGCGATCACCGGCACATCGAGATTCAGCCGGGCGACACCGTCGTGCTGTCCTCTTCGCCGATCCCCGGCAACGAGCTGCTCATCAACCGCACGATCGACAACCTCTACCGTCAGGGCGCAGAGGTGCTCTTTAGCCGCATCGCGAGCGTCCACGTCCGCGGCCATGCGGCTCAGGAGGAGTTGAAGCTCATGATCGGCCTGGTGAAGCCGCGGTACTTCGTGCCGGTGCACGGCGAATACCGGCATCTCTGGATGCACTCGATGATCGCGCGCTCGATGGGCTTGCCGGCGGAAAACGTCTTCACGCTTGAAGACGGCGACATCCTGGAGCTCGATGCGAAGGGCGCCCGCGTAGCCGGCCGAACCTCGGCCGACTGGGTTTATGTCGACGGTCTGGCGGTCGGTATCGACCGCATTGTGCTTCGCGACAGAGCCCACCTGGCGGGCGATGGCGTGATAGTCGCCATCGTGGCTATAGACAGGCAGACGGGTAAACCTATCGGACGCCCTGACGTTGTATCAAGGGGATTTATCGAAAGCGAAATGTCGGACGGACTTATGGAAAGGGCCAAGGACGTCGTGGTGCAGGCATTAGGCGGAGGCGCGCACGTGGCTAATAAGGCAGACTTCAACACGCGCGTGCACGACGCCCTATCTCGCTTTCTGTTTGAGGAGACGCGGCGCAGGCCGATGGTGCTTCCAGTAAGCGTTGAGGTCTAGCCCGCAACGTGCCCGTCAAAACAAAATCGCGTACGACTACAAGGACTACAAGCTACCGTCCCAGACAGAGCGGCGTTCGCCGCCGTGCTTCGCGGCGGCAGGCTCACTTCGGCGCCGCAATACAGAATTCACAGCACTACTGGCTTGGAATCGGCGCTGCCGCCGTCTTGGCTGTCGCGGCGTTTCTGCTCGCTACCTACATAACAGACGGCGTCGAGTACGTCATCAGTCTGTTCGGGCTCTCGCTTTTGCTCGTGATCGCGGCGATCGGCATCGATGTAGCGCTCGTCCTGCGGCACCCCGAGCTGGACGATCGTCTCCTGAGGCGATGGGCCGGCGCGCATCTAATCCTGGCGTTCGCAGTCGGTGCGCTCAGCTTATGGGCGCCGGACTGGAATTTTGGAGATGTTTCTTTCCGAGATGCGACGGCCGGCGGCGACGTAGGTCAGACGCTGACCGGGAGCGTGTTCGGCATAGTCACTTGGGTCGCTCTCGCGCTGACCGGCGTGGGGCTGCTCTGGCCGCAAGGCGCCCAGCTTGCAGCGCTGGGTGGGCTCAACCTCGGCCGGCAGCTGCTGAGCCTGGAGCTGCACGTCAGCATCTGGCGGGGCGTCCAGTCCTTCTTCGCCAGCCTCCTTCCGCGGGCTGAGGAGGAAGAGAGCGAGAAGCTCCTCGATCAGCCATACATGCCGCAGTTCGATGAGGACTGGCTCGACACTGAGCCTGAAGAAAAGCCCGCTCCGGTTGAAGAGACACCGACAGAGGAAGAAGAAATTGTCGTAACAGGCGACCCCGAAGAGGAAGACCTTGAGGCCTATCAGCGGCCCCTGCCGATGGGCCGCCCGGCCGGGCACGGCTGGGAACTCCCGCCGCTCGATCTGCTCACCGAAGCGGCCGAGGTGGAGCTGCGTCCAATCGACAACGAAGCGCGCGCTCAGCTCATCGTCGAAACGCTAGGATCGTTCGGCGTCGATGCCCGGGTCGCATCGATCAACCAGGGACCTACCGTCACTCAATTCGGCGTAGAGCCCGGATGGGAGACCAAGACACGAACGGTGGCGGTGCGCGACGACAAGGGCCGGCAGGTATACGACCGGGACGGGCGGCCCCAGATGCGCTCCGAGGTCGTTTCGCGGACGCGCGTCCGAGTGAACCGCATAACGAATCTGGCGAACGATCTCGCCCTGGCCCTGGCTGCGCCGACAATCCGCATCGAGGCGCCGGTCCCGGGCAAGCCGGTAGTCGGCATCGAGGTCCCCAACACCACTACCTCGCTGGTCGCCATTCGCAGCGTGATCGAGAGCACGGCCTTCCAGAAAGCCAACATGCGGTCGAAGCTCGCGATCGCCCTGGGGAAGGGCGTTTCCGGCGAGCCTGTCGCTGCTGACCTCGCGAGGATGCCGCACCTCCTCATCGCCGGAGCGACGGGGAGCGGCAAGAGCGTCTGCATCAACTCAGTCATCGCCGGCTTCCTGCTGCATAACACGCCTGAGGAGTTGCGATTGGTCCTCATCGACCCGAAACGGGTGGAGCTGGCGAACTTCGGCAGTATCCCGCACCTCGCGTTCTCCAAAATCATCACTGATACGGAAGAAGTCGTCGGCACGCTGCAAGCAATTATTCACGAGATGGACAGCCGCTACAGGCGGTTTGCCTCGGTGGGTGTGCGCAACATCGAGGCCTACAACAAGAGCCCGCGAGCCACACACACGCTCCCCAACTGGGTAGTCGTGATCGATGAGCTGGCGGACCTCATGATGGCCGCGCCCTATGAGGTCGAGCGCCAGATATGCCGGCTCGCGCAGCTGGCCCGGGCGACGGGCATCCACTTGATCATCGCCACCCAGCGGCCCTCAGTCGATGTCGTCACGGGGCTGATCAAGGCGAACTTCCCCACCCGCATCGCGTTCGCCGTCTCGTCGCAAGTGGACTCGCGGACGATTATCGACGGTGCGGGCGCCGAGAAGTTGCTGGGGCGCGGCGACATGCTCTTCATGCCGACGGACGCCTCGAAGCCGAAGCGCCTGCAGGGATCGTTCGTCTCGGACCAGGAGCTGGATAGGATCGTCGTCTGGTGGACGAGCGACCGCTTTCGCCACCTCGTGCCCGACAAGATGGACCACCTTCTGGATGAGGCGCTCGAGGAGCCGGACGGGGAACGTCCGGCTGCGCGCGACGAGGAGGACCCATTGTACGATGCCGCACGCGAGCTGGCGGGCCAGCATTCGCGGGTCTCGACATCGCTTCTCCAGAGGCGTCTGCACATAGGCTATCCGAGAGCGGCGCGGCTAATCGATATGCTTGAGGAGAACGGCGTGGTCGCCGAAGCGGAAAGCGGCCAATCTCGGGAGGTTTTGAGCGGGTCGTGGGAGGAAGATGGAGACCGCTTCGAATAGATCGCGTTAAGGTCAAGAAATCGGCGTCCTCCGGGGTTGACATCTTCTTCCGCTGTGCTATTTTGTTGGTGAAACCTACAGACTGGAGGAAGTAGCGTATGACAAGACTCCATGCGCTCATCGAAGTACTGGAGGTGGACAACGCAAGGTCCCCTGTGTAGCAGCGCAGGGGAACGGCGAAACCGCGGAGCGGCTAGCAGCAAAGAGGCTCAAGAGCCCATGGGCGCGTAAAGCGCCGAAGGAAAGCAGAGGCCGGACGCGGGAATAAGGCTTAGCAAATTGAGCTCCCCGGGGTAAGACCCGGGGAGTTGCCTTTTGGTGAGCGGTCAGGTTTCGGTGAAACGGGCAGTTGACGCCGGGCAGTGGGCGAAACACGCTTCGGTTGGACTCAAGCGCGCCACCCGGGTGCTGTGCTAACGAGCGTCAGCATCGACGCCTATCTCTCGAAGCTGCCGTAGCAGCTTCAGCGAGTCGGCTTTAGCCCGCAGCGCGTCTCGGGGCGCAACGCGGCGAGCAGCGCCAGATGCGCTCGAAGCCGCCGTCTTCCCGGGCGACCGCGATGTGGCTGGCGATGAAGATAGAGCTGTACGTCCCCGCAATACCCACCGGCAACGTCGCTCCGTCCCGTTCGTGGTGAGGTTCTCTAACCACGGGTGCTGCCGGCCTCACACCCGAAATTCAGGCCCGGTGCTCTTTCCCGAGTCGATCCCTCAGGGCGCCCCCCACATCCACACCTGGCGCCTCAAGCCAACCGGGCACTCGGCGGTAAGCACTCGGCAGTCGGCACCCCGGCACTCCTGGCGCCGCTGCCGCAGCTTCAGGACGGCTCCGGGGCCGGCTGGAGGCGGCGCGGCGCGAAGCGGCGCCATATTCGCTCGAAGTCGCCGTCTTCCCAGGCGACCAGGATCTGGCTGGCAATGAAGATCGAGCTGTAGGTGCCGGCGATGATGCCCAGGAGCAGCGTCAGCAGCAGCACGTCGATGCTGCCGCCAGCGAGGAGCAGCAGGGAGAGGATCGTGAGGACCACGGTTGTCGAGGTGTTGATGGAGCGGGCGACGGTTTCTGTCAGGCTCGTGTTCACGACCTCATCGAAGGGCACACCAGGGTTGGCGGCCACGTTCTCGCGAATGCGGTCGAAGACGACGATCGTATCGTGGACGCTGAAGCCGATGACGGTGAGGACGCCTGTGATGAACATGCTGTTGATCTCGGTGCCGAACAGCTTTCCGAAGATAGAGAAGGCGCCGAGGACGAACATGCCGTCGTGCAGAGCAGCGACGACGGCGGCAATCCCATAGCGGTAAGGTTTCGCGAGGTGGCGGAACGACCACGAGATGTACAGCAAGATTGCGATCGCGGCGACGCCTACCGCGATGGCAGCGTTCCGCGCGATCTCCCGGGAGACGATCTCGGACACCTGGTTGAAGTTCGTCACGCGGAACGGCCCCAGCCGCCGTTCGAGCCCTTGCTCGAGCGTGTCTCGTTCAGACGGCGGCGCGGCGCCGACCGGCGGCCCTGTCGGGCCCTTTAGCTCGCCGAGGCGAACGATGAAGGCGCCGCCGGAAGTCTTCTGCACACGCGCCTCGCTGTGGCCGAGCGCGGTGAATGCGTCGTGCAGGGCGTTGTCGCTGATATTGGCATTGTCGAACGCAATCGTCATCGTGGCGCCGCTGCTGAACTCGATCCCCGCTTTGAGGGCGGGCGGGACGATCAGCGAGATGACGCCCGGCACTAAGAGCGCGCTCGAGAGAAGAAAATAGAACCCCCGTCGCCGTACGAAATCGAAAATGAATGGCGTCCCCGCAGCCACCCTCCGTACCGCGAGGTCCGGCGCGAAAAGCGCCATGTTCCGCGCGAGAGGAGTCCCGACGAGCAGGCGCAACAGGGTGCGAGTAATGACTATCGCCGAGAACATGCTGATGAGCACTCCGAGACCAAGGGTGAGGGCGAAGCCCTTTACCAGGTTGGCGCCGAATTGGTCCCCGAACCACCAGAGTATGCCGCAGGTAATGAGCGTCGAGACGTTGCTGTCGCGGATGGACGACCACGCGCGGTCGAAGCCGTGCTCGATCGCCTGCGGCAGGGCGCGGCCGGCGCGCAACTCCTCCTTCATGCGTTCGAAGACGAGAATGTTGGCATCCACCGCCATGCCCACTGATAGGACGAAGCCCGCTATGCCGGCGAGGGTTATTGTGACAGGGCCGATGAGGGGACCCAGCTTGAAGATCATCATCAGGGTCGAGATATACGTGACAAGCGCAAGCGAAGCGAGGACGCCCGGCAGACGGTAGTACAGGATCATGAACACCATGACCGCCAGGATGCCGATCATGCCCGCCTGAACGCTGCGTACGAGGGTCGTTTCCCCGAGCGTGGCATCGACCTCACTCGTCTGGATCGTGTGTAGAGGGACCGGCAGCGCGCCGGCGTTCAGCTGCACCTTGAGCGTCTTTGCTTCGTCGAGAGGAACGCCTTCGATAACGCCGTTACCACCGCTAATCGGCCCGTTTACCTTGGGGGCGCTTACTAACTCGTCGTCCAGGAAGATTGCGAGCGGATAGTTCACAAGCCTTGTCGTGATCTGCTCGAACAGCGTCCCGCCCTCGCCGTTGAAGGCAAGCGTCACACATGCCGGTCCATTCTGGCAGCCGCTCGGTGGCACCGCGACGTTCGCCCCGCCTGCTTTCAGAAAGCGACCGGTGAGGACTCGTGCCTGACCCTGGATCACCCCGACGGCCGGTTTCCATTTCACCTCGCCGGTTTCTCCCGAGGGACTATTGCAAACAGAGCGCTTTACGCCCTTGTCCCCCGTGGATTCAGCCGTCTGGTTCGGCTCGACTGCGAATTCGGCGCCCGATCCGTCGTTCTTCACGCAGACTATCTTCCCTGCGTCATCGCGGGTCGGTTCGCGGAACTCGAGGAGAGCTGTTTTGCCGATAAGGCTGGCGGCCTCCTCAGGTGCAATGCCCGGGAGCTGGACGGCCAGCCGGTTCTTGCCTTCGCGCGTCACTTCGGTCTCGGAGACGCCGAACTTGTTTACGCGGTTCTCGATGATACTCCGGGCGACATCCATCGCATCGTCCACGCTGGTGCCCGCGGGGAGAGCGGACGTATCGGCCTCTGTGAGGACGTAGGCGCCGCCCTTGAGGTCGAGGCCCAGCTTCATGGCGTTCGGCCCGACGTCGAGCAGCGGCCCTTCAGGATAGTCGATGAAGTCTGGAAGGTAGCGCTTTGGCCAGCCCGGCCAGACGACCAATATCGAGAACACCGTCAGCGTCAGGATCCCGCCCAGCAGCAGCTGGTTCCAGCGATTGCGCATTAGAGGAGAAGCCGGGAGCTAGGAGAGAGAATCATCATGATCATGGCGAGACCTGTTCCCTCATCTCTTGTCGTTCTGAAGTTGCCGCCACTTGTCTTGCCTTCTCAGGTGAAAGCCGCTGGATGATGGCGGACGCGACAGCCCTCACCTCAATGCCGCCTAGGTCGAGTATCAGGATCGTCGGGCCGGCCTCTTCGGGCACAAGCACTTCCTTGATCACGGCGAGAAAGCCTGCCTGAGTGAGTACCTCGTCGCCGACGCGGAGACTGAGGAGCTGTTCGCGCTGCTTCTTCTGTTGCTGCTGCACAGGTCGCAGGAAAGCGAGATAGAAGAGTACCGCTATCGTCGCGGGATACGCCATTGCGAGAAGGAGAATCATCCGCGATTTAGCGTAGTGTAGAGTGCGGCAAGGAGCAAGAAACCGCGACTACGCGCCGCCATCTGTGGCAGGAAGCTCGGGTTTCAAGCCGCAGACTTAGAGTTCTCGGCGTGCGAGCGCGATCGCGTCGTCACGCGTGATCACGGCGCCGGCGGCCTGGGCCTCGCGGACGAGTTCGAGGAGCTCGCCCAGGCGCGGCCCGGGCGGTATGCCCAGTGCGGACATCAGGTCGTCGCCGTCGACGAGCTTCGGCGGCTCGACCACGACGCGTTCCTCTAGCCGCATCCGCAGCACGTAGTCGATGACCGTGACGTGCCGCCGCCAATTCTCCAGGTCCACCCGCGGGCCGGCCGTTCCCAGGTGGTCCGCGAGCGAAAGAAAGAGAGTGTCGATGCCCGCTTCCCCCGTGTCGCGGAAGAAACGGTAAATTGCCTTCCGAGAGGGCGCCCCCTGTTGCGCCATCTGCACGGGCCGCATGTGAGCGTCGATCATTCCTCGCACGAGGGCGGTCTCGCGGGAAGAGAAGCGAAGGCGATGCATCAGCCCCGCCGCGATCTGCGCTCCGGCATTGGCGTGGCCGAAGAATCGCATGCGGCCCGTGTCATCGACGGCCTTGGTCTGCGGCTTGCCAATGTCGTGCAGCAGTCCGGCCAGCTTCGTCAGAGAGCAGCGGTGCGTATTTGGGACGAATTCCTCGCTGAAGTATGTTCGCCCGCCTGCCCACCATTCCAGCCGGGTCCAAAGCTCATTCCAGAGCGACTTCGCGAGGTCAGCCTGCGGCTCGTCCTCGCTGAGGATCATGTCCAGCGCCTCGACGACGGCGAGGCAGTGGTTGAACACGTCCCAATAATGCTCCTTCGGCTGCTCGACGCCGCGAGTCACGGCGAACTCTGGCAGGACCCGGTCGAGGAGGTCAAGGTCGTCCATCAGGCGGAGACCCCGCGCGGCGCGAGAAGTCCTCAGAATCTGTACAAGCTCGTCCCGCTGCCTCTCCGTGGCGACCTCGCTGACGAGCCCCGAATGACGGTGGATGGCTTCTCTGGTCTTCGGTTCGATCGCAAAGTCGAGAAGAACGGCGAGCCGCACCCCGCGCAGGAGCCGGAGCGGGTCCTCCAGCAGCGCTTGCTCGGAGACATGACGCACGATGCGATCACCCAAATCCGGTAAGCCAGCGGTGGGATCGATCAGCCGCATGCTGCCCGAAGCCAGCTCGTTGAGTGGGGCCGCCATCGCGTCGATCGTGAAGTCGCGCGACCACAGATCGTCCTCCATGGAGCTGGCCAGCGGCATCAGGTCGAGATGCATTTCGTGGTCGGGCAGGAGAATACGGACGCGGCGGCGTTCGGCGTCGAGGGGAAAGTAATCACCGCCGAAGGTATCCGCGATGCGGGGGCCCAGCTCTAGCGGGTTGGCGGCGACCGTGATGTCGAGGTCCTTTACCTCCCGTCCTAGCAGGACGTCGCGCAGGAAGCCGCCCGTCGCCCACGCCTCCACCCTCTGGACCGCGAGTACAGCCGCCAGCTCTGAGAGGATAGCCCGGAACGGCGCTTCGAGGCGATAATCCTGGACTTGCACAGGAGATTAGCTTACAGCGCGCGCCTACTCGGCGCTCGTCGCGGGCTCGGGCTCCTCGTCCGGTTCCTCGGGCTCGATCTTGCGCAGCATATCCAGGCTCGGCAGGTGGTCGATATACAGCGTTCCGTTGATATGGTCGATCTCGTGCTCGAGCGCCTGGGCCAGCAGGTCGTCCTTCGCCTTGATGCGCACCTGCTTGCCGGACGTGTCCAGGCCCTTGGCAATGACAAGCGTCGAGCGGGTCAGCTCGCCCCGGTAACCGGGCAGCGACAGGCAGCCCTCGTCGACCGTCCGCTCGCCGGCACGCTTTACGATCTCCGGGTTGATGAGCGCGAACGGCTCCTCCTCGGGCATGCCGAGGACGATGACCCGCAGCGACACGCCGATCTGCGGCGCCGCCAGTCCGACGCCGCGGGCCTCGTACATACTTTCGATCATGTCCTCAATCAGCTTGTGGACAGACCCGTCAATTTGGGGCACGCGCTTCGCCTTCTGGCGGAGCACCGGATCTGGAAGGAGGCGGATGGTGTGCACGGTCATCGCAGGCTCGATTTTAACCTATGGTCGGCCCGCGCCAGCGGTCAGAGCAAAGACGCTGGGTCGACGTCTACGGTCCAGCCGCGCGGGAACTGCATTTCGCGGATCAACGCGACCGGGTCGGCGCCGCGCAGGACGACGTTCCAGCGCCAGCGCCCGCGCACGCGGGGGACGAAGGCGGGGGCCGGGCCGAGAATGTCAAGGTTCGGCAGGCCCTGGCGGTCTCTTTCCTGCGTCAGGCGGCGCGCCATCGCGGCCGCTTGCTCCTGCGAGTAGGCTGCGCCCGTATGCGCGAAGCTCAACCTGACGAGCCGCCCGAACGGTGGGTAGCCAAGGTTGCGCCGGAACTCGATCTCTCGCTCATACATCGACGCGTAGTCGTGCTTGCGCACGGACTGGATCGCGTGGTTCTCCGGCGTGTACGTCTGGACGATCACGCGGCCGCCCCGGGGACCCCGCCCGGCGCGACCGGCCACCTGCTCCAGCAGCTGGAATGTGCGCTCGGCGGCGCGGAAGTCCGGGAGGTGGAGCCCGGTGTCCGCCGTGACCACGCCGACGAGTGTGACGAGCGGCATGTCGAGCCCCTTCGCGATCATCTGCGTGCCGATCAGCACATCCGCCTCGTGTGCGAGGAAGCGGGCGAGGATCGCTTCGTGGGAATCGCGCCCGCGGGTGACGTCGCGGTCCCAGCGGAGGGTGCGCGCCTCCGGAAAGGCGCGGCGCACCTCCTCCTCGACGCGCTGCGTCCCTAGACCGACCTGTCGTATGCGGTCGCCCCCGCACTCGGGACACCGGGTGGGTAGAGCCTGCTTGCGCCGGCAATAGTGGCAGATGAGAGCGTCCTCGCTCTCGTGGTACGTCAGCGCGACGGCGCATGAGCGGCATTCGGGCACGTAGCCGCAGTCCCGGCACTGTACGAACGACGCCGTCCCACGGCGGTTGAGGAACAGGATTACCTGTTCGCGGGCGTCGAGAGCGCGGTGCATTGCGGCCGCTAGCGGGCGGCTGAAGATGCTTCGGTTGCCCGCTTTCAACTCCTCCCGCAGGTCGACGACATCGACTTCCGGAAGCGGGCCGGCTTCGACGGAGCCGTCGTCTGCCCGCAGCAGGCGTTCGGGCAGCTCGAGCAAGCGGTAGGCGCCGTCGTCCGCGCGCAAGCGGCTCTCGACATCCGGCGTAGCTGAGCCGAGGACGAGCACGGCGCCAGTAAGACGGCACAGCTCCTCAGCGGCGCGGCGAGCATAGTAGCGGGGCGAGCCTTCCTGCTGCTTGTACGTCCACTCGTGCTCCTCGTCGATGATTACGAGGGCAAGGTCAGGCTGCGGCGCGAAGAGCGCGCTACGCGGGCCGATGACGACCGCGTAACGACCATCGCGGATCTCATGCCACATGTCGAAGTGCTCGCCCAATGACAGGCGGCTATGCATAACCGCGACCTGTCCCGGAAGGCGCTCAGCAAAACGGCGGACCGTCTGAGGTGTAAGCGAGATTTCCGGCACGAGGACGATGCCCCGTTTGCCGAGCGCGACGGCACGGTCGAGAGCTGCGAGATACACCTCGGTCTTCCCGCTGCCGGTCACACCGTGAAGAAGGAAGGTCTTCGGGTCTCGCCTCAGCGGGTCTGGGCCGAGCGCCTCGGCAATCGCTTCGTAGGCCCGCTGCTGGTCAGCGGTAAGCTGGGGCGGCCCACGGTAAGGGAAAATACGTCCCGCCAGCGGATCCCGGACCACGTTCACTTCCTCGATACGGGCAATGCCTTCCGTCTCCAAATCGCGAAGGAAAGCAGGAGTCAGGCCCAGGTCACGAGCACGGGGCAGCGGCAGGACGCCCTCGTCGACGAGCGCTTCGAGGACGAGGCCGCGGCGGAGCGCGCGTGGTGTGCCGTCTTCGCGGAGGGCCTCTATGCGGGCGAGCACCTCTCCCTCGGGCGCGTCGAGCCGCAACTGTCGCACGACCTTGGGAGCAATCTGCGGGCGGGCGAGCCGGTACGAGCGCTGGAGGAAGCCGCGCTTGATCAGCGCGGAGATGGCGGACGGCGCCCCCTTGATCTTGAGCTCGCGCCGCAGTTGCTCCGCCTCGGTCTCACCCAGCTCGATCGCGCGGCGGAGGACCGTCGCCTGGAGGTCCGTGAGCTTGAGGTGCGGCAGCTCTTCGACGGAGGCGAGAGGGCGGAGCATGACGAGCGGGCGGCGCTTGAAGCCGGGCGGCAACATCAACGAGATGCAGTCGAAGAGCGGGGCGAGGTAGTAGTCGCTGAGCCAGCGGGCCAGCTGGATATGCGCCGGAGAGAGGTGAGGCCGCACGTCAATCACGTCGGCGATGTCGCGGGTCTGCGCGACCGAAGCAGTCTCGCTCGTCTCAACAACGATGCCCTGGAGTGTACGCGAGCCGAAGGGGACGTACACCGCTTGACCGGGCTCAATCGGGAGGCCGTCGGGAACGCGATAAGTGAACGTCTGGCGGAGGGGAGCGGCGGCGTTGACCGCTACTTCGGCGAAGGGCATTGTGGCGCCAGTATAGCGAGCGGCGCGGCTATCTCGAACGGCAGGATGTCACAAGGGACGCGCGCGCAGATCGGTTCGCGTTGTCATTCTGTCGAAGGGAGAATCCGGCGCAGACGGGGGATGCGCGGGAGAAGGGCGAGCGCACCTCCGTGGGTGCCCGGCTTCTGTATAGCTCCCCAGCGACTGGCAGGGAAACGTCCTTCGTTCCTCACGAAGACGCAAGGTAAGGCAACCGCTTACGCCTTCGTGGGCTCTTCGGCTTCCTCGGGCTCGCCCGGCGGTTCTTCGGTCTCGCCCTCTTCGGCGGGCGCTTCTTCAGCCGCCTCCGCTTCGGGCTCCTCGGCTGGTCCGACTGGCGCCTCCTCGGATGCTTCTACGGAAGGCACTTCCCCTACTTCTGCAGCAGGCTCCTCCCCTTCACCTGCAGCCGTCTCTTCCGCAAGCTCGGCTTCAGGTGTCGCGCCGTCCTCGCCGATGTCCGCCTCTTCCTCTATATACTCTTCTTCCGGTTCGGGCTCCGGCAAGGCACCCGGCGCTGTTAGCGCCTCGAAGCGGGCACGGGAACCGGGCTTGATGCGCGCAGCCTTGCCCACGCGGTCGCGCAAATAGTAGAGGCGCGCCCGGCGTACCCGACCAACCCGCGCCACCTCGACCTTCTCGACCAGCGGCGAGTGGTACGGGAAGACGCGCTCTACGCCGACGCCGTGACTCACGCGACGGACGGTAAAGCTGGAGCCGGCGCCGCGGGTGCGTATGCGGATGACTACGCCCTCGAAGACCTGGATGCGCTCACGGTCGCCCTCGACGACCCGGGCGTGAACACGGACGGAATCCCCGGGACGAAAGTCCGGGATCTTTGGGTTGCGCTTGAGGTCTACAAAGGATTTGGCGTCCATGGCACAACGCCTTCAGTCTAAAGGTCGCCCTCTTTGGCGGCAACTTGGTTGGCGGCCAGCCATTCACGGTCCTCATCGGTCAGGCGGGCCGTTTCGAGTAGGTCGGGACGGCGCTGCGCAGTCCAGAGCAGGTTGCGGCGGCGGCGCCAACGTGCCACCTCCGGGTGGTTGCCTGAGAGCAGCACGTCCGGCACCTCCCAGCCGCGGAATTCCGGCGGGCGCGTGTAGGGCGGCGCTTCGAGCAACCCACCGGCGAACGACTCGTCGCCGGCGGAATCCGGCGAGCCAAGCGCACCGGGGAGATGGCGGACGACGGCATCGACGAGGACCATCGCCGGCAGCTCGCCGCCGGAGAGCACGTAGTCGCCGATGCTGATCTCGCTGGTCGCGAGGCGTTCGTGGACGCGGGCGTCAACGCCCTCGTAGTGGCCGCAGACGAGCACGAGGCGCAGTTCGGATGCCAGCTCCAACGTGAGGTCGTGGTCGAGAACGCGCCCGAGAGGGGTCAACAGAACGATTGGGCCGCGCTCCGGCGCCATCTCGACGACCGCCTCGGTCGCCTCGAAGACGGGCTCGGGTTTGAGGACCATGCCCGGGCCCCCGCCGTAGGGGTAGTCGTCAGCGACCTTGTGGCGTCCCTTGGCCCACTCGCGGATATCGTGGGTGTGAATGGAAACGACGCCGGACTCGACGGCCCGCTTGATGATGGACTCATCGAAGGGGCCGCGAAACATGGCTGGAAAGAGAGTGAGGATATCGATGCGCATGCTCATCCCATTTTGCCCCACATCGAGGTAGGAGCAAGGAGCCAGGAGTCAGGAGCGCAAACCTAGGACTAGGGTGAATGCTCGGATGCTTCACCTCGCAAGAGTGCGAGCGCGTGGGGAAGCACCGGCAGGATTAGCGACAGGTTCTCGCGGACGCCTTTGGGGCTACCCGGCAGGTTGATGATAAGCGTCCGCCCCCGCACACCCGCGACCGCGCGGCTGAGCATCGACATCGGCGTTTGCTTAAGCCCCTCGGCGCGCATGGCTTCCGCGAGGCCGGGGACTTCGTAGTCGATGACTGCCCGTGTGGCCTCGGGTGTCACGTCGCGAGGGCCGAGGCCGGTGCCGCCTGTCGTCACGATAAGGTCGAGCTGCCCACCGTCTGCCCACTGTCTTAAGCGCTCGCAGATCTTCGGCTGCTCATCGGGAATAACTTCGTAGCGCTCGACGGTGGCGTGGATGCTCCCGAGAAGCTCGCGGATAGCGGCGCCTGAGGTGTCTTCGCGTTCGCCGGCGGCGCCCTTGTCCGAGATCGTGAGGATGCCGGCGCGCGGGCTCATTCGTGGAAGCAGTGGGAAAATTCAGACGAAAAATATTGCATAAGCACTTGACAGTAGGGGAATGAGTGTTATTATTGCCCACGAAATGGGATGGAGTGGGGAATCCACCCATGACCCGCCTGACCGGCCCTTCGGTCCAACCACCGGCGGGCAGGACAGCCCAAAGTATAGCACTCTCCTATCGCCAGGCAAGAAGGAGTTGGCACTAGGTGGTCGACTTTCGGGGGAAATACGAACACACGATAGACGACAGGGGCCGTGTCTCCCTGCCTGCGCGGTACCGGAATGAGTTTGCGGACAAGATCGTCCTCCTGATGAGCGAAGACGGCTGCATAGAGGTCTACACGGAGGGCGGCTTTAATGATGTGGCGAGTCATACGGCAGTGGAGCCTCCCACCACGCGCGACGGTCGACGCGCGCGGCGAGGATTCTACTCAGACTCTTACGACACCGAGCTGGACCGCCAGGGTCGCATCCTGATCCCGCCGCTGCTTCGGCAGCAGGCGGCGGTCGACGGGGGGGTAATAATCGCCGGGCGCAAGGAGTGTCTGGAGATATGGAATCCCCGGAGACTGGAGCAAGTATTGCAGGCTGCGCGTGCGGCTTCCTCTACAGAACAGGCGCCTGAGGATTAGGACAGGTGGTTGCAAATTTGTCCCCCAGGAAAACCCTGACTCACGCGCCCGTCCTGACGGAGGAAGTTGTCCGGTACCTGGCGGTCCGGCCCGGCGGTCGTTACGTCGACTGTACCGTCGGCGCGGGCGGTCATGCCGCCACCATTCTCGAGGCCGCTTCGCCGGGCGGGCTGCTTCTCGGCATGGATGCCGACCCACGGGCTCTCGAAGTCGCAACGCCGGCGCTCGCGCGTTTTGGCGAAGATGTCCGGCTGGTGACGTCGAACTTCCGCGAACTGTCGAGCGTGTGCGAAGAGTACGACTTCGTGCCGGTGCACGGGGTGCTTTTCGACCTGGGCGTCTCCTCGATGCAGCTGGCCGACGAATCGCGAGGGTTCGGGTTTCAGGTGGAAGCACCGCTGGACATGCGGTTCAGTCCCGGTCAGACGCTGACAGCGGCCGAAATCGTGAATCAGTATGAAGAGGAAAAATTGGCAGACGTGATATGGCGGTTCGGCGAGGAGCCGGCCAGCCGGCGGATCGCGCGGGCGATAGCTCGTTCGCGGCCGATTGGGACGACTACAGAACTGGCGACTGTTATTTCTCGAACAACGGGCGGGCAGCACGGTCGACGCATACACCCAGCGACGCGGACGTTCCAGGCGCTGCGCATCGCCGTGAACGACGAGCTGGGGGCCCTCACGGAAGCGCTGGACCAGGCGGTTGACGTTCTCGGCGGCGAAGGCAGGCTCCTAGTCATTTCGTTCCACTCGCTGGAAGACCGAATCGTAAAGCAATTCATCGCGCTGGAATCGCGCGACTGCATCTGCCCGCCGGAGAGACCGGTGTGCACGTGCGGCCATACAGCGCGCCTAAAGCCGGTAACCAAAAAGGTGGTCAGTCCAACAGGGGAAGAGGTGGCCGCCAATCCACGCAGCCGCAGCGCGAGGCTACGCGCGGCCGCCAAGCTGGCGGAAAAGAGCTGATGGCCGCGGCGCGCAGACAGCCGGCGGCCGGACCGGGCGTGTTGCGCTCGCCCGCGCTTCCCGTCGTCTTGATCCTTGCCGCGCTCGCGATCGGAGTTACAGCGTTGCTGCCGCTGATCCAATCGAGCAGCGCAACGAGTACCGCGGGCGATGTTCGAGCGCTGGAGGCCGAAAGGACGGACCAGCGCGCGCGTCTACGGGCGCTCGAACTGGAGATCGCCCAGCTGGGGAGCCTCAGCCGGATCGAGCAGGAGGCGGCTGCGCGGTTCAAGATGGGGCCGCCAAAGGCGCAGAACTACATCGCGGTCGATGCGCCGGCGCCGGAGGCGCGCAAAATTCCGAGCCGCTACCTGGCGGCACAGGCAGACAAGGATTCAGATAGTCCATCTCTTTTCGAAGACATCCTGGACTGGCTGACGCCGTAAGAGTCGAC
The DNA here is from genome assembly GCA_005882715.1 of Chloroflexota bacterium. GTDB lineage: Bacteria > Chloroflexota > Dehalococcoidia > SM23-28-2 > RBG-16-64-32 > CF-163. Next base: position 18,809 of record VBEI01000094.1, on the reverse strand, counting down.
TATGAGAGGGCAGAAGTGGAGCACGAAGTGGCGGGTGTGGATGGTGGTGGCGGCCATCGTGGCCGTCGCCGGAGTGCTGATCGCCAGGTTGGGACAGCTTCAGATCCTGGATCATCAGGAGTACGCGACTGAAGCCCGGTTGAGTCATGTGAGCGAGGACACCATCTCAGGCCGGCGCGGCGCCCTCCTCGATCGAAATGGGTACCCTCTGGCCGGGAGCCAGGACTCGTTCGACCTCATGGTCGAGACCAAGGCCTGGTCGGACTCGAAAAACGCGACGGAGTCCGCTGCGGCGCTAAGCCCAATCGCGGGCGTGCCGGCAGAGCAGATGGTAGCCAGCGTTTCGGCCAGCTCCATCTACGAAGTTCCCGTCGCGCGCGGTCTAAGTTATGAGCAAGCGCAGGCAATTCGTAAACTCAGCCTGCGTGGAGTCCGCCTAATGGCGAGCAGCCGGCGTGTGTATCCGGAAGGCAACCTCGCCGCTCAATTGCTCGGCTTCGTGGGGCAGGACAATTCCGGCTTGACCGGCCTGGAGTCCGACTTGAATGACGTGCTGGGTGGCGCGAAGGGCACGCTGACGTACGAGAGGGACGGTCTCGGCAATCAGATTGCGGTCGGCGAAAGGCAGGAGGTAGCGGCGCAGCCCGGAGCCAACGTGGTCCTGACGATCGACCGCTACATCCAGCGCCTCGCGGAGACCGAACTGGAAAAGACAATCGAAAAGACCAAGGCGACAGGTGGCAGCGTGATCGTCGTTCAACCCAAGACGGGCGAGATACTTGCGATGGCGAATAGCCCGACGGCGGACGTAACGAAGCCGGACCTGAGTGACGATTCAAAGCTTGCCCTCTTCCGGAACAAAGCGGTCACGGACACATACGAGCCGGGGTCCGTCTTCAAGCTCGTGACGATGGCGTGCGCGCTGGACCTCGGGCTTGTGGGCCCCTACACGCCATGGCACGACTTGGGCGTGTTCAAGGTAGACAACTGGACGATTCGCAATTGGGACTACTCGGCAAATGGAGACCAGAGCGTCACGCAGATTCTGTCGAAGAGCCTCAATACAGGAGCAGCCTGGCTTTCGACCCTCGCCGGTCCGGAACAGTTTTATTCGTATGTCGACCGCTTCGGCTTCGGCAAATCCACCGGCTCCGGGCTGGGCGGCGAGGTGACCGGGCAGGTGCGAACGCCGGCCAGTGACCCGGGCAGCTGGCGGTCCGTGGATATGGCCACGAACAGCTTCGGCCAGGGTCTGAGCGCAACTCCTCTACAGGTATTGATGTCGGCGGCGGCGATCGCCAATGACGGCGTGATGATGAAACCAAAGATCGTCAAAGAGATCGCTTATCCCGGCCACATCCAGACGGTGGCGCCAGAAGCGGCCGGGCAAGTCATCAAGCCGGAGACAGCACGCACCCTGCGCGAGATGATGGGCGTTGTAGTTGACGGGATATCGCCCACACTTCTCGATGTGCAGGGCTACAAGGTCGGAGGAAAGACGGGAACAGCCAACCTGACGGTGGACGGCGGAGGATACAAGCCAGACGCCTATATCTCTTCGTTCCTAGGCATCGCGCCGCTGGACAACCCCGTCCTGGCTGTCCTCGTGAAGATCGACGAGCCGCAAGGGACGCCTTGGGGTACAGTGGTCGCCGCGCCCGCTTTCGAGCACATCGTTGAGGGCGCACTACCATTTCTGAAGATTCCGCCGACAGAGACGGCGTTGGTCTCCGGCCAGCGGTAGAGCTGTGATGGGAAGCATCAAAGTAACGGCGGTCTGGGAAGGGCTGAAGGGGGTTCTTGTGGCAAGCCGCGGCCCCACCGATCCCAGATTCGAGCGCGCGGCAATTGATTCGCGGGACGTCCAGAAAGGCGATCTCTTCTTCGCCGTCCGTGGCGAGCGAGAGGACGGGCACGACTTCGTCGCGCAAGCGATCGAGGCGGGTGCGTTTGGGGCGGTAATCGAGAGGCCCATCGAGACGCCGGACGCGGCCACCCTGTTCCATGTGAGCGACTCTCTGCACGCGCTCCAGCGCTTGGCCGAATGGTGGCGACTTCAGCATGACGCCAAGGTCATCGCTGTCACGGGCAGCGTGGGGAAGACGACCTGCAAGGAACTAATCGCATCGGTGCTCGGCCGCAAATACCGCGTGCTGAAGAGCGAAGCCAACCTCAACACTGAGATCGGCATTCCACTCACCCTTCTACAGCTAACGAGGGAGCATGAACGCGCTGTCCTGGAGTTCGGGATGTACGCGCGAGGCGACATCGCCACGCTCTCACAGATCGCGAGACCGGCGACCGGCGTGGTGACCAACGTGGGGCCCGTGCACCTCGAGCGGCTCGGCTCAATGGGCGCTATCACGGCAGCTAAAGTGGAACTGGTAGAGGCGCTGCCGCCTGACGGGCTGGCGGTGCTTAACGGCGACGACGCCCGGACTGCCGCCATGGCAGAGCGCACGCAAGCGCGAGTCACGTACTACGGTTTCTCTGAGCAGTCCAACATCCGTGCGAGCGACGTCGTCGGCAGGGGACTCGCCGGGATCGAGTTTCGACTTACCCATGCTGGCAATAGTGTGGACGTTCGTTTACAGCTGCCCGGAAAGCATCACGTTTACCCGGCCCTGGCTGCGGCCGCTGCCGCACTGGACGAAGGGCTTACGCTGAGCCAAGTAGCGGATGCCCTCGCGGAAGCGCGGCTCGACCTGAGGAGCCGAATCTTGCCGGGGCCAAACGGCTCGACGATTCTGGACGACAGCTATAACGCCAGCCCGGCTTCGATGCTCGCGGCGCTCGACCTGCTGGCGGATCTTGCGGGCCGCCGGATCGCCCTGCTGGGCGACATGCTGGAGCTCGGCGCGGCCGAAGAAGAAGGGCACCGGAGCGTCGGTCAGCGCGCCGCCACGGCGTGCGATTTGTTACTCACCGTCGGCCCCCGGGCGTCGTCCATCGCCGAGGCAGCGCGCCGCGCTTGCGCGACAGAGGTAAGGCATCTGGACTCGGCCGAAGAGGCGATCGAAACGCTCCGCGAGGAGCTGCGCGAGGGCGACCACTTGCTGGTCAAGGCCTCGCGCGCGATGGTTTTCGAAGAAGTGGTCTCGGCGCTGACAGAGACATGACACATGCATTGGTGCTGGGAGCAATCAGCTTGATAGTTACCGTGGTGGCCGGCTGGCCGACGATCTGGTTCCTACGACAGCGAAATGTGAGCAAGGAGATCTATGAGTACCTCCGGGCTCCCGTCGAGGGCTCCGCGGGTGATGCGCCGACCCTAGCCCCCGAGCGCCATGCCGCCAAGGCGGGAAGGCCGACGATGGGCGGCATCTTCCTGCTTGCCGGCGTCCTGGCGACGACACTGGCCGGCAATCTCTTCGGCCGGTACTCCGTCGGGTTGCCGCTGGTGGTGATGGGCTCGCTGGCGCTGCTGGGCGGAATCGACGATTTCGGTTCCCTTCGCGGGCGTGAGCAGTGGGCCCTGAACAAGCGCGTGAAACTTGTGGCGTTTATCGCCATTGGTGCTGCCACGGCGTACGCGCTGTACGACCTCCTCGACTTGCGACGTGTGCACATACCGTTCGAGGGATCGCACGACATCGGAGGCCTTTATTTGCTGGTCGCGCTTGGCGTAATCGTCGTTACGGCCGGCGGTGTGGCCGTCACCGATGGGCTTGACGGACTGGTCGCAGGCACTTCCGCGATCGCCTTTGCGGCCTACGGAGCGATAGCGTTGCTTCAGGAGCAGACATATCTCGGGGCGTTTTGCTTTACGGTCACCGGCGCCTCGCTGGGGTTTCTCTGGCACAACTCGCACCCCGCCGCGGTGTTCATGGGTGATATCGGCGCTCTCGCGCTCGGCGGCGGGCTCGCGGTGGCGGCGTTCATGACAGGGCACTGGTTGGTTCTGCCCCTCATCGGAATCGTCTTTCTCGCTGAGGGCGCATCCAGCTACGTGCAGATCGGCTATTTCAAGTTAACAGGCGGAAAGCGCATCTTCCGCATGGCGCCGCTGCACCATCATTTCGAGGAGCTAGGCTGGAGCGAGGTGCAAGTGGTGCAGAGGTTCTGGATTGTCGGCGCCCTCGGCGCGATTATCGGAATCGCATTGGCGATGGAGGTGTAGATGGAGATCCGTCATCACCCACGCGACCTGGACTTCTCTGACAAGCGCGTAACTGTCGTTGGGCTTGGAATCGAAGGCGTAGACATCGCGCGCTACCTTGCGCGGCAAGGGGCCATGGTCACAGTCTCCGACTCGAAGCCACGGCTGAAGCTGAGCGAGCGCCTGCGGCAGGTGGACAACCTGGGCCTGAAGCTGGCGCTCGGCTCGAACCGGCCCGACGACATCGCTGAAGCGGAGGCAGTGTTTATATCGCAGGGGGTGCCGCTGGACCTGCCCGGCATGGCGCGCGCAAGGGAGCGCGGCGTGCCCATGCACTCGATGATGGGCCTATTCATGGAGCTTTGCCCCGGGCCGATCGCCGGCATTACGGGTTCCAGCGGAAAGACGACGACCACCGCCCTCGTGGGCGAGATGTTCGAGGCGGACGAGCGGCCGGTGTTCGTCGGCGGCAATATCGGAGTCGGCCTACTGGAGCACCTGTCGTCGGTGCGCGCCTATACCTGGGCGGTGCTGGAGATGAGCCACACGCAGCTTCAGCTCGTAGACAGCAGCCCTCACGTCGCGGCTGTCCTCAACATCACACCCAACCACCTGGACCACTTCTCGTGGGACGAATACCGGCGGCTAAAGGCGCGCATCATTCGCTTTCAGCAGGCATCCGACATCGCGGTACTGGGCTTCGACGACGCCGAGTCGCGCAGTTTGGGGCCCGAGGTCAACGCGCAATTACTTTGGTTCACGCTGGGAGACCTCCTGCCCGGTGACGGTGTCTTCGTGCGCGAGGGTTGGGCGGTAGTCCGCTGCGGCAAGCTGAACGAACGTCTCTTCCCACTGGAGAGCGTGCGGCTGCGCGGGCGGCATAATCAGGCAAACGCCGTTGCCGCAGCAGCAATCGCGACGGCCTGCGGTATTTCGCCTGAAGCAATCGCCTGCGCCGTGCAGACTTTCCGCGGAGTGCCTCACCGGCTCGAGCTAGTCGCCGAAATCGACGGCGTCTCTTACTACAACGATAGCATCGCCACGACCCCAGAGCGAGCGCTGGCCGGCATACGTTCCTTCAGCGAGCCAGCCGTCCTGCTGCTGGGCGGCCGCGACAAGAACCTGCCTTTGGAAGACCTCGCGACAGAAGCCATGCAACGCTGCCGGGCCGTGGTCCTGTTCGGGGAATCGGGGACCAAATTCGAGCAGGCTTTCCAAAAGACAGGCGCCCCTGGGGCCGGCGTCCGCCTGGTGGAAGGCCTTAGTGAGGCCGTTGAGGCCGCGCGAAGGCTGGCACACCCCGGAGACGTGGTGCTGCTGTCGCCTGCCTGCACGAGTTATGACGCTTACGACAGCTTCGAGCATCGCGGCGAACACTTCCGAAGGCTTGTCGCGCAGATGGTCATGGAGGCGCAGCCATCGCTGCCTTAGACTTCCAGGGCGAGGATCGGCGCGCCGGCGCATTGCGAGCCGGGCAGCCCGACTACCTGTTGCTGGTGGCGACGGCAATGCTCGTCATTACAGGGCTCCTTGCCGTATACACATCGAGTTTCGCGGTCGGTTACCACGAGTTCGGCAACACCAGCTACTTCGTCTCTCGTCAGGCCGTGTTCGCGCTGCTTGGAGTGGCGGCGCTCGTTGTGTTCATGCGCATGGACTATAACCGGCTGCGCGCCTGGAGCGTGCCGATGCTCATACTGGCGCTTCTGGGGCTGATAGCCGTCCTACTGCCCGGGCCCGGGGTAGAGAGGAACGGGGCGGCGCGCTGGCTGGTCTTCGGGCCCGTCTCAATTCAGCCGAGCGAGTTCGCCAAGCTGGCTGTGATCATCTACATCGCTGCCTGGCTGGCCAGCCGCGGGACGGACATCAACAAGTTCTCGCTCGGGTTCGTCCCTTTTGTGTTGCTCCTGGGAATCGTCGGCGGGCTCGTGATCGCCGAGCCGGACATGGGAACGACCATCATAATCTTCTTGACCGCGAGCACTCTCTTCTTCGTCGCCGGTGCGCCGCTGAGCCACTTAGGGCTCCTCATCGCGGTCGGCGGGATCATTAGCTACGCCGTGATTGTTCAGCGCGACTATCAGCTGGATAGGCTAGCGATATTCGTCAGCCCGGAATCGGACCCACAGGGTGGTGGCTTTCAGATCGCGCAACTGCTGGTTGCGCTGGGCAGCGGAGGCCCGTTGGGACTCGGATGGGGCGAGGGCAGGCAGAAGTTCTTTTACGTGCCGGGATCGCACACCGATGGCGTGTTTGCGATCCTCGGTGAAGAAATCGGTTTCCTCGGGCTGCTTGCGATCCTCGGGTTGTTCGCATTCTTCATCTGGCGCTCGGTGATGGTGACGCTAGGGTCGCGCGATAGATTTTCGATGTTGCTCTGCATCGGCGTGATCAGCTGGATCTCAGGCCAAACGCTAATCAACATTGGGGGAATAACGCGCACCATCCCGCTCACGGGAGTCCCGATGCCGTTTCTCAGCTACGGTGGATCGTCGCTGATCATGGTGATGGCGGCGGTCGGGGTGCTGCTTAGCGTGTCGCGGTATAGTTCGGGCGAACGCCTGCAGGTACACAGCAGGTCCACGAAGCGTGCCGCGCCGGCCCGCCCCCGACGCAAGAGGCCGCCAGCCGGACGTCCCGCCTACGGCCGGGGCTCGGTGTGAGACTGGCGTTAAGCGGCGGCGGCACCGGCGGCCACGCGTACCCGGCTCTGAGCATCGCGCGCGCACTCGAATGCGCCTTAGCACCCGGCGAAAGCCTTGACCTGCTCTACCTGGGCTCGGGAAGCCGGGCCGAGGCGGAGATCGTGGCACATGCCGGAATACCAGTGCGAAAAGTGCCCGCCGCGCCGATACGCGGCCGGATGCCGTGGGAGATGGCGGCAAATGCGGTCAAAATAGCATTTGGGACCAAGCAAGCGAGGAATATTCTGAGACAGTTCAAGCCGCAGGCCGTGCTCTCGACAGGAGGATACGTCAGCTTCCCCGTGGCCCTCGCCGCGCGGGCCTGCGGCATTCCGCTGGCGGTGTACCTGCCGGACCTCTACCCGGGATGGGCTGTCCAGGCAACCACACGGCTTGCCCGGCGTGTGGCGGTAACGGCCGCGGAGAGCCTTCGCCGCCTGCCGCACCGAGACGGCGTCGTCACTGGCTATCCGGTACGCCAGGAGTTCTGGCAAGCCGATCGCGCCGGCGGGCGCGAAAAGCTGCGGTTGGACGCTAACGAGAAGGTGCTCTTCGTAATCGGGGCCTCGCAGGGCGCGCATAGCATCAATCGAGCGATCGCCGCGGAGCTTTACGGCCTGCTTCAGTTATGTGAGGTTGTTCACGTCAGTGGTCAAGCGGACGAGCAATGGCTGAGCGAAATACGGGATGGCCTCCCTCCGGCCCTCCGAAGCCGTTATCACCTGTTTGGCTATCTCCACGAAGATACGGCCTGGGCGATGGCGGCGGCTGACCTCGCCGTCTGCCGTTCCGGCGCCTCCACATTAGGCGAATTGCCGGCCGTCGGCCTACCGGCAGTCCTCGTGCCATACCGCTACGCGGGGGGTCACCAGCGGATCAACGCCCGCTACCTTAAACGGCACGGAGCGGCCGTCGTCCTCGAGGACGAGGACATCAAGCGCCTGCTCCCTCTCGTCGGCGAGCTCCTGCACGACGAGCAACGCTTGCGAAGCATGCGGGAGTCGGCGCAGGGCCTCGCCCGCCCCGATGCCGCCCAGCGCATCGCCGCGATCGTGCTCGAGCTGGCGGTGGGACGACAACCGTGAACGCGACGCTCATTGGGGCGATCCCCGAGCGAGTGCACCTCATCGGCGTCGGCGGCGTACATATGTCGGGCATCGCGCAGATCCTTCGTCACAGAGGTCATACCATCTCCGGCTCGGACCTGCACCTTTCCCCGCTCACTTCCCGGCTAGAAGGGCTCGGAGTCACAGTCCACAGCGGCCATGACGCCGCGAACATCGATGAGGCAGAGCTCGTCGTCTATACCTCCGCGGCGCACGACGACAATCCGGAGCTGGCCGAGGCGAGACGCCTAGGCATCCAGACGATCAAGCGGGCGCCCATGATCGCGCGGCTCATGGAGGGCAAGCAGGTAATCGCCGTCGCCGGCAGTCACGGCAAGACGACAACGACTTCGCTGATCGCCTGGATGCTTGACCGCGCGGGACTGGCCCCTACTTACATGCTGGGCGGCGAGAGCATCGATCTCGGCGGCAATGCCGCGCCGGGCGACGGCGCCCACTTTGTCGTTGAGGCAGATGAATTTGACGCGGCGTTTCTGAACTACCGGCCGCACATGGCGGTCGTAACGAACATAGAGCCGGACCATCTGGACTTCTACGGTTCGTTCGAGAACCTGAGGGACGCATTCCGTCAGTTCCTGTCTCAAGTCGAAAACAACGGTCATATTGTGGCCTGCATGGACTCCCCTGACGTGCAGGCGGTTCTTACGGAGGCCATAGGAGACGACACGACCTCCTCCCCTGTCCGCGTCGTCTCCTATGGCCTCAGCACGCCGGCTGACTGGCGGGCTAGTGATATTTCGCCAAAGGGTGTAGACAGATCATCTTTTATGGTAGAATTCCGTCAAGAAGAGTGGGGGACTGTAGATACGGGATTACCCGGCGTTCACAATGTAAGCAACTCACTGGCGGCAGTGGCCGTTGGTGAAATCATCGGGCTCTCACCATCCACCATCGCCGGCGCCATTGAGGACTTCCACGGCGTGCGCCGGCGCTTCCAGCGAATCGGCGAAGCAGGCGGCGTGCTCGTAATGGACGATTACGCGCATCACCCCAGTGAGGTCCGGGCGACGCTCGCCGCGGCTCGAAGCCGATTCCCCGACCAGCGCTTGGTTTGCCTGTTCCAGCCGCATACCTACACCCGCACGAGGTATCTGCTGGACGGCTTTCGGACATGCTTCGGCGACTGCGACGTTCTGCTGATCGCGCGTACCTACGCAGCCCGCGAGGAGCCCGCAGCCGGGATGAGCGCGGAGGAGTTGGCGCGGGAAATCACCGACCCCCCGGCGCGCTACGCCGGTGAGCTCGACGAGGCGGCGCGCGCAGTCGTAGACATTCTTCGGCCAGGCGATGTGTTCTTCACCATCGGCGCCGGAGACGTCGATACGGTCGGCCCGATGGTCTTGGAATTCCTGGAGCAGCGATGAACCGCGGGCTGGTAGAGCGGCTGCGACGCCTCGCAGAGGTCAAGCTTGATGAGCCGCTCTCCCGCCACGTCACATTCGGCGTGGGCGGCCCGGCGGACGTCTACCTCCTAGCAGATACGGAAGAGCAGCTTCGTCTTGGCTACTCTCTGGCGCGGAAAGCCGGTGAGCCGGTATTCATCTTCGGCTCGGGCTCAAACGTCCTCGTCGGCGACGGAGGCGTGCGCGGCCTCACAATCGAGAACCGCACGAGCCAGGTCGAAGGTCCTTCCCCCAACGGGGCTGGATTCCGCGCGCGCGTCGCGAGCGGCGTGAGCTTTGCCGCGCTCGCACGCCGGCTCTCCTCAGCGGGGTACGGGGGCATCGAGTGGGCCTGCGGCATTCCGGGAAGCCTCGGCGGGGCCGTCGTTTCGAACGCCGGCGCCTACGACCGCTCGCTGAAGGACGTGCTCAAGGGCGCCAGGCTAGGTGACGAAGACGGCAACGTCATTGCCCTCTCGCCTGAAGACCTTGAGTTTGATTACCGCAAGAGCGCGTTTACCCGCGGCACCATTCAAGACAAGGTGGTCCTGTCGGTCGACCTCCGCCTGCAGCGCGGCGACGGCCAGACGCTGAGGGAGCGGCTGCGGGAGTTCGACGAGCAGCGCAGGACCGCGCAGCCGCCGGGCCGCAACTGTGGCTCCGTGTTCAAGAACCCACCGGACAACCCTTCGTGGTGGTATATAGAACAGGCCGGCCTGCGGGGGCACAGGATTGGCGACGCCCAATTCTCAGAGCGACACGCCAACTTTATCCTCAACCTCGGAGGCGCCAGAGCTGCCGACATCCTGGCGCTGATGGAACTGGCACAGGCGCGCGTGCGCGAGCAGTTCGGCGTGGCGTTAGAGCCGGAAGTGGCGTTAGTGGGGGAGTTTTCCTGATCCGCAAGCGCGCAAAGGTCGGCATTCTCTTTGGCGGGCGTTCGGCCGAGCACGAGGTCTCGGTAGTATCCGCGCAGGGCGTGTTGGCGGCGCTTGACACGGACCGCTTTCAACCCATTCCCATTGGCGTCACTCGCCAGGGGACCTGGCTAACGCCGGCGCAGACCGAGCAAGCGTTGGCGCGCATCCGCTCAGAGCGGTTGCGCGCGCTCGAGGAGCCGCTCGGCTACGGCATCCTCTATCGAACTCAGGCGCTGACCACCTTGCGGCGGGTCGACATCGTCTTCCCGCTCATCCACGGCACAAACGGAGAGGACGGCACGTTACAGGGCCTGCTGGAACTCGTCGGCGTCCCTTACGTCGGCGCAGGGGTGGCCGCGAGCGCCCTGGGGATGGACAAGGCCCTCCAGAAGACGATCTTCCGGCAGCTCGGCATCCCAGTCGCGGACGACGTCGTTATCCCGGCGTCGATGTGGCGCTCGGACCCAGCGGGTGTGCGGCAGGGCATCGAGGCGACGATTTCGTACCCCTCTTTCGTGAAGCCGGCGAACGGCGGGTCGAGCATCGGCACGTCGAAGGTACGCTCTGCGGAAGACCTCCAGCCGGCGCTCGCCGAAGCGTTCCGCTACGACCGCAAAGTGCTGGTCGAGAAGGCGATCGATGCACGACAGGTTGAGACGGCCGTGCTCGGCAACGACGAGCCGGAGGCCTCGCCGGTCGGCGAGGTCACGTTTGAGGGCGAGTTCTACGACTATCAGGCCAAATACGACGATCCCAACACCCGTCTTCATATACCGGCCGACATGCCGGCAGACACCGCCGACCGGCTGCGCGAAATCGCGGTCGAGGCATACAAGGCGCTCGACTGCGCCGGGTTCGCGCGCGTGGACTTCTTTCTGGCACGAGACGGCGAACTGCTTTTGAACGAAGTGAACACCATCCCGGGCTTCACGCCGATGAGCATGTACCCGAAGCTCTGGGAGTACGCGGGCGTTTCGTACCGAGAGCTGATCACGCGCCTAATCGAGCTGGGCTTCGAGCGGCACGGGGAGAAGGGCGATGCCGTCTAGGGGCAACGCGGCTCGCAAAGAAAAACCGCGCCCGATCGAGGGCGAAATCCTCATGGATGAGAAGACGGCGCGCCGAGTCCGGCTCACGCGCTGGCGGCGCCTCCTCACCGGCCTTGCCGTCGGCCTCCTTATTGGCGGCTCAGTCGGGCTCTACGTCTCACCACTGCTCCGCGTCCAGGATATCGAGGTCGTGGGAGCCGCGGCGGTGAGCCGGGATGAGGTCCTTTCGCTGACCCGCCTCGAAGGCAAAAGCATGATGCGATTGGACCTGGCGGCCGCGGAACGGCGCGTCGAGTCTATCCCGATGGTGCAGTCCGCGCGTCTTGAACGGCACTGGCCCCAGACAGTCCGCCTGGTAATCATCGAACGGCTGCCCTGGGCCTTCTGGCAGATCGGCCCCGACCGTTATGTCATCGACAAAGAGGGCATCGTCCTGCCCGGCAGCGCACCACTGGAAAGCGGCCCGGTGATCCTGGATGTGAGCGGTCCGCCGCGGTTGGCGCCCGGCGACCACGTCGACGGCGATGCAGTCATCCTCGCGCAGGCAGTCTTGCAGCGAGTGCCGCAGACCCTCGCGATGAACGTCGTCACGCTCGAGTATTCACCGCAGCAGGGGCTGACCCTGACGACGGATGCGGGCTATCGCGTCGTCGTGGGCGACAGCCAGAACGTGGACTACAAGCTCGCCGTCTGGAAGGCGATAGAGGGAAGGCTGGGACGCGAAGCGATGGCCGGGCACGTACTGGACTTGCGTTTCGGAGACCGTCCCTCATTCCAGTGAGACAGGAGGTTCGGCGTTGAGAGACAATATACTCGCCGGCATAGATGTAGGGAGCAGTAAGATCTGCACCTTGGTGGCCGAGGTCACTCCCGATGATGACTTGCGTGTCCTCGGCGTTGGAATCACGCCTTCGCAGGGTGTGAAGAAGGGAATGGTCGACGACATCCAGAAGGCCACCGATGCTATTAGCAGCTCAGTAGAGCGCGCTGAGCGGTCGAGCGGCAGCCGCATTATGTCGGCTCACGTGAGCATCGGCGGCAACCACACGACATCGCTTAACAACCGCGGCATCAGCACGATTCCCGGCAAGCAGCGCCCGATCACCGAGGAAGACATCGATCGGGCGATGGAGGGCGCCAAGTCGCTCAGCCTCCCGACCAACCGCGAGGTACTGCACAACATATCGCGATTCTTCATCGTGGACGGGCAAGAGCACGTCAGCGATCCTGTCGGCATGTTCGGCCAGCGGCTGGATATGGACACCCACATCGTGACAGGGTCCGTGACCGCCATCCAAAACCTCACCCAATGCGTGGAGGGCGCCGGAGTACAGGTCGAGGAGCTGGTCTTTGCGCCTCTTGCGGCCGCGGAAGCCGTTCTCGAGGACGAGGAGAAGGAGCAGGGCGTCATCCTCGCCGATATCGGAGGGGGAACGACGAATATCGCCGTCTTTGTGGATGGCACGGTGTTCCATACCTGCGTGCTCCCCGTCGGCGGATATCACTTGACCCACGACCTCGTCGCGGGTCTCAGGGCGCCCTTCTCGCAGGTCGAGGAGCTCAAGGTCACAGACGGCTCGGCGTTGCCCAGCCAGATCGACGCCGAAGAGACGGTTGAGCTAGAAGCGTTCGGCGGCCAGCGGATGAAGGAGGTGCCGCGAAGGCGCGTCGCCGAGATCCTCCAGGCGCGCGTCGAGGAGATCCTCGAGATGATTTACATCGACGTAAAGCGCGCCGGCTTTGACGAAATGGTGGCCGCCGGCCTTGTCCTCAGCGGCGGGACGGCGAGCCTTCCCGGGATCTGCGAGCTATCCGAGATGGTCCTCCGGCTGCCCGTGCGTACCGGTGTCCCGCGCGGCGTGCACGGCCTCGCCGATTCGCTGAACCACCCGGCCTACGCCACAAGCGTTGGTCTACTGCACTGGGCGAAAGCGGAGGGCGGCGAGAACGGACACCCGCCGAAGCGCCCGCTGCACCTGCCCGCCCTGGAACTCCACGGCGCCATGGAGGCCGCGCGCAAGTGGCTGAAGACGCTGATCCCGAAGTAGAACGAGGTAGGACCCAGAGCCAGGAGCTAGGAGTAAGGAAGTTAGAGTTAAGAGGTCAGAGATTGGAAGTCAGAGAGAGAGAGGCCCGGCTCAAAAACAGCATGCACGACGCAGCCAGAGCGGGTACTGACTGGGCGGGGCGTTGAGGGGAGGAACGAAGGCCAGACGTGTGGGGAAGTTCCCCTCGCTTCCATCTTCGCACAGGCTCAAGGAGCCCAATTCCAGGCGCCACCAGGTCAGCGGGCCTGAGGATTGTCCCCCAGTTTCCACCTTCGCGCCAGCGCAGCGAGCCCAATTCGGGCGCCGCCAGGCCGGGGGTGTGGGGGTGTCCCCCTCCCTTCCCTCTCGGGGGTGGGGCGGGGCGGGGAATTGAAGAGCCTTTGAGAATCCACCAGTCCAATTCTAAGGAGGGTACATGGAGCTATTCGAAGCGCTGGAACAAGACAACACGGAAGGAGGAGTTGAGGTGACTCGACGCGCTCAACTAGACGGCCTTCCGCCGATCAAAGTGGTCGGCGTTGGAGGGGGCGGCTGCAATGCCGTCAACCGCATGGTGCAGGCGAGCATCGCCGGCGTGGAGTTCGTGGGCGTCAACACGGACGCCCAGGCCCTCATGCGCTGCGACGCCGAGACGCGCATTCGCATCGGCGACAGGATCTCTCGCGGCCTCGGCGTCGGCGGAGACCCGGACCGCGGGCGCGCTGCTGCCGAGGAGTCGCGAGAGGAGCTCAAGGACGCTCTCAAGGGCGCCGACATGGTGTTCATCACCGCCGGCATGGGCGGGGGAACCGGCACCGGCGGCGCGCCGCTCGTCGCCGGCGTGGCGAAGGATATCGGTGCGCTGACGGTTGCAGTGGTGACGCGACCGTTCGGGTTCGAAGGCGCCAAGCGGCGTCAGCAGGCGGAGCAAGGGATCGGACAGCTCGCAGAGGAGGTCGATACGCTGATCGTCATACCAAATGACCGTCTCCTCGCGGTCTGTGACCAGAAGGCGACAGTCAGCCAGGCGTTCACAATGGCGGACGACGTGCTTCGGCAAGGAATCCAGGGCATCGCCGATGTGATCACGACTCCCGGCGACATCAACCTCGACTTCGCAGACGTCCGGCGCATCATGTCCGACGCCGGTCCCGCATTGATGGCGATCGGCCGGGCCGAGGGCGAGAACCGCGCCGTCGAAGCTGCGCAGGCCGCCATAGCGAGCCCCCTGCTCGACGTGAACATCCACGGGGCGCGCGGCGTGCTCTTCAACGTGTCAAGCTCGGGAACGATGGGCCTTCACGAGCTCAACATGGCGGCCCAGGTCATCGCTGAGGTCGTGGATCCGGAAGCCGAGATCATCTTTGGGACCTCGACCGACGCCGAGCTGGGCGAAGAAGTGAAGATCACGCTGATCGCCACCGGTTTCGACGGACGCGAGCGGTACGCCTCACAGGCCGAGGACGAAGAGTTCCGGCGGATAAGAGAGGAGGCGGCGCAGAACCAGGACGATATGGACCTGCCCACGTTTCTTCGCAGACCCGTATCGGTCCGCTAACTGATTGCCTCCTTTTACGAAAGGAAGCGGGACAGAGCGACGTAAATAGAACCTGATCGACCCTGCGGCAAGTGACAACCGACGCCGCCGAGCTTGCTGGCCTCCCAGAAAGCCCGGCGGCGTGCCTCTTTCTCGATTAACGGTTAGCGGTTATCTGGTCGGGCTTGGGCTTCGCGCCGCCGGACTCGTTGCGCCGGCAGGACTCGTCGCCGCTCCGCTCGCGCGCGGCGAGGACGTCCCTCCGGTCGTGCGCGGTGATCCGCTCGCGGCGCCAGTCGCCGCCGCCGAAGCGCACGGTGTCGCCGTCGCCGCCCGAGTAGTACCGGCAGGCGAGCCACTGGCAGCAGCGCTCGGCGAGCCGCTCCGCGCTGGGCTGCTGCCGCTCGCGGCCGCGCTGCCGCTGGCCGGGGCGCTTGTTGCTGCGCGCGCTGCCGGGCTGCTGGCCGCCGGCGAAGTTGCCGATCCGGTACGCGGGCTTCCGCTCGCCGCCGGCGAGGTCGCTGCGCCGCTGCGCGCTGCCGTGCTCGTCGGGCTGGCTGCGGACTTCGTAGACGTTGCACAGGGCGAAAGGGTGGCTGTCGACTTATCTTCGCTACTTCCACAGGCGACGGCCAGCGCGAGAAGTCCCACAGAGACAGCAATGGGGACGAGCGCAACAAACTGGTGCCGCTTCATCGGTCCCTCCTTCTTGTTCCGATTGTTATCTAAATATCCCAAACGAACACAAAACATTCCCTGGTACCGCCTCGGATTACAAATTCATAACAACCAGCCCCCGCGGGAACGGACAATCCAAACTCACGCTCTGGGCTGAATGCGGCAGACCTACAACCGGAGGCTGGCCGGTTATGACTCCACCGGCACCACTTCGTAGTGCATCGTCCTCGAGCGCGTCAGCCGATGCGCAAGTGGAACGAGGACGCCTTGTAGAATACGGTACTTTCGAACGAGCGCCCTGGAGGCGTGCTTTGCCTCGTCTCCGGACAGCAACCTCACCTGCGCGCTGAAAGCGGGACCTGTCGGCTTGCCTAGATACGTACACGGCGCTATCTGGACATTTGGATTATTACGGAGACGTTTGACCTTCCCCGTCCTGTGCGGTGTGCGGACAAACGCACGATCTCCGTCGACTGCGATGTTGACGGCCGTACCAACGGGCGTACCGTCGCGACGGTAGGTCGTGAGCAGAGCGGCCCTCCGGCGGACGAACGGTTCGAGCAGCTTCTCTCGCGAAGTCATGGCTGGTTCCTTCGACGGCATATTATAGGTCGACGCTCACCCGCATTCCCTGGCGATAGACCAGCGTGCCTCCAAAATAGTTGCCGATTGTCAGCACGACAGCTCCGCCGGCAGCCAGCAGCATTGGCGCGGGCGGCGTTTGTGTGGCGTCAAAGTCGAACGTGCGCAGGAGCAGGCTGGCCGCGAAGAGGCCGAGTGCGCAGACCTGCGCGATCAAATGCCGCGTACCAATGATCTTCTTGCGCGATCCGCCGACCATCGGCAGGTAGTCCACCAAGCCGGTGGTCGCCGCGAAAACGGCGACCACAAGCCCGAGCACGATGTCGTAGAAGGCGGCGCGCGTCAACGTAAGATCGGCATCGAGCCTCGAGGCGACATCGAAGATCAACGCGGCGGGCAGCAGCGCCGAGGGAAAGTGCACGAACGGTGGATGGCTGGGGTGGCCGAACGGCTTCCCCTGGACGACATCCTTTAACGTCCAGCGGCCTGCCACAACTGGCCTCTGACTCCAGATGCTTCCGGTCGTCATGGCTGACCTCCTACAACAGCCGGCCGAGTGTGAAAACCCGGACGGCGGCGCCGGGTTGATTGATTGAGTTCGGGGACTCGCTAGAGAGCCGCGTCTTACTTGGCGCCTCCGTACCTCTTGAGACCCTGGTCGATGTTCTTCACGAGCTGGGTCATGTCCACTTCGGCCGCCTCAGCAGCGTCCTTCAGCTGCTGCAGAGTGATGTGTTTGGGGTTGCCGTGGTTGGCCTCAGGCTCGTCGCAACCGCAGCTAATGCACATATCAGACCTCCTCTATGATGCTTAGCCAATCCCTTACCTATCGATTCACCGGACACGGCATGCGCCGGTCATTGTAATCCACGCCGAAGATCCTGACTTGCCCGCGCAGGCGACGAACCATCCAGACAGCACTCCTACTCATCGAAAGCCGTAAAGCCACAGTATTTTGGTTGCATGTTCCGGAGTGCCGAGTTCGAACCGCTACGGGTCTCTGGGCTAGGCGGCTTGCAATCTTCTATCACTCAATGTCAGCTTCCCGGAGAAGGCGTTCGAACTCCGCGGGCGTGACGAACTCAACACCCGCATAGCCGCGCGCACGCAGGAACTCCCGGTCTGTCGTCACGATGTAACGCGCGCCACCGGAGACAGCCGCTTCCACCAGCCGTAGATCACCGGCGTCCTTCAAACGTAGATCCAGGACCTGTGGCGGTCGCTCGATCAGCACGCTTCGCGTCTGGAGCGCATCTAGCAGCGACTCGATCGATTCCGGCGACACCATTCGCGCCAGCCAGCCGCCACCGAGGACGAGCTCCGCTTCGCGGATCGTCGCCGGAGAGGCGACGACCTCGAGCCGGCCATCAAGCCATGCCTGCGCGATGCGCGCGCTCGTGCCGCCGGTACGGGTCAGGGCGGCGATGAGGACGTTCGTGTCGATTGCGATGCGCATGTCTCAACATCAGCGAGCATAGCACCGAACATCCGCCAACACGGCTTCTCCACACATGTGGATAACCACAAAATGTAGCTCGTGACGGCTTGACAACTACAATATATAGTGCTAATGTTCGTCTTGCGCCGCTGAGAGTGGGGGTTCAACAGGTGGCGCGAGGGGCTACGAAAATGCCAAACAAACTCAAGCGGACCAAGTATCTGCCAGCGCGAGACGTAAGGATCCCGAGCCGCACGGTGCACATCCCCAGCCGAACCTTTAGTCTGCGCGGACGAACCGTTAGCTTACCCAGCCGGACTTTGAACGTACCCGAGCGCACAGTCAGCATGCCCGCGCGGCAGGTCGAGATTCCCTAGGCCGCACATGAACTGCCCTTTCTGCGCTCAGGCCGAGACAAAGGTCACCGATTCCCGCCCGGAACAAGACGGCATCCGCCGCCGCCGCGAATGCCTCGCCTGCGGCCGCCGTTTCACCACGCTCGAGCGTGTGGAGCTCGGCGGCGTTGTGCTGATCAAGAAGGACGGCCGGCGCGAGGCGTTTGATCGCGTGAAAGTGATCGCCGGCATGCGCAAGGCGTGCGACAAGCGCCCGATCCCGTCCGGCGCCGTCGAGGCGCTGGCGGATGAGGTCGAGCAGGCGGTCTTCGCGATGAACCGCGCAGAGGTGCCGTCCAGCGTCGTCGGCGAGCTGGTCATGGAGCGCCTGAAAGCGCTGGACCACATCGCCTACATCCGCTTCGCCTCCGTCTACCGCGCCTTCGCCGACGTCGACGAACTGGAGCAGGAGCTTGAGGCGCTGAAGGCGGGCTGGCGCCGGCCCGACATTCCGCCCGATCAGCTCGCGCTCCTGCCCGATCTGACACCGAAGACAGCTTCCGCGCGCATCCTGCGCGTACGCCGCCCAGGCGGGCGGGCGTCTGCCCGCGCCAAGACCGACGCCGAGCCGGAGAAGAAGCAGCAAAGGAGGGCCCAATGACACCTGCGGAGCTGGCCACCATCGCGCTCATCGCCCTGCTCATTTGGTCCTGGAGAGTGGCCATCGGCCGGGACAGCGACCAGTAATCAATGAAAGCTGCCGTCATGACTCGCCTGATCGACGAAGAGCTCTCGCACATCCCGCGCTCTCACAAGGGCTCGACTCAGAACCAGTTCCGCATGCTGTACGCGTACCACCGCCGCCGCGACCTGGCGGACGACTCGAACGCGCCCGCCCGCAACGCCCTCTTCGCCGCCATTCGCGCCATCGAAGCCGGGCAGCACGCAATG
>VBEI01000072.1 GCA_005882715.1 Chloroflexota bacterium | reverse complement strand
AGTGCTCCACGCTGAATTCGCGCCGCCAATTGTGCCCTGTGTCATAGCCGGCTACCGCTAAGACGATGGTCCCCGCAACCACCATCCCTATCGCCGCCACATACTGCCATCCGCGGAGTGCCAACGAAACGATCCCTAAAACAGCAGCGGCTAAACCGGCCACAGCTACAGTGTGCCCGTCTTTCCAATCAGTCAGACCTGAAAGTTCATTGCCTTCTATGCCTATGGTGCCGCTGCCCGGCGGAAAACCGGAAGACCAATGAACGTTTAGCCATGTCTGGAATGAGAGCGGAATCAGTACCAAGGCACAGACAACGCAGCCAGCCAGTAGCGCGTCGCTTGCTCGACTTCCTAATTCAGCAGCCAAGACTAAACCGACTACAGCGGGATGTTCCCGTGCTTCTTAGGCGGATTCGTGTCGGTCTTGTTCTGGAGCATTTCGAGGGCGCGGATGACCTTGATGCGGGTGTCGCGGGGGTCGATGACATCGTCGATGAAGCCGCGGGAGGCGGCTATGTAGGGGTTGGCGAAGTTGCGGCGGTACTCCTCGATCAGCTCCTTGCGTTTCGCTTCGGGGTCCTGGGCGGCTTCGATCTCGCGGCGGAAGATGATGTTCGCGGCAGCGTCTGGACCGGTGACGGCGATCTCGGCGCTCGGCCAGGCGTAGTTGATGTCGGCCCGCAGGTGCTTCGAGCCCATCACGAGGTAGGCGCCGCCGTAGTCCTTGCGCAGGATGACGGTCACCTTCGGGACGGTTGCCTCGGCGTAGGCGTAAAGGAGCTTTGCGCCGTGGACGATGATCCCGCCGTATTCCTGGCCTGTGCCGGGAAGATAGCCGGGCACATCGACGAGCGTCAGGATCGGGACGTTGAAGGCGTCGCAGAAGCGCACGAAGCGCGCGCCCTTGCGGGAGCAGTCGACGTCGAGGACGCCGGCGAGGTGCGCCGGGTTGTTCGCGACGACACCGACGACGCGGCCGTTCATGCGTCCGAAGCCGACGGTAATGTTGCGCGCCCAGCCGGAGTGCACCTCCATGAAGTCGCCATCGTCGAGGACCGATTCGATCACGAGGTGGACGTCGTAGGGCTTGCTGGGATCGGGCGGGACGACACTTGCCAGCTCATCGCAGAGGCGGTCGGGGATGTCGGCCGGCTCCTGGTAGGGTGGGTCTTCCATGTTGTTCAAGGGAAGGAACGACAACAGGCGCCGCACTTCCTGGAGCGTGTCCTCTTCGCCCTCTAGCGCGAAGTGGGCGACCCCGGTCTTGCTGCTGTGGACAGATGCGCCGCCAAGTTCCTCGTGAGTGACGTCTTCATGGGTAACCGCGCGCACGACGTCGGGTCCGGTGATGTACATCTGACCGCTGCCGTGCTTCATGAAAATGAAGTCGGTGATAGCGGGCGAGTAGACGGCGCCGCCGGCGCTCGGACCCATCACGACGGAGATCTGCGGCACGACCCCCGAGGCCATAACATTGCGCGTGAAGATCTCGCCGTAGCCTTTGAGCGAAACGACGCCCTCCTGGATGCGGGCGCCGCCCCCGTCGTTGATGCCGATCAGCGGGGCGCCGTTCTTCATCGCGAGGTCCATCACTTTGCAGATCTTCTCGCCGGCGACTTCCGAAAGTGAGCCGCCGAAGACCGTGAAGTCCTGCGAGAAAACGTAAACAAGACGCCCGTCGATCTTGCCGAAACCGATGACAACCGCGTCACCGTAGTATTTCTGCTTGTCGAGTCCGAACTCAGTCGATCGATGGGTGGCGAGTGCGTCCATCTCCTCGAAGGTGCCTTCGTCCAGCAGGATGTCGACCCGCTCGCGAGCGGTGAGCTTGCCGCGCTTGTGTTGGGCGTCGATGCGTTCCGGACCGCCGCCCTGGCGGCTGAGTTCTTTCAGACGCTCAAGCTCGCCGGTGCGGTCTTCGGCGGCCGTCCTCTTCTCTTCGATTGCCATCGCTAAGGGCTCGGCTGTGTCGCGGCCGGTACGTTGACAACTTGGCCAGGCTTTATCGTAAGCGGGTCGACGCCCTGGTTAGCGTCTTTCATCGCCTGCGTGGTTGTTCCGCATTTAGCCGCGATACTGGAGAAGGTGTCGCCGGACTCGATGGTGTACTTGGGCCCGCAAACGCCGGGCGCGCCTTCAGGCGCCGGCGTGGGGCTGGGCGCCGCACCGCCGACGGGCGTGAGCGCGTTCGGGTCGAGGATCGCGACCTCCGGCGGCTTGTCCCAGGGCGGAGCTGTCGGCACCGTCGCCGGGTCTGAAAGCTTCCCGATCTCGGCTTTTTTGTCCTCGCCTCCGCCGCACGCCGCGGACAGTACGAGCAGAAAGCAGATGAAGGAAAAGCAAATAGGAAGAGAGGGCCTGAGCGATCTCATTATCGTCGGGCGCATCGTATCGTAACGGCTTTAGGTCGGGCAAGCGAGCGTTTGTCCGCCCGTGTTAAACCCGCAGCGACCTGCTCACTCCGCCAGCAGCGCCTGTGCGGTCGCCATTCCGAGCGCGCCGGCTTGCGCCAAACGCTCCTCGCTGACGAACTCGAAGCGATCGCCCGCCGAGTGGTAATTCGGGTCGCAGAAGCAATTGAAGATCATCGCTGGAATACCGTCGCTGATGAAGCTCGCGTGATCGCTGCCACCGGTCCCGAACCTGGTGTCTACGCTGTGCGGAATGGAGAGCCGGTCCGCCTCCTGCGCAGCGACGCTCACGACCGACTGCGAGCCGCCGAAGGGCCAGGCGTCGCCGACGGCCAGCATGTCGAAGTTCAGCATCGCTTTGAGCGCAGCCGTGTCGTCAGGCGAGAGCGACCGGACATAGGCCGCGCTGCCCAGAAGACCCAGCTCCTCCGACCCGAACAACACAAAGCAGACTGGATCGAACACGCCGTCGGCGGCCATCGCGCGCGCCATCTCAATGGCTGTGGCGGTACCGGAGGCGTTATCGTTGGCGCCGGGGCCCGCCGGCACGGAGTCGTAATGCCCTCCGACAACGAGGCGGCATTGCTTTCCGGGTGGCTTCGCCACTACATTCTGCGATTGGTTCGTATCCGTCCTCGTCTCGACGGTGAGCCGGACCGTGGTTTTACCCGCCTTGATGAGATCCAGTAGCGCCTGGCCGTCTTCCCGAGAGATGGCAGCGGCGGGGATGCGGCTGCCCGCCGTCAGCTGCCCCGTAAACGAGCCGGAGTCGTTGTTGTAGATAATTACGCCCGCGGCGCCGGCCGCTGTCGCGTTGGCGACTTTCTCCGAGAAGGTGATGTCGCCCCTTTCAATGAGGACGACGCTGCCGGTGGTGCCCGATGGAAACTCCTGCGGAAAGCCGCGTCCTGCCCCGACGAGGCCGCCTTCGATCGTGCCGCTGGTGCTGCCGCCGAGGGCGGCGGCGTCCACGGCGCGCTGCTGGGGAGACAGAAGATCGAGGGAAGTCTTGACGTCGACGAAGACCTGGATCGGAAACTGCTGGAGGGCGGCATCGTATCCGTACTTCGCCAGCTCGTCACGAATGTAGTTCGCCGCGCGCTTTTCGCCGTCTGTGCCGGCGGCACGGATGCCGATGTCCACCGAGAGCGCATGGACATGCTGGAGCGCGCGGGCCGACTCGAATTGCGGGCTGCCGAGTCCCGGGGTAGGCGTCACCGTGCTCGGTGCCGGCGTGCTCGTCGCGGGGAATTGCGTCGCGGTCGGCGCGGGCGTGGCGTTGTCGCTACCGCCGCAGGAGGCGAGGAAGATGGCGGAGAAAACGACTAGCGCCGGGAGAACTGCGGAGCGATGAGAGATGGGTGCTAAAGGATGGCTTATCGCCGGCTCCGCCGCCGCCACCACGAGCGGAGCCGCTCGCCGACGCCGGGGCCATTGAGGTCCATCGGCTTTCCGCGCCAGAGCTTCTCCTGCGGCCGCGATTGCCGCCGCAGCGAAAGCGCGAAAGCCCCAATAAAGAGAACGAAGCCGCCGATTATCACCCATCGGATCAGGTCGGAACTGCCGCCGATCATAAAGGCGATCACGATCATCGCAATGGCGATTAGCAGAAGATGACCGGCGGTCAGGTGGGGGACTGGGAGACTCGAGAGGGCGTTCCCGACACTGTGGAGGAACCCGCTGATGCCGTACTTGATCCGCGACGAGAGGGGGCGCTTGGGCGGGAACGTCTCCAGCCGGGCGAGTAGCTCTTCTATCTCTTGCTGAATGCGGTCGGGCATCGGGGCCTCTCTCGGGGCGTATCGCGCACAACATTTTATCCCTGCAAGGGATACGCGTCCAGCGCCTTAACGAGCTTTATCACTTGGCAGAGCTGGCCGCACTTAGCATAATGGGCCGCGACTCTCATGGACTGGCGGGAAGAATACAAGCGGCGGCTCGCCTCGGGCGAGGACGCTATGAAGCTCGTGGAGGCAGGTAATCTCGTAATGATTCCGATCGCCGGGCCGCGTGTGCTACCGGCCGCGCTCTTTCGTCACTGCATGAAAAACGGCGTTTCCATCGACCTCCGCGTCGGCGCGCCTCTGACTGATCCCGGTTGGTTCCGGGCTGGCCACGAGGAGACGTTCCGCGTCGAGTTCGAGCTGTTCATCGGCGATTTCGCCCGCCCGGCGATGGACGAAGGACGCGCGACATATCTGCCGAACCTGTTCTCGCTGAACTTCAAGGATATTGACGAGAAGCGGCCGGAGAGCCGACCGGTCGAGGTGTTTCTCGTGTCAGTGACGCCTCCGGACGACGACGGATACGTTTCGTTCGGCGCGCACAACTGGAACAAGCGCTCCCACGCCCGGCGGGCGCGGACGGTTATCGCGGAGGTCGACGCCGGCCTCAGGCCCGTCTGTGGCGATAACACAATCCACGTCACCGAAATCGACCGGTTCGTGGAGATCCCGCCGGTGCAGATAACACGCGGGTTGGTCGAGGCGTGGCTGCGCCGCGTTGAGAACGACTCCGCGCGCGAGGCGTACATGGGAATCGTCGACGAGCTGGGCGAAGACCTCGACCGGCTGATCGTCGTCGGGCCCGTGATGACGCGGCTGCCCGCCGCGCAGGTGCGGCGCCTGCTCGGGCTGGCCCAGCCGCCAGAGGACGCGACGACGATCGCCGGGTACGTGGGCGAGCTGGTGCCGGACGGAGCGACGATCCAGATAGGCGCCGGCGAGCCGAGCATGTACCTCGCGCGGGCGGGCGCGTTCGACGGCAAGCATGACCTTGGCCTGCACACAGAGATGGCGGCGCAGGGAATCCCTCGCCTTGTCGAGTGCGGCGTGATAAACGGCGCGCGCAAGACACTGCACCCGAATGTGGCGATCGCGTCGGCTTGGTCCGGGTCGGACATCGAGGACCTGAAGATCGTCACGAACAACCCGAAGTTCGAAGTACGGGACCCGGAGTACGTACTCGACGTGCGGACGATCGCGCAGAACGACAACTTCTACGCGATGAACAACGCGCTTTCGGTGGATCTGACCGGCCAGATAAACGCGGAGAGCGTATTCGGGTCGCGCATGATCAACGGGACGGGCGGCCAGCCGGAGTTCCAGATCGGCGCGGCGCTGTCGCGGGGCGGTCGCGGGATCACGCTGGTGCCGTCGACGGCGCTGGACGGAGCCGTCTCGCGGGTCGTATCTCAGCACGAGGCGGGGTCAATGATTACGGTCCCGCGCTTCTTCGCCGATACGGTAGTCACGGAATACGGGATCGCGCGGCTGTGGGGCAAGAACCACCGGCAACGGGCGCAGGAGCTCATCGCGGTCGCGCATCCGGACTTTCGGGCGGAGCTCACGCAGGCGGCGGAACGGCTGTAGCCAGCGAGTCGGAGGAAAAGCGAATGATTCAGCGACGGCGCCTGCTATACTACGCCCGGATATGATGCCCGGCTGGTCCCAAGTTCCCACTCTCCTGTTTCACCACTCATGAAGATTGGCGCCCATGTTCGGACGGCGGGAGGCGTCGACAAGGCAATCGACCATGCCGTCGAGATGGGCGCGGAGACGATCCAGATCTTCTCAGGCGCGCCCTATGCCTGGAAGCGCAAGAAGTACACGGAAGCTGAGGTGGAGGCGTTCAAGAAGAGGATTGAAGAGACGGGCATCGAGCCCGCCTTCATCCACGGCCTTTATCTCGTGAACCTGGCGTCGTCGGACGAAGCGCTGCTGGCCCGCTCATTCGATGCGCTTGTAGGCGACATGAAGGCGGCCAGCCTGATTGGCGCGAAAGGCGTGATCTTTCACATCGGGAGCCATATGGGCGCCGGCTACGACGCCAAGTTGAACCAGGTGGTGGAGTACGTGGGCAAGGTGGTCGACAATACTCCGGACGACGCGTGGATGATCCTCGAGAATGCTGCGGGCATGGGCGGAGCGATCGGCTCGAAATTCGCCGAGCTGGGCACAATCATCCGCGAGTCCGGGAGCGATCGGGTGAGGGTGTGCCTGGATACGCAGCATGCCTTCGCCGCCGGCCACGATTTGAGGACCCGTGCCGGTCTCGACAAGATGTTCGAGGAATTCGACCGCGATGTCGGCCTCGAGCGCCTTGTCGCGGTCCACGCCAACGACTCCAAGATCGCGCTGGGCGGTGGCGTTGACCGTCACGCCAACATCGGCGAAGGAGAGATTGGGCGAGACGGGTTCGTGAACATCCTCTCACACCCGGCGTTCGCAGAAATCCCATTTCTGCTCGAGGTGCCCGGAATCGAGGACCACGGGCCGGACAAGGAGAACGTCGAGATTCTGAAGTCGCTGCGCGCAGCAGTGGCAGTAAAGAGCTAGCCCCGCCCATTGGGGTAGATCTTCGCCATCGTATCGATGAATGCCTGCACGGTGCGGGGGCGCTTGCGGTGGCGGCGGTGGATCAGCGAGATTGGGCGCTTGATCGGCTCGGCGTCCTCGAGGTCGATGCGCACGAGGGTCCCCGCCTCGAGCTCCCGCTCGATGGTGACCAACGGCACCAGGGCGATCCCCAGCCCTTCTTCCACCATTCGTTTAGTGGCCTCGAGCGAGTCGAGCTCCATCGCCACATTAGGAATGACGCCGGCCTGCCGGAAGAAGTTGTTGATCAGGCCGTAGTAGGACGAACCGCGGTCGAAGAGGACGATCGGCTCAGCGGCGGCCTCGCTCACGGTGGCGCGGCCGCCCGCGGAGAAGGCGTGCTCGGGTGGGGCGGCAAGTACGATCTCGTCTTCATACAGGTCGATCGTTTCGACATCGCTGTTGGTGAGGGAACGAACGAGGCCGACCTGCACCTCGTCGGCGAGGAGCATGTTCATCACTTGCTCCGAGCGCCCGGTGCGGATGACGACGTCGACGCCGGGGTACTGCCGGCAGAAGGCGTTGAGAATGCGGGGCAGGACGTAGGTCGAGATAGTTGGCGCCGAGCCGAGCCGGAGAGAGCCAGCCTGCACGTTCTTCACCTCACCGACCGCGTCGCGGCCCTCCTGCAGAGTCTGTAGGAGGTGCTCGACATAAGGCAGGAAGGCCGTGCCGGCGTCGGTCAGCTTCACGCCGCGGCTGCCGCGCTCGAACAGCTCCTCGCCGAGTTCCCGCTCTAGGCTCTGGATGCGCGCGGTGATCGACGGTTGGGTGAGTTGAAGAGCCTCGGCAGCGCGGCTGAATGAGTGGGTGGAAGCGACCTGGGCGAAGGCCTCAACCTGACCAAAATCCAAGGGGACGACCTCGTGAGCTATTAATCGTGCCTATAGCAGGCATGAACAGGATACGGTTGAGGGCTATCGCAGTCAAGGAGCCAGGGGCCAGGGGCTAATGGCGTTCCGTGCGGGCGCGGAAGCCGGTCCCGACATCGTGGGTCTTGAACCAATCGGCGTTGATGTCGACATAGCTCTTCCACTGGTTCGGGGTATCGTCCTCGAAAAAGATGGCGTTCACCGGGCAGACGGTCTCGCAGGCGGCGCAGTCGATGCAGGTCTCGGGGTTGATGTAATATTGCTGGTCTTCCTCCGAGCTATGGATGCAGTCCACCGGGCAGACGTCGACGCAAGAGGCGTCTTTGACGCCGATGCACGGCTCGGTGATGACGTAAGTCATGGATTCGAGGCTCGCGCGACAATTCTATCCGGCGGGGGTCAGGGCCACAAGCGCAAATCTACTCGGGCGTAACGAGAGACGCTTCGGCTGGCCGCACCCCTCGCTTCGTGACCGTGACGTCGCCGTGTGCGCGGGCCTGGCAAGCGAGACGAAGGCAGCGGGTGCGGACGGTGGCCTCGCCGAGCTCCTCGGCCAGCGTTTTGAGCTCGCCGCGCCCAAGCGGCTCGAGGTTGGCCTCGCCCTCGTCGATCGTGCAGGCGCAAGAGGTGCAGATGCCCTCGCCGCCACAGGTCGTCGGCCAGTAGAGGCCGTGCTCGTGGGCTGCCTCCATGATCGTCGAGCCGTCGGCCGCTTCGATCACGCGATCGAGCGGGAGGATTTTGATATTCGGCACTAAGTCTCCCACGATCAGTCTAGCATCGACCTGCGCCCCACCGGGACGCATCTACACGAGGACGATTCTGCTCCCGTATACTGATTTGCGACCTCAGATAGTACGAAAGGACGCGTATGAAAGAGATCCCAACGGACACGACCGAGGAGATGGTGATCGAGACGACGCCTGAGATGGGGGTCCGGCACTTGCCGATGCCGATGTACTCGACGCCGGCGATGGTCGGGCACATCGAGGGGCTATGTTTGAAGATGCTCATTCCCTTCCAAGACCCCGGCGAAAGCTCGGTCGGCTACCGGGTGGACCTCCGGCACATGGCGCCGACGCCGATCGGCCAGAAGGTGACCGTCAAAGGGCGGGTCAAGGAGCAGGACGGCCGCAAAGTTGTCTTCGAGGTCGAGGCGTACAACGAGGGCGGCACCAAGATAGGCGAAGGCATCCATGAGCGCCGCGTCATTGACCTCACCCGCTTCGCCGGCGCCCCGAAGTCCGGATGACGCTCAGCCTCGCGGCTTTGCCCAAGGGACATGAGTTCGCGGAGACCAGGATCAAGCTGACATCAGAGTGGGTGGCCGGGTACGTTCGGTCGGTTGAGGATGATGCGATTGGCTCTGTTGTGGAGTTCGGCTTCCCTCCGCTGGCACTCGCCGCCTGCTCGATCCGCGCACTGCTGGATCAGGCTGCCTTGCCCGACGGGGCGATCCACGTTGGGCAGGAGCTCAGCTTCTCGCTCAATCGCGATACCGAATCGGAGGTCGTCGCGCGGGCTCGCGTCGCCAGCCGCGGCGAGAGGCAGGGCTGGGTGCTTATGGGCATTGAGCTGAGCGTCGAGAGCGAGAGCGGCGCAGTCATGATGTCCGGCCGCGCGACGATAACGTTTCCCGTGAGCGGCGGGCCGGCGGGATGAGTCAGTGGACGGAGGAGATGCGGACGTACAGAGTGGGCGATGTCCTGCCGTCGGTCACCAAGACGATCACGCAGGCGAAGATCAACCGTTATGCCGAAGCGAGCGGCGACCACAATCCGTTGCATCTTGACCCCGCGTTTGCGGCGACCACTCCGTTCGGCGGCACGATCGCCCACGGCATGCTGGTGCTCGCCTACGTCTCTGAGATGATGACGGCAGCGTTCGGCCCGGCGTGGCTTAGGGGCGGGCGCTTTAAAGTGCGTTTCCGAGGGGCAGCTCGCCCCGGCGATAGGGTGACGGCATCCGGCCGAATCGTTCGCGACGAAGGCGGCAAGATATTCTGCGATGTCGAGTGCCGTAACCAAGCGGACGAGCTGCTCGTGTCCGGCGACGGGGAGGTTGGGATACGCTGAGATTGGCGCTCGTGTCTGCGGCCGTCGCACCTCTGGCGATCGGGATTGCCTGCGGAGGAGGTCAGGACGTGCCGGAGGACGAACGGGCGAGGCAGGTCAGCGGCGTCGCCGAACTCGCCGCCAACGCTTATGCGGCCGCCGGCGCAGATGGCCTGTACGACTATCTTGCTCCTGTGGTGGTCGCGAACTGCTCGAAGCAGGGGTTGGCCACGGCGCTTGCCAGTCAGCCGGTCCCCGAAGGGTTCGTCCGCACCTCTAGCGTAAACTTTGACGGCGACAGCGCTCAGGCAAGGATCGTCCAGCGCGTTCAAGACGGCAGCGGAACGAAAGAGGTTGAGGTCGAGTGGACGTTCGCCGCTGTGGGAGATAGCTGGCGGCTCAACCACGTGCCTGGGCTTGAGGGGTGCAGCCGCTGATGGTACGCGCGGTCGTGACGGGCCTCGGTTGTGCTACCCCAATCGGGCTGAACGTCAGCGAGTTCTGGTCGAACCTCGTGGCTGGTGTCTCGGGGGTGAAGCGCATAACGCTCTTCGACCCCAGCGACCAGGAGTGCCAGATCGCGGCCGAAGTGAAGGGCTGGGACCCCACCTGCTACATGGAGCCGAAAGCAGCGAAACGGGCGGCGCGATTCTCGCAGTTCGCTGTCGCTGCCGCGAGACAGGCGGTCGACGACTCCAGACTGGCGATTACAGCCAGTAACCGGGACGACATCGCGATTGTGTTGAACACGGGGGGTGGCGGCATCGACGTGATCGCCGACGGCGAGAGGACCTACCTCGAGAAAGGCGCCGCGCGGGTCGGCCCGTTCACGGTGCCGGCGATGGCGCCAAACATGGCGTCCTGCCAGGTCGCGATCAATCTGGGCGTTCGCGGCCCCACAATCACGTCGGTCGCGGCGTGCGCGGCTGGGATCTTCGCTTTCGTGGACGCCAAGCGATTGCTCGACCTC
>VBEI01000071.1 GCA_005882715.1 Chloroflexota bacterium | reverse complement strand
ATGCTCTAGAACCAGCCACGGCACAGGAGCATGGATCGCTATAATGCTTGTGAGCGGGCGTAGCTCAGTGGTAGAGCATCTGCCTTCCAAGCAGAGGGCCGTGGGTTCGATCCCCATCGCCCGCTCCAGTTAGTTTAGGTCGGTGTTTTGAGCAGTTCAATGCGGGTGCCCGTGCGCCCAAACCGGCGCCGTGACCGTTGATCTGGGCATTGCTCGGGCGATAGACGCGCAGACGTTCGGCGAACCTGGGCAGCGCACTTTTCGCCTTCGCGTGCTCAGCGGGCGGACGAATGCGGCCTCGTTGTGGATGGAGAAACAGCAATTTCAGCAACTCAACCTAGCGTTCGCGCAGCTCCTGGGGCAAATGGACTACCGGGAAAGGCCGGGTGCGCCTGATCTCGGCGAGTTCCCAGTAACGGCGGAGCACGATTTTCGCGTAGGAAAGATTGCGCTGGGATTCGACTCTTCTGACCGAACCGTGGTCCTGGACAGTTATGAGCTCGGGAACGAGGAAGAGGCGGAGGCCGATCTGCGCGTGCGTCTGACCCCAGATCAGTGCGCGTTTCTTGTCGGACAGTTAAGCGACATCATAGGGAAAGGGCGACCGCTGTGTCCTCTGTGCGGCGCGTCGATCGACGCCGATCAGCACGTTTGCATTCGCGCGAACGGCCACATGAGTCAGCCCATTCCAGACGAGCAGACAGGACCCGAAGAGACCAGCGATTAGTTATCCTCTCCTGCGACCGCTCTACTCGAATTCCCAGGTGAGTCCTTGGGAAAATGCCTGCAGAACCCGGCGCGCGACGACCATACGATGCACCTCGTCAGGTCCATCGTATATGCGCGCTGCGCGCGCCTGACGGTACATCGATTCAAGGGGCGTGTCGCCGGAAACACCGAGGGCGCCGTGAACCTGGATCGCGCGGTCGATTACATCGTGCAGAACCTTCGCGCCGAAGAACTTGATTACCGATATCTCAACGCGGGGGTCCTCGCCGCTGTCGATCTTCTGCGCGGCGTGCACCGTGAGCAGGCGCGCCGCCTGGATTTCGGCGATGGAATCGGCGATCCAGTTTTGTACCGTCTGCTTGTCGGCGAGAGTGCCGCCGAACGCGCGCCGGTCTAAAGCGCGGCGGCACATCAATTCGAACGCGCGCTGCATCTGGCCGAGCCAACGCATGCAGTGATGAATGCGCCCGGGCCCCAGCCGTTTCTGCGCAATAAGAAATCCATCTCCCGGCTGGCCCAGGGTGTAAGTGACGGGCACCCGGCAATCCCGATAATAAATCTCGCAGTGGGCGCCGGCGGTTTCCCCCATCACAGGAACCGGCCGGACGATTTCGAAACCCGGCGCGTCGGTAGGGACAATTATCTGGCTCATCCTGCGGTGCGGATTACCATCGGGATCGGTGACGCACATGACTATCGCGAACGAGGCCCCGATGGCGCCGCTCGTAAACCACTTGTGCCCGTTGATCACCCATTCATCACCGTCGCGCACGGCGCGCGTCTGAAGTCCGGTCGGGTCCGCGCCCGAGACCTCTGGCTCAGTCATTGAGAAACACGATCGGATGTCACCATTGACGAGTGGTCGCAGCCAGCGCGCCTTCTGCTCATCCGTACCGAACTGCCAGAGGATCTCGGCGTTGCCCGAATCCGGCGCCTGCGACCCGAACGCGCGTGGCGCGTAGGGGCTGCGGCCCAGAATCTCGTTGACGTACACATACGGCATGAAGCCGATTCCCTGCCCACCGGCCTCTGCGGGCAGATGCAGCGCCCAGATGCCTATCGCCTTGGCCTTGCTCTGAAGCTCTTTCATTAGCGCTTCTGATTCACCATTGTGCTCCGAAAGAGGGCCCTCGTTCGGATAGATGTTCTCGTCCATGAAGGCACTGACTCGTTGTCGCATCTCTCTTATTTCGGGCGTCATCTTTAGGTCGGGCATCTGCTCCTCCTTATCTGGGCGCCAGCTTTTCGAGCCAGGCAATGCATTGTTCTCGCTGCCCCGTCGGCTCCCTGACTGTCGGGATGATATTAATAATGGGCGTCGTTATCCCGTTTTCGCAATAACCTCGGATCTTCTCCCGGCACGCCTCCGGGCTGCCGTAGACGAAGATCTCCTCGACGACCCGCGTCGGCACCAGGCCAACTGCCTGCTGGCGCTCGCCGGACTGCCAGGCCTTCATCATTGGGGCGAGCGCGTCGCCACGGCCGAGCCACTCGTGGAACGCGTAATAATAGGGAGTCGTGAGATAACCGGAGACGATGAAGCGCCCGATCATCTGAGCGGCGTTCTCGTCCTCAGTCGCAATAACGAATATGCGGCAGGCTATATCCGGCGCCTCCTTGCCGGCCGCCTTCGCAGCGTCATTGGCTACGGCCGAGATCTTCCGAGCGTCATCGGGAGATATGTAGTTCGTGATGACACCGTCCGCTTCGGCCGCGCCTAAACGCAGCATCTTCTCTCTCAACGCGGCAACGTAAACACGCGGCGGCGCGCTCGGGGGTCGCGCCAGGCGAAAGCCACGAATGTTATACGGCCCGATCGTGGCGGCCATCTTTTCGCCGGTGAGTGCCTCTTTGAGGAAAGCAAGCGTCTGACGCATGCGCGCGACCGGCTGTTCAAGAGCGACGCCGTTCCAGTTCTCGACGATGGCAGGCGAGCTCGTCCCGAGTCCGAGACAGAACCGCCCGGCGGCGAGATCCGCCAAAGCGGATGCCGTCTGGGCCAGCAGTGTTGGCGTGCGGGTGTAAATGTTGGCGATTGCGCAGCCGAGCCTGGTGTTTTTAGCCCATGTGGCGAACGCAGCGAGCGGCGTGAAGGCATCGTTCGCGTTGACCTCAGCCGTCCAAGCATCAGTGTAGCCAAGTTCCTCCGCAGTCCGGAGAACGGGTTCGTGCTCGGAGAGAGGAATCCCTTCGAGCGGATATGTCATCCCCCAACGGTCGATTTGTTAGCCCCCGAAGTTAGGCGCTCGCTTCTCGACGAACGCCTGCACGGCCTCGGCATGGTCCGGCTGCCGCCGGGCTTCACGGATCGCAAACCCCTCGGCCGTGACGACACGTCGCAGGTTGCTTTCATTGGCGTTCTCATGGATCAGCCGCTTGGCCAGCCAAACGGCTGACGGAGGGTTCGCAGCGATTTCATCCGCAAGCGCCATCGCTTCCTCTAAGAGCGAGTCGTGGGGTACTACGCGGTCCACGATGCCCCGTTCCTTGGCCTCAGTGGCATCGATCATCCGCCCCGTCAAAGCCATAAAAAGCGCGTTTCCCATTCCGGCGACCAATGGAAGGTAGCGGGTGCTGCCACATTCCGGCGTAAGGCCCACTTTTACGAAACGAGCGGAGAATTGGGCGCGCTCAGACGCGATTCGCATGTCGCAAGCGAGCGTCACCGTCAGGCCGATGCCAACGGCGTGTCCGTTAATGGCGGCAATAACGGGTTTGCTCCGGGCGAGCGCGATGGGCACTTCCGGGCTTCCGTCGCGGGCAAGCAGCGGGGAAGCCTGTCTGCGACTGTTACCGGAAGTCAGGTCTTCAGACCAGGCGCTTATGTCTCCGCCTGCGCAGAAGGCGCGGCCGGCTCCCGTGACCACGATTGCTCGTATCGCAGCGTCGGAGGAGGCAGCGTCGAGAGCATCTAGAAACTCGCTCTCCATCTTGCCGTTCCACGCGTTCAGCTTTTCCGGCCGGTTGAGAGTGATTACGAGAACATTACCGTCCGGTTCGTAAAGCAGCGTTTCGTAAGCCTTCGAGACAGACGCCATTGATTCCCCCTGGATATCAGCGTGCGCCAGCCAATGTACCACAGGTGATTGTGAAATTGCCCGGTGGTGGGCTTCAGCCGCTACGCGGATGCAAGCGACTGACTTGATCAAAGCGAGGCCGGTGCGGAGGGCCGGGAGAATTCAGCGCTTGCAGAAAGAGTCATTCTTGTCTTTTCACCGCGTTCTGCAGGTCTTCCAGTGTGGTCCGCGCCTGTTCACCGTAAAGGATCGAGAAGCTTGGGTTGATCTGGATGGCCCGTGAGAGATAGTCTCGCGCCGCATCTCGATCGCCGACTTTGTAGTTGATCATGCCCGCGTGGAAAAGGATCATCGGGTCTTGCGTCCCAAGGCGTAACGCCTCGCGGGAGTAGTTCAGCGCCTCGTCGTTCTTCCCGATCTTGTAGAGCGCCCAAGACAAGACGTCGGCGGCACGGATGCTCCCGGGACGTGCTTCGTATGCGGCACGGGCCTGGCCCAGGGCATCGTCGCGATTGAGATCGTGGTCCGCCATGTAGAGAGCCATTTCGAGATCGGTGTCAATGCCATTCGCTCGGTAGAGGCTGTCGATTGCACCGACAAGATCGTATTGGCGTTGCGCTTCGCCATCGCGGCCGGCGGCGCGGTAAACGTCGCCAAGGGCTGCTACGTAGTCGACGACAGGCTGACGGGCTGTAACATCCCGATACAGCTCGATGGCTTTTTCGTAGTCTCCGCGAGCCGCGGCGAGGCGAGCATTCCCGGCGACCGCATGGACGTATCCGGGAAACGCGTCAAGCGCAGCTCGATACTCGGCGGCGGCGTTGTCCGGCGCGTTTGTGTTGAAGTAGATATTGCCCAACTGCCAGTGCACCCACGCGGCGGTCTCGCCACCAGGACGGACGGCTTCAACGGCGAGTTTCATCGCTTCTATCGCCCCAACTGAATCGCCGTAAAGCTCGCGGACATAGGCTATACGGACGTAAGCGTTGAGATCGGGACGAGCATCGAGCATGCGCTGGAAGGCAGACCTCGCCTCGTCGTAGCGGCCGAGCTCGACGAGCGCGTCGCCAAGTGCGCCCTGAATGTCTGGGTCGTCTGGGTCCAGCCGGAGAGCCTGCTGGGCCAGTTCCAGCGCCCGGGCGAAGTCATGACGGGCCGCAGCCAACCTGCTTGCACCGGTGATGCCCTCTTGGTCAGTTGGGTCGATCGCCTGCGCCTTGTCAAACAGACCCCCGGCTTTCGTGTAAAAGGCGGGGTCGCCGCTCTCTCGCGCCTTTTGCAGGTAAGCAGATCCAAGGCCGTCAAGAGATACGAGATCATTCGGTTTGCTGGCAAGACGCTGTTGGAGCTGAGTGATTGCCCGATCCGCCGCTGACGCGATAGGGGCTGCGCGATCGCTATTGTCCTCTTCGGAACCAGACAAGAACCTCGCGATGGATAGGAACCCAGTGGCGCCGGCGAGGAGTAGGAGGACTGCTGTCACTCCTGCGAGACGATTCACCCTGCTCATAGACTGTCCCGTCGGCTGGGAGGGGCCGCCGGGGCGGACGGCCCCTCCCGGAATCGGCACTACCCTTGGATTCGCTTCCGGATTGAGCCGATCACGCGCGGGCCAGCCACAGCGACCGCGAGGATGAATCCGAGCAGGCCCATCCCAAGCGTTGCCACGCTAAACACCGACACGCCGTGGTCGTGCTCATGGTTGTACCCCTGGTGGGGCAGGCCAAGATACGGGAAGTGATCAAGATATGGAACATCGTTTGCCTGGACGTTGTCGGAGATGCCCAGGGAAGCAGGGCAGTTGATGGCCCCAAGGAGATGTAGGATGCCACCTGCGGCTGCACGAGCGTCGATATCGAGCACGTCATCGCCGACGCGGCGGCCATTCGGGAAGCCAGCGACGTCCCCTCCGAAGGCGCCAAGAGGGCTGTATGAACCGGTCCCAGTTGTGGGCGCGACGTTCGTGTTCAAATGGAGCACGTCTGCTGGCACCGGGCCGCCTTCATGTTGGGTATCCTGAGTGCCGGGAAGGCCGAGGGTACCAGCAGGTATGCCCTTAAGAAGCACGAGGTCCAGGTCCGCGCGGCCGTCGGTCGGCGTGCAACCGGTGACGCTGTTCAACAGCGGCACGAAAGCGGCCCCACCCAGGCTACTGCCGGGGTTAACGATGAAGTTTTCGATGTTTTTGGCGTCGTCCTTCGGCTGGGGAGCGTTGAACTTGTCTTTGAAGCTGAGTGGCATCAGAACGTCATTGACCAGCGGGTTACCGAGCCGCGAGACCTGCACGAACTTACCGGAATGCTGAGACTCATCATCGTTGTCCCGAAGGACGCTTCCCTTCGGGCGGCTCGCTGTGGACCAGACACCGATGACGCCATCGGTGTCTCCGGCAGCTGCTAGACGGGACTTTGGAATCTCGATCGCGATTGTGTGGACATTGAATCCGCTAACGGTATCCACCCCCGGGTTGCGTAGATTGAGGAGATCGAAGTTGCCCATCAAGTCGACGTAGAACCCGTCGTCCCGCTGGCCAGCAAAGACGCGGACGTCGTTCGGGCTGCTGCCAATAGTGTGGACAGCAGCGTTCGCGAGACTCTCGTACTCTTCGGGAGTTCCCGTGGACCTGGGGCCTACGTGTATCGGTGCGACGCGCGCGTTGCTCAGCAGCACATGTGCTTCGCGCTGCCCGCCCCCGCTGTCGTCATCGTCGTCGCCCTGCCTAGACTTCCCGCCAACCTCAGTCACTGTGTAGCTTTGCTGCTGATTGAGGTTCGTGTATTGCGAGGACGGGTCGCTGGGATCAGGCGGCAGCCCAATCTTGCCGGTGTTGTAGAGGAACGTGTTGGGCGTGATGGCGCCGATCTGGGTATTGAAGTTGAACTGATAGGTCAGGTCGGGTTTGGCATCACCGTTCGTATCGACCTTGATCTCGTAGAGCACGTTGTCCGAGAACCGGTAGTAGTTCGGCCCATCGCCCGGTTCCTCTAACGGGATGAAGTTGGAAATGAGCGTGACATGATCCTGACGCCTCGGCTCGGTGCTCACGAAGGCGTAGACGTCCGTGTTGTCGGCTGTCGGGTCCTCCGTAATCAGTGGGGCGTCGCGGTGGCTCGAAGCCTCCGAGTTAGACGACGGTTCCCCGACGATGACCGCAATCATCGCCGCCGCAGCCATAAGCGTAAGCGAAATGGAAAAGAGTAGCTTTCGCAATCCCATAACCTCCCATTCTTGAAGATCGTCGAAGCCCGTTGCCGGCGAGGCTTGGTGGCGTCGGACGTTAACCAGGCGACGCCATCTGCTAGTAGTTCGCAGGAAGAGAGGAGGCAGATCACCTGCCTGCGGGAAAAATTCTGGAATCTAGCTCGGGGCGATCAGACTTTGCCTTCGAGGACCGGATCAGTAGTGGGTGCGATGCTGCCACCGGCCGGCTCGATCGTTACGGCGAGTGATTCGATGGCGTTCAGATCGGCCCGCACGACCGCGAGCGCCTCGCCGTTCGGCGCGGTGCCGATAAGGCCGAGGCTCGAAGGCTTCCCGGAGGCAATCGACCAGAGCTGGTACGTTTGGGCAGTGTCCAACGGCTTCAGTCCTTCTGCGTCGAGGACGATTATCCCGTCTTCCAGCTCGTATACGACGGCGCCCGCATTGTTCTCTCCCGAGAGAGAACTAGCGGCCCGGCGGGGTTCATCGGAGCCCCCCACGTTAGTGATGACGAGCGCGATGAGGGCAATGACAAGCGCCCCCGCCAGCGCGTACGGAACCGCCCGTTGGCGAACCGGCGGCTTGAGCCAGCCGAGAATGCCGATGCGTCGCGGGGCTGCATCGGCCGGTTCTGACTCCTCACGAAGGGCCTCCAGCAGACGCGTCTTGAGGGCAGCGGATGGCTGAGCTTCCGGCGCGGCGAAAGCGAGCGCACCGGCAACGGCCCGCAGCTCGGCAGCCTCCGGGTGCTTCGAGCACGTGGCGAGGTGGGCCGTGACGTCAGCCGAAAGTTCGCCCGGCAACGCATCCAGAGCGTAGGCGCCTAAGATGTCTTCAACTTCGTCGCAGTTCATCACCAGATCCAGCTCTCAGTGCCACCCTCAGCTTTTCGAGGCCGAGCCGAAGCCTGCTCTTGACGGTGCCCAACGGCAGATCCAATGCCGCGGCTATCTCCAGGTGCGTCAGCCCCTCGTAATACGCCATCTCGATCGGACGCCGTTGTTCTTCGGGGAGCCTCGTCAGGGCCGCTCGCACTTCGCCGCTCGCGATTGACTGAAGCACACGCTCGGAGAAGTCGGCGCCTACCTTTTCGACCTCCGCGAAGTCTACGGAGATCTGCCGTGCCTGTTGACCTCGTTTCACTCGCAAAGCATCGATCGCCTTGTGGTGTACGAGGGTCAGGACGAACGAGTTGAGCCTTCCGCGAGCGGCGTCGATCCGGTCTGCCTGTCGCCAGACGGTGAGCAAGGCTTCTTGGACGGCGTCTTCTGCGGAAGGGCCGTCGCCGAGAATCCGATAGGCAAGACCAAAGGCCTGACGGCCTAGCCGTTCGTAAAGAATCTCCATAGCAAGCGGGTCCCGGCGGCGAAGTCCGTCCGCCAGGTCCCCGTCCTCTCTGTGGGTATTTCGTTCTGAAGGGTCGATCAGATCAGGAGACATAATCCGCTTGAGCCGCGTGTTGGCTGGACGCCGGGCGAGGGAACGCGCGCTTGACGCGCCCATCAAGCGGGCGTCCGACGATTTCTTCGGCGAGCCAGGCGGCGTCAAGCAGCCCGTCCAATTGCACGCCCGTCTCGATGCCCATGGCGTGGAGCATCGCGACGAGGTCCTCGGTGGCGACGTTGCCCGAGGCGCCCGGCGCATAGGGGCAACCGCCGAGGCCGCCCACAGAGCCGTCGAACTGGCTGGCGCCTGCCTCAATGGCGGCGATTACGTTTGCCAGCGCCATGCCGCGCGTATCGTGAAAATGCAGGCGCAGTGGCATGTCAGGAAGCTTGTGGAAGAATTCAATTACCGTCTCGAAGACCTGGCGCGGATTCGCGATTCCGATCGTGTCACCCAGGGCGATTGCTTCCGCACCGGTATCGCGCAGGCGCTCGGCAATCTCGAACACGCGGGCGACATCCACCGCCCCCTCATAGGGGCAACCAAAGGAAGTCGAGATGTAGCCGGTCCAGGGTATGCTTGCTTCGCGACATAACGAGGCGATGCCGCGGATGGCCTCAAGCGATTCGGCGACGGTGCGGTTGACGTTGGCGCGATTGTGTGACTCGCTAGCTGACACAACAACGGCGATCTCATCGACGCGAGCTTCGATCGCATTGCGGGCGCCTACGTCGTTCGGTACTAGGCCGACGTAGGTGACGCCGGGGCGCCGCCGAATGCCCGCCATCACTTCGGCCGCGTTAGCCATTTGTGGGATGGCTTTGGGGCTTACGAAAGATGCAGCCTCGATTCTGGTCAGACCGCAAGCCGAGAGAGCATCCACCAGGGCGATCTTCCGGTCGAGCGGTATGGCGCGACTCTCGTTCTGGAGCCCATCCCGCGGCCCTACCTCGGTGATCACGACTCGATTGGGAGATCTCATTTCGCCGCGAGTCGCTCCAGCTCGATTAGCACCGCGCCCTCGGCCACGCGTCCGCCCTCCGCGCAGTTGACCTTCTTCACGGTCCCGTCGTACGGCGCGTCAATGTTGTGCTCCATCTTCATCGCCTCCAGCACGATGAGCGTCTGGTGTGCGCGCACTTTCTCGCCTGTCCGCACGAGGACTTTCAGGACAAGGCCCGGCATCGGCGCGGTCAGCCCGCGCTGCCGGTGTGCATCGGTGTGGGCGGCGTGCCTTTCGCCAGACGCCCATTCAAACGAGAACGCCCTGCCAGACGTCGTGATGACCACGCCGGATGCAGTCCTATTCACCTCGGCCGGCCAGGCGCGAGCGTCCGTCTCAGCGATGATGCGGTTGGGGGGAACGCGAGAGAACCGCACGCTCCTGTCGCGACCCTGGACACTCATGCGCCATTCATTGGCGCTGCCGGCGACGCGCTGGCCCTCGATGACTTCGGGGGTCCCTTCCGAGCGCAGGGCGAGCACCATCCGGCCTCCGGGGCGGTGTGGGCCGGCCATCAGCCAGGGGTCCGGCAGGGTGCTGTCATCGATGCCGACGGCGAGCGCGCCGAAAGTCGAAATGAGTGCCTCCTCTGTGGCCGCGAGAGCGAGCGCCTCCGGGCTTACGTGGAGATCGAGAAATTCGGTGGTCGCTTCCCCCGAGCAGAAATCGGGGTGCGCGATGATGGCGCGGAGGAGCGGCAGGTTCGTGTGTACGCCTTCAACTCGATAGGCGGCGAGCGCGCGTTCCATGCGGCGGAGTGCCTCTGCCCGGTCGTGGCCCCAAGTCAGCAGCTTGCCGAGAAGCGGGTCATAGTAGGTGCTGACCTCGTCGCCCGCGTAGGTGCCCACGTCATTCCGGATGCCTTCGCCCGCCCGTGTTTCGAAAGCCGTGATGCGCCCGGGGCTCGGCAGGTAATGCTTAAGGGGGTCCTCGGCATAAACGCGGCACTCGATGGCATGTCCAGTGAAAGTTACGCCGTTCTGCTCGAACGGAAGTCTCTCTCCGGCGGCGATGGAGAGTTGAAGAGCCACGATGTCGAGTCCGGTTACGAGCTCCGTAACGCCGTGCTCCACCTGAAGGCGGGTATTCATCTCGAGAAAGTAGAAGTCACCGTTGGCGGCGAGGAGAAATTCGACCGTGCCGGCGCTCTGGTAGGAGACCGCCTTCGCCAAACGGACGGCGGCTTCGCCGAAACGGACGCGTAGCTGATCATCGACGGCGGGAGAAGGCGTCTCTTCGACGACCTTCTGGTGGCGTCGCTGGACGGAGCAGTCGCGCTCGCCCAGGTGAACGGTGTTGCCGAGCGAGTCCGCGAGGACCTGGACCTCGATGTGGCGGGCGTTCTGCACGGCGCGCTCTAGGAGGAGGCGGCCGTCGCCAAAGGCGCGCTCGGCCTCGCGGTGGCCGCTCTCGACGGCATTCTCTAGGTCGTCGGGTGACTCGACCAGCCGCATGCCACGGCCGCCGCCGCCCATCGCGGCCTTGACCATGAGCGGGTAGCCGATCTTCTCGGCCTGGGCCTGGAGCAATGCAATGTCCTGGCCCTCACCGTGATAACCCGGAATGGTCGGCACGCCGAGGGAATCGGCGAGGTCCCGTGCGGCGGACTTGTCGCCCATGG
>VBEI01000164.1 GCA_005882715.1 Chloroflexota bacterium | reverse complement strand
TGCGGCGGAGAACGTCAAATCGATGGGCTGTAGGGGCGAGGCACCCATGACTGCAGGAGCTTGGTTGGCGAAAGAATGAAGATGTTTGGAGAATGCCTATCCGCCTTATGGGTGCCTCGCCCCTACGGTGCCTATGTCCCCGTTTGTAGCGGAGCGCCTTCAGGCCTCCACGGGTGGGCCTGCGTCGGCCCTCACCCCACCGTTCGTGCTGAGCCTGTCGAAGCTTCCGACCCCGACGTAGGCCTCGCCCCTTCCCGCGCGTCCCGAGGAGCCCGGAGGGGTGGGGCTGTTGGATGGCAGCGTCTCGAGGGCGTGCCCGCCTTAGGACCGGCCGAGCTGGGCGACAACACGGCATATCGCGTAGGGGCGAGGCACCCACGACCGCAGGAACTTGTTGGCCTGACGATAAACGATCCCTTGGAGCAGTGCG
The DNA here is from genome assembly GCA_005882715.1 of Chloroflexota bacterium. Taxonomy (GTDB): domain Bacteria; phylum Chloroflexota; class Dehalococcoidia; order SM23-28-2; family RBG-16-64-32; genus CF-163. The sequence continues at coordinate 4,597 of VBEI01000164.1, read as the reverse complement.
ACCCGCCTTATGGGTGCCTCGCCCCCGGGGCCATGTCCCCATTTTGTAGCAGAGCGCCTTCCAGGCCTCTACCTCATGTCATTCTGAGCCCCACCATTTCCCCGAATACGGTGTCCACCGAACAGGCTCGCATCCATCCCGGCCGCCCGCTCCAAGCGCGAAGAATCTCGGCGACTCGCTATGAGTACTCCATCGTGGCCGCCGAGATCCTTCGCGATTACCGCGCGCCGCTCGCACTGCGAAGTCAACCCTGTCGCACGGCTCCCGATTTCCCCCGCGCGGAGGCTCAGGATGATATGAGTTGTCCACTCTTACCTCTGACTTCTCACCTCTTACCTCTACCTCTAAGCAGCAGTGCCACTTCCCCCTTGGACTTCCGAGCTGCTTCTACTACCCTGAAAACGGAGGTGCGTAAATGCCCCGAACTAGAGTCTGCGTCCATGTGCGCGCGAAAAATCAGCGATGATCTGCGTTGAAACACCTCAATCAAAACTCATTCAAGACCAAAACAATCGAGAAGTTCTGGACTTCCCCAACACCGCCGCAGCCGCAAACGCGACGTTTTCTCGAAAAGCAATCAAGCCTTAAGCTCGCATCAATCAAGCACCTGGACTGCCGATTGCCGATGGCCGATTGCCGATTGCCTTGCTCCTCCCTCCCGGCTCCTTCCATACTGGTACAGCCATGCGCCTGAGCGACCGCGCCGCCCGCTTCTTCGCCACCTCCGCGCTCGCCGCCCGCGTCTACCTCGGCTACAAGGCGATCACCGTGGCCGAGAAGCGGCTCGGCCTCAAAGACGCGGACGAGCGCCGGTCGCGCCACCATACCGACTCGGCCCGGCGGCTCTACGACCTGGCGATACGCCGGCAGGGGCTGCTCATCAAGTTCGGCCAGATCGTCGGCTCGCGCCCAGACCTGATCCCGGACGAGTATATCGCCGTGCTCTCGCGGCTCCAGGACCGCGTACCGCCGAGGCCGTTCGCCGTCATCAAGCGCCGGATCGAGCGGCAGCCCTTCATGGAAGGCCGCCCACTGGGCGAGGTCTTCGCCGAGTTCGACGAGCAGCCGATCGCCGCTGCTTCGCTAGCCCAGGTGCACCGCGCGCGCCTGCACGACGGCCGCGAAGTCGCGGTCAAGGTGCAGTACCCGGGCATCCAGAGCATCGTCGACAACGACTTGCGCAACATCCGCTTCCTGCTGCGAATCCTCGCCAGGTTCGAGCGCAACCTCGACTTCACCCCGCTGATCGAGGAGATCTCGCACAACGTTCCGCTGGAGCTGGACTTTATCAATGAGGGCCACAACGCCGAGATCATCGCCCGGAACTTCGAGGATCGAGCTCATGGCCGGAGGTCGGAGCTGGGCGAGGACGGCGGCGGCCGCGGCTGGGCGCCCGCGCAGCGCGGCGACATCATCGTCCCGCGCATCGTCTGGGAGTACAGCACGCGGCGCGTGCTCGTGATGGAGTATCTCGAGGGCGTCAAGATCACGGACCTCGAGGGTCTCCACCGGCAGGGGACCGACCCGCAGGCGGTCGCGCAGCTCGTGATCGACGCTTACTGCGAGCAGCTCTACCTCCATGGGATGTTCCACGCCGACCCGCACCCGGGAAACCTCTTCGTGCAACCCGGGCCGAAGCTGATCATGCTCGATTTCGGCCTCTGCCGGCAGCTCGACGACAAGTTCCGGCTCGGCTACGCGCGGCTAGTGAACGCGATGCTCACCTGGAACATCCCGAACATGATCCAGGGGTTTCTAGACCTCGGCGTCAAGGTGCGCAAACCGCAGGACACGGCCGTGTACCTCGAGCTGGGACGAAGCTTTACGGAGTACGGCAAGGAGGGCCGGGCCTACGCCGACCCGGATATCGTCGCCGAAGCCAACCAACGGATGGCGAAGGCCGTCCGCGCCAACCCGATAACGGACATCCCGCGCGAGTTTCTGCTGATCGGCCGCGTCGTCGGCCTGCTCAGCGGTCTCGGCGCTCACCTGGATTCACGCGTGGACATGCGCCAGACGATCGTCCCGTACACACAAGCAGCTCTTGAAGGAGCCAAGTAATTTCGAAAGATTGTCGTCCGGCAGAATGTGCCTGGCGGATGTCACGACGGCTGCAGAACGTGGGGAATAATCGGTATAAAGTTGTAATAATTCCTCGGTTGACAGCCAAATCTATGCGCCCCTAAAATCTACGTCAGAGTTACACCCGTCCTATCGTTTTGCATAATTTAGTGAGGTTCGCCCCATGACCACGATGACCCGCTTTCGTGACGACCCCGAAACACTGTCCACCCGCTGGATCACGCTCGGACAGGCCTGCAAACTCCTCGGAGTCAATGAGTCCACCCTGAGACGGTGGGCTCGGAGTCAATGAGTCCACCCTGAGACGGTGGGCTGACGCTGGGCACACCCGCTCCTTCCGGACGCCGGGAGGCCATCGCCGCTTCTCGGAGGACGACCTGCGGGCGATGATGGCCGGGCATGCGGCCAGCACACGAGAGCCCTTTACATCTATTAGTCAGGTAGCCCTCTCGCGGATCCGGCGCCGGCTTCAGCGGGGCCGCAACCAGACCTGGTACTCCGGCCTCGCGGAGGATGATAGGGACTCGGCACGCAACTACGGCCGCCGCCTCGTGTCGCTCGTCTCGGAATACCTGGCGAAAGGCTCGCGCCGGGCCGAATTGCTGGATGAGGCTCGGGATATTCTGCACGACTACGGCGCGCTGCTCTTTCGCGATGGGCTAAGCCTGCGCGACGTGCTGGAGGGATTCACGTTCTTTCGCAAGCGGTTGGATGAAGCGGCGCGGGAGGAGGCGCAGAAGAACGACCTTTCAGCCGACGAAGTTCTCGAAATGTGGGAGCATCTCTCGAACCTCGCGGACCAGGAGCTGCTCTCGGTCGCCGAGTCCTATGACGAGGCGGCGATGGCGACGCTCGCCAGACGGTAACCGTCCGTGCGCCCTGGGGGAATGCGCTACTACCCGGTCTTCCTCGACATCGCCGGCAAGCCCGTCATCGTCATCGGCGGCGGGAATATCGCGCATCAGAAGGTGGTGGGACTCCTGAAGGCCAGTGCCGAGCTGACCGTCGTCAGTCCTGATCTGAATCAAGAGATGGCGTCGCTCGCTGCGGGCGGTCGCTTCCGGCATGTCGAGCGGGACTACGAGCCGGGCGACCTGGAGGGGTACTTACTCGCGTTCGTGGCCACTGACGACCGCTCGGTCAATGCCACCGTCGCTGCCGAGGGCAAGGAACGGCGGGTATGGGTCAACGCTGTGGACGATCCGCCGTACTGCGACTTCATCATGCCCGGGATCGCTCAGCAAGGAAACCTGATCGTCGCCGTTTCCACGAGCGGGACGAGCCCGGCGATGGCCCGCAAGATGCGCGAGGAGATCGAGACGTTCCTCACCGAGGACTACGCCCTGATGCTCGAGCTGGCCGCTGAAGTGCGGGCCGAACTTCGCGAGAAGGGGATGCTTGTAGACTCCGAGGTCTGGAACAAGGCGCTGGACAACGACCTCCGCCGGCTTCTCGCTGAGGGCAAACGTGCGGAAGCGAAAGAGCGGCTGCTGCGATCGCTGTCAGAGCCGGTGAGTGCGACATGAAATCAGAGCAGACGGTCGTTAGCGTCGTCGGCTTGAATCACCAGACCTCGCCGGTGGAAGAGCGAGAACAGCTGGCGTTCTCGTCCGAAGAGATGGCCGCGGCGGTCGCGCGTCTCGGCGAGGCGCTAGGCGGCGCGGTCCTACTCTCAACATGCAACCGCACGGAGATTTACGCCACCTTGACCGGTGGCCCCTCGAACACAGCCCTGCTCATTTCCATGCTCAATGGCGTGAAGGGCACGGCGATCGATACGTCGCGCTTCTACGCATACCAGCACGCGGAGGCCGCGCGACATCTGTTCCGCGTGTCGGCGGGCATCGACTCGATGGTGCTCGGCGAATCGCAGATCCTCGGGCAGGTGCGCGAGGCGATGTCGGCGGCGACGCAGGCGGGTACACTCAACGGCACGCTTTCCAGGCTATTCCACTCCGCGATCAGCGCGGGCAAGCGAGCGAGGACAGAGACGCACATCGGGCGTCACGCAGTTTCGGTTGGGTCGGCAGCGGTCACTTTGGCCCGAAACAGGCTGGGGGACCTGGCCGGGAAGACTGTCCTCGTCATCAGCGCCGGAAGCATGGGAAAGCTTGCGGCGCGGGCGCTCGCTGAGACCGGCGGCGCGCAGATCGTGGTCGCGAACCGGACTCTTCAGCGCGCTCGGGAGCTCGCGGCGGAGATGGGCCGGGCGGCCGGCGCGGTGGCGCTCTCGGACCTCTCGGGTGCGCTAGCCGGGGCGGATATCGTCATCAGCGGCACCGCGGCGGACGGCTTCATCGTCGGGCCGCGCGATGTTCAGCCGGCCATGGCCGGTCGGAACGGCCGCGGGCTCCTGTTCATCGACATCGCGGTCCCTAGAGACATCAACCCAGCCGTTGGCGAGATAGCAGGCGTCCACCTGTTCGACATCGACGACATCGAGGCGGTGACGGCCAGTGGGATGAATGGACGGCAGCACGAGGTGGAGCGTGTGGAGGCGATTATCGAAGAAGAG
>VBEI01000070.1 GCA_005882715.1 Chloroflexota bacterium | reverse complement strand
AGACCTCCATTCCGTCCAGACCCGGCAACATAAGGTCCAAGACGACGAGGTCCGGCTGGAAGCGGTCGTATGCCTCCATGCCATCTAGGCCATCGTGAGCTACGCAAACGTTGTACCCGTCCCGGCGCAGGTAGCGGTCTACGACCTCCGCCACGGTTGGTTCGTCCTCAACGACGAGAATGCGTTCTCGAGTCATAGCAGCGTTCGTCTCGAAACAAGCGTAGCGGCGATTTCTTACCAGTTTATTACAGAGCGTTCGCCGCGGGTGGCATCGACCGGCTGAGTGCCAGTCCGCCTAAGCGCTTCGTGCCGCCTCGACGCACGTGACTCCCTCGGGTCCAACCAACGCCGAGTGGTGCGTGCCCGGTGATATGTCGATCCGGTCGCCGGGGTGAAGCTCGAAGCTCTCGCCCGAGGCGGGCAGGTCGAAGCGGATGCTGCCCTGGGCGCAATACAGAACCTTGTGGTACGGATGGCTGTGCGCGCTATAACGGTCGCCGGGCGCGTTCGACCACCAGCTCGGGCGGAGTCCCTCATCGCGGAAGATCGATTCGAGCTCTTCTTTCGTCGGCTGTCCCACGGAGCGCCAACGAGTCAGAGCAGCGCCCATGTCTGAGCTGATAGCTAATGGCCGAGAGCTTCGGTCAGGCCTTCTCGGTGACCTTGTACTCGAGCCGCTTCCCCAGCGCGAGGCGGACCTGGGCGTCGAGTGCGGGCAGCGCGGAGGAGAAGAAGGTGATGACCGCCATGCCGAACCACTGCACGTACTGGAACGGGAAATGCCACCAGCGGAAGCTCGCCGGCCGCTTCGGGCGCATGATGGTATCCAGCGTGACGATCAGCAATAGAGTGCCGGCGCAGGGCGCTAACAGCCAGTGCGAGATGCCGGGGAACCACGCAGGCAGGTCAGTCACGCCGAGAGAGACAAGTAGGAACGGCACGACGCGCCCGAGCGTCACGAGAAACCACTGTGTGGACCATAGGAAGTGACTCTCGCAGAGGGCCCAGAGGCGGCGCAGCCGCGCGCCCATGGGGATTTCCGGATGATCAATGACATGCTGGACGGCATATGGTATGTCCGAACAACCCCAGGCATGCCGGCGCGCCTGTTCGAAATAGCTGACGAAGGTGCGGGCATAGGTGCGCGAGCGGATGCCGTCCATGTAGATCGGCGTATACATCGTGTCCACATCAACCATCCCGCCGAGGTTGTAGTAGCACTTGAGGAACATGTGCCAGTCCTCGGGGATGATGTCCGGGTCCCAGTAGTCCACTTCATGGGCCATTCGCAGGCTAAGGCTGTAAGTCGACTGCGGGAACACGTTTCGTAAGAGCGTGCGGGAGAGACGGCCAAGGTGGTTGAGCCCGGCGATCGCGTGCGGCAGGCGGAGCGGGGCCGGCACATTCCAGATGTTGTTGTAGTACATGATGGGGCCTTGCCAGAAGCGGCGGTAGCGCTCCGGGTTCGTAGTGAAGTGGTAAGTCAGGCAGCTGAAGTATTTCGGGTCGAACACCGTGTCGGCGTCGCAGCTGGTAATCGTGATGCTTTCGATATCGTGACCCCAGCGGTCGACGACGATCTCCTTCGCGCGCCTCGCCGCCCAGTTTTCGTTCGAAGCCTTCCCCGCTACCTCACCCGGCACTCCCCACGGGTGATAGGCGGCGAAGATCCCGCCCAGCCGCCCGCTGTACTCAGCCATGAGCAGCTCAGCCCGGCGTCGTCCCTCAGCTCCTTCGCGCTCTTCCATCGCGAGCACGGCGATGATCTTGTCGGGAACTTCGCCCTCTGCCAGCGAGTTTAGGCATAGGCGTAGCTTTTCGGCGCTCTCGGTGTAGTTCGGAATGACGACTATATGGCGAACGTCATCCCAGCGCAGCGCAGCTTGCCCGGCAGCAACGTGCTTGTCATAGCGCTCCCGCCAGTCGATCTTCTTATGCCGGCGAAGCAACAGGAACCCCTTGAAAGCGTGAATGCCCGTCATCTGGGCTCGCCAGAGCCAATAGGCGTGAAAGCTGAGGACGGCGATTGCGAACGGGACGGGCACAAACAGCGGGCCCCAGACAAGCGACGAAATGACTGTAATCGCGATAAGAGCCGGGACGGTTTCCAGCGTCCTTTTAAGAATCGCCCTTTTTCGGCTCGCCGATATGCGCGGGGGCTCGAGCGCGCGCTCGATTGCGAGCGGTGGGTTCAGCGCGATTGTACGCGCTTCGCCACCGTAAGCGACCGGAAGCGATCTTATCGAAACAGGCGGGGCGTCCAGCGGCGTGTGGCTCAGGCCGATGACGGCGGGGCTGATGTCGATACCTACCGGTATCCCCGACAACCCAGCCGTCCTCCGTGAAGTTTGCGGGTCTATGCCTTTCCTCCTCTTCGTGGTCCCGGCGAATCACGATTCGGGCATAAAATAAGCCGATCCCGATTCGCGGATCGACTTTCCCACGCCTACGAGGTTAGCTGACGGGTTAGGGCTGGAAAGTAGCCCTGTCGCCTACAGCGGCTTCACCCCTGAATTGGTTCCCCCGGTCCCACCTCGGCAGGATTCGGCGTGTAGCTCTTAGGTTTGTTGGAATTCTATGGAGGTCGCCGCGTAGTGTCAACCTCAAAGAGTATCAGTAGCGTTACAATGCGCCGCGAAGCTTAAGGCGAGCGAGTCGTCGGCTAGGAGTTCCTGGCGAAGGGATCGTCGATGACGAACAACCAGGTGCCGTCCGGCTGCCGGCGAACGACTTCTATGGTCTTTCCAGAAATCTCCTGATCGCCCGCCTTCATCGTCCAGACGCCGTACGTTGCCGCCAGCTCTTCGCCCGAACGCACCGTCTTCTCGACTTTCAGGTCGATCTGGGCCTTGCCCGCTACCAATGGAGACAGCGCCTCCCGAATCGCATCGTGGCCCTTTGCCTCATGGCCGGGCTGCGATATCAGCGTCGCATCCGGCTCGTAAAGCGCGACCAAGCCTTCGAGATTACCGGCATTCAGAGCTTTCTCAAACAGCGCGTCCACTTCTTCGGGTGATCGTGCGGGCATCTGCCACTCCTCTCGCTCTGCGGAACGGGCGCCATACTAGGACGGTCGAGAGAGTGCTGTCAAACGAGCTCCCTTTTTCCGTGCTACTATCGCCTCGGCGAAAGGAGCATCCAGATGACCCGCCCTGTAGTGCATTTTGAGATCAGAGGTAAAGACCCGCAGCGCCTCGCCGAGTTCTACCGAGAGCTTTTCGGCTGGAACATCGACGGCGCCAACCCGATGGGCATCATGACCATCCAGCACGGCATCGGCGGGCCGGAAGCAGGCGTCGGCGGCCACATTCGGCCGGCAGAAGCGCCAGGCGTGAGCATCTTCGTGCAGGTACTCGACCTGGACGACACGCTGCGTCGCGCCGAGGAGATGGGCGGCCACGCCGTAATGCAACCGTTCGACGTGCCCGGCGGCCCGACCGTCGCGCAGATGGCGGACCCGGAGGGAAACCTAGTCGGGCTCGTCAAGCAATAGTCTGTAAGTCGAGTCGGCCGACGATCTCCTCCACCGTCTCCTCCGGCGTCTGATCGCTGTTGTCGACCCACACGCCGATTCCGGTCATCGTTTGGCGCAAATCGCCGTCAAGGGTGGTCGCCCACTTTTCGCCTAGGACGACCCGCTTACCGCGGCTGGCGTCCCTCTCCTTCGCGACAACTTCGGCCCGCGGCGCGAGCACGATAAGGTCGAACGGCAACCCGGACAGGTCCTCCTTCAGGTGGGCGTACCGCTCGCCGATGATGATGTCATCGATCACCACGCTGAACCCCGCCTCGTAGAACGACCGCGCGAGCAGGCAGGCATTCAGTAGCCGCAGCCTTAGCTGGCGCTCGGCTTCGGGCGGCATGACGCCGGGCTCCTCTGGCAAGACACGTCCAGCTACGATCATCTGATACAGCACGTCCACCTCAATGTGAACGCCGCGCTCGAAACGCCTCGCCAGCAACCGCGCGACGGTGGACTTCCCGGCGGCCTGTATGCCGGTGATAACTATGATGCGCGGTGGCTTTTCGCTCACTCAGACGTCTGACCGCGCAGGCGCTCCATCCATTCCCGGATGCGCTCCTCGTAGCCTAGGTCGCCCGGCAAGTAGTACTGGCGGCCGCGCAGCTGCTCGGGCACGTGCTCTTGGCCGGAGTAGTGACCGGGGAAGGCGTGGTCGTACTGGTAGTCGCGGCCGTGGCCCATGTTCCGCATCAGCGGCGTAGGCGCGTTCCGCAGGTGCAGCGGCACGGGCTCGGCCAGCGTCCTCTGAGCATCCTCGAGCGCGCGCCCGTAGGCCGAACCGACCGAGTTCGACTTCGGTGCAGTCGCCAGGTAGATCGTGGCCTCTGCGAGCGGGAAGAACCCTTCAGGCATACCGATGAAGTGGACCGCCTGCTGCGCGGCGATCGTCACCTGAAGCGCCTGCGGGTCGGCCAGCCCGACGTCCTCCGAAGCGAGAATCACGAGCCGCCGCGCGACGAACAGCGGGTCCTCGCCGCCTTCCAGCATGCGCGCCAGCCAGTAGAGCGCGGCGTCGGGATCGGAGCCTCGTAGCGACTTGATGAAGGCGGAGATGATGTCGTAGTGCCAGTCGCCGGCGCGGTCGTAGAGCGCGGCCCGGTGCTGGAGCGCCTCCTCGACCCGCTCGACGGTTACGCGGCGAACGCCGCCCGCGTCGGGCGGGGTCGTCTGCGCGGCCAGCTCGAGCGCGTTCAGCGCGATCCTCGCGTCGCCTCCGACAACCTTCGCGAGCGCGGATAACGTTTCGTCTTCGATCTCGATTCGCATCGAGCCGAGGCCGCGTTCCTCATCCGCCAGCGCGGTCCTCAGGATGCCCTCGACCTGCTCCGGGGTGAGCGGCTCGAGCTTGAAGACCCGGGAGCGCGAGAGCAGAGGCGAGATCACTTCGAACGATGGGTTCTCCGTCGTGGCGCCAATGAGTGTGACCGTGCCGTCCTCGACATAAGGAAGAACGACATCTTGCTGCGCCTTGTTGAAGCGATGGATCTCGTCGATGAACAGAATTGTGCGCTGCCCCTGTTCCCCGAGCCGCTCGCTCGCTTCGGCGACGACCCGCCGCAGGTCGGCCACGCCGGAGGCGACGGCGGAGACGAGCTCGAAGTGCGACTGCGTGAGCGACGCGATGATGCGGGCGAGCGTCGTCTTGCCGGAGCCGGGCGGCCCCCAGAACACCATTGACGGCAGTTCATCGGCGTCGATCGCCCGCCGCAGCACGCGCCCTTCGCCGACCAGATGCTCCTGCCCGACGAACTCCTCCAACGTGCGCGGCCTCATCCGCGCCGCCAGCGGTGCGTGGCGCTCGGCGCGCGTCCGGGCAGCTTCGGCGAAGAGACTCAGCGGGTTGCGCCTCCCCGCGCGAGAAGCCGTCTTTCTTGGCATGACGTAACTATTATTGCACCGCCGACGTTAAGCCTTTGCCAGGAGCACGGATGATCGTGGGCAGTCTTCGATTAGCACTTGGTGTCTCGTCGGCGCTTGTGTCATTCGCGCTGGGCGTAGATTCGACTAGCGCGCGCGAATTGCCAACAAACGGAAATATCGCCTATGTCCTAACTCCAGGGCCTGATCCGTCGAGGCCCGATACTCAATCGGAGGAGCTGCGGATTATGAGTCCGGATGGCTCGAAGGACTCGCAACTAACGGCCGTCATCACCCCGGGCAGTCCCGATTGGTCGCCGGACGGCTCACGGATGGCGTTCGATGTCCGGACAGACTTCCGTGACCCGGGGCAGATCTACACTATAAACGCTGACGGGAGCGGCCTCACAAATCTGACTGGTGACTCGCCTTTAGTAAAGGGCCCCCCGGCCTGGTCACCGGACGGCTCCCGGATTGCCTTCATCGGCTTAATTGATGGTCGCTCGGGGCTTTACATGATGGACGCCGATGGGAACAATTTCGCGCTTGTAACCGAGGTCGATGCGGACGTCTCAAGCTTGAGCTGGTCGCCGGATGGGGCTCGTATCGCCTATTCAAGCACTCTTGATAAACATGACTTTCAGATCGCGAGCACTGAGATCTACATAATGAACGCCGACGGGAGCGCCCAGAGGCGGCTTACGGATTCGCCAGGAATGGACATCGATCCGGACTGGTCGCCCGACGGCTCGAAGATCGTGTTCGTGTCAAAACGAGAGACCGAGTCGGGCGCCCTCTACGTCATGAACGCTGATGGAAGCGACCAACGGCCTCTTATCCCGAATCACCGATGCACGCCGCCTTCACCGCCGCCTGCTTCGCCTCCCGTTTGCCTAGGTGACGAGCAGCCTACCTGGTCTCCGGATGGAACCATGATCGCCTTCGTCGGCTTTGCCCAGGAGGACCCGGGATTCTCGGACATCTTCGTAGTCCGCGTCGATGGGACGGACGAACGTCGCCTGACGCACACGCCGGACTTCGAATGGAGTCCCAGCTGGCAGCCCATTCCAGCTGGCGAAACACCAGCGCAGATAGCGACAATCCCACCCATGTCTTCGCCCGTGCCTCGGTCTCCCGCACCGGCGGAGCCGTGTATGCGTCCTTCACCGACGGTCGCGGGGAACCCGGCGTCGCCCACGTTGCCCGGCGCAAGCCCCTCTTTCACTGCCACACCCACCGTCACAGCGTCTCCCGTTGGCAGGCCACCGTCCACCAGCCCGTCTGAGTCGGCCTTTCCAGAGGGTGCGCCGTCCGCTACACCGACCCCGACACTTGCGCGAGGACCCGACAAAGATGGGTTGCCGAAGCCCACTCCACGGAAACCCGTTACCGCGACCACCGTTCCGCAAGCAAGCGAGCCCATGCCGTCGCCCAGCACGACGCCTCTGGAATGCGAGCAGCGGGAATCGAGCGCGGAGATTACCGCGCAAGCCGCCGGCCTTATCGCGCTGGGTGTTCTGGCCGCGGGCTCGGTGGTGGCCCTGTCGGTCAACGCGGTCCGCCGCCGCCGGTCCTAAACGCTTACGGCCACGCCGCGAACACGGAGCCGTCGCCGTACTCGCCCACCAGCGGCGCGTATCGGGCGACGATCTCCTTCAGCCGGCCGGACGCATAGTCGCGTCGGAGAGCTGCAAGCCCGGCCTCTCGCTCCGCACCCGGCAGGCGCTTGAGGGTCGCCGTGTTGAGGATGCGCTCGTCATCGAGGAAGACCTCTGGGAAGTGCTTGAGCGCCTGGATGGAGCCGTCCACCATCTCCGTATAATGCACGCGACTCAACTCGACACGCGAGAAGCCCGCTTCCCGCAGCGCGTCGATGATCGCGCTGTCCCGCTGGTAGTGGTGCACTGGAGCGTGGTCGCGGATGCCGGGCAGGTACTCGACGACCCAGTTCGCCTCCAGTGTCTCTCGCGTAGACGCTTTCATGACGTACGGGCCTTCGCGGATCACCCGTCGCGCTTCGGCCAGCATCGAGTGCCAGTCCTCGACGTGCCCGAGCACGTTGACCGAGATCGCGGAGTCGAAGGAGCCTTCGGCGAACGGCAGATGCGCTGCATCGGCGACGAAAACCGGAGCACCGCTCAGCTTGACGACCGCTCGTCGCGCCATCTCCGGAGAGTAGTCGCACAGCCTCACGTGGAATCCCTCGTCCGCCAGCGCCTTCGCGAAGTTGCCTGTCCCGCCGCCGATGTCCAGCAGCGAGCGACTTGCAGCGGGTCCGAGCGCGGTAAGCATCGGGCGCAGGACGCTCGGGCTCGCCCCGCGCGTGTCGTCGTAAGTCTGCGCCCAGGCGTCGTAGTCGATGGCTCCCATAGTTGCGGATGTGACCTCCGTCACGCTACGACTCTTCGGACAAGGCTTATAATACCGGCCACCGCGATGACAATCGAAAGCGGGCTCAAGAAAGTCGCCGAGGGCCGCGAAGCTGAGATGTTCGCCTGGGAGGACGGCAAGGTCTTGCGCCTCCTCCGCCCCGGCTTCAACCCCGCGACCCTCGATGCCGAGGTACGGGCACTGGAGCTGGCCCACCGAAATGGCCTGCCGGTGCCGCGGCCTGGCGAGCGAATCAGCATCGACGGCCGCGAGGGCGTGGTCCTTGAACGGATCGAGGGGACGGATCTCCTCACGGAGCTCGGTCGGGCGCCGTGGACCGTCTTCCGCTCTGCTCGCATGTGCGGATCCGTCCACGCGCAAATGCACGGCTGCCGCGTGGATGACAGCGGCTTTCCGGAGCTCAAGAATAGGCTCGAGCGGCATTTGTCATCGCCGCTGGTACCGCCTGCGCTCGCTGAAATCGCGAGCAAGCGGCTCGATTCGCTGCCCGGCGGCGATGCGCTGTGCCACGGCGATTTTCATCCAGCCAATGTAATGCGAGCCCCTCGCGGCGCGGTGGTCATCGACTGGCCGAACGCGACGCGTGGCGCGCCGGAAGCCGATGTCGCGCGAACGCTGCTCCTCCTCGGAGCGGGAGAGCCGGCGACCTACACGCCGGTGATGCGCGTGCTCACGAAGACCGGCCGCAGCCTTTTCATCTGGCTCTACGTCGGCTCTTACAAACGAGCGCGTCCGCTCGACAAAGCGGAAGTGCGGAGGTGGGCGCTTCCGGTCGCCGTCGCGCGGCTTTCGGAGGACATCGAACAGGAACGCCCTCGGCTGCTCAGCCGGATCGAGAAGCTGCGCGCCTCATCGTAGCTCCAGGTGCATATAGACGGTCGGTTTCCCGTCTTCGTGGTCGGCGTTCGAGTAGAGCCGGTCGTTGAACCCCGATACACGAAATCCGAGCGAAACGTAGAACGAGATAGCGGCGTGGTTATCTGCCCGCGGCTCCACCCACAGCGCGCGGTAGCCGCGACCGCGTGCCCAATCGGCGGCCGCCTCGACCAGCACACGGGCCGCGCCGAGCCGACGAAAGGCGATGTCGATAGCTAGGTCAGTTATCTCGGCAGCATCGGTCCATTCCGGCACGACGAGAATCAGCAGGCCGGCCACCTCGCCGTCCACCTCGGCTACGAGAGCGAGGTCCGTAGTCGATAGGGCTTGGCGCAATCGGTCGATCGTGTATGTGGCGTAGACCGCCATCGGCGCGGGCACGTGGTTGCGCCAGCGGAGCGCGAACGTGTGCTCGGGCGGCTCGCCGGCGCGGTCGAGCGCGAGAACTCGGTCGGTCGGGTAGGTCAGGTCCAGACGGGTGAGCGCGGAAAGATCGGCCTCGCTGGCCGGGCGGACGGTGACGGGCATTGGTCGTCGTTAGCGCGAGCGGGTATCGCCCCATCTCTCCCAGTACGTCACCTCTTCCACCGGCCGCCGCACGCCCATTCCGAACTTTCCCTTCGGCCAGCCCAGCGGAATGAGCGCTAGCGTCTGCACATTCTCCGGAATGCCGAGCAGCTCCTTCACGTCGATCTCGTGCGCGCGGTGAAGCGTCGTTAGCGTCGTGCCCAGGCCGAGGGCGCGGGCAGCGAGCATCATGTTCTGGATCGCCGGGTAGACGTAAGATCCCGCGGGTGAGGTGCCAGTGTCGCCGCCGCGGATGGCGGCGATGATCACCACCGGCACTTCGGCCAGATGGTTCGCTAGGTGGTCCGCGGAGTTGAACATTCGGGCGGCGTCGGGGTTCGCCGCCATCGCGTCTTTCATCGGGCCGTAGGAGGCGTTCCAGGCTTCGAGGTACCACTCGGCGATCTTTTTCTTCGCCGTCTCGTCGCGCACCACGATGAAGTTCCACGGCTGCCGGTTACCGCCGCTGGGCGCGCGGATCGCGGCGTCGAGCACTTTCCAGACCAGCTCGTCGGGCACCGGATCGGGTTTGAGCCGTCGCATCGCGCGGGTCGTGTTGATGACCTCGAAGACATCCATGGTGTCCGCTCCTTCGTTACCTCGCAGATTGACACCGATGATACAGAGCGCCGCAGGCAATCGGTAGGGGCGCGCCGCCTGCCCTGAGGCACGACAGCGTGCCCGTCTTGTCGCTAACCCGTCATTCCGAGCTCGCGGGGTGGGGACAACCGATGGTCCGCCTCTGGCGGGCGGCCTGTGGGGTGGCGAGAGCTTGCCCTGAGTGGGTGGTGTCGGTGCAGGGAGGAAACGAAGGGAATCTCAGCCTCCGCCGAACTGCAACCCTAGGTGCCACGGAGAAAAGAGACGAGTATTCGGTTGAACTCCTCCGGCTTCTCGACGGGCGGTAGGTGCCAGCAGTCCGGGATGATCGTCAGGCGGGCGCCGCGAATGTTCTCGGCGAGAACGTCGGCGATGAGGCGGAAGTCGGCCACATCGTTCTCTCCGGCGATGACGAGCGTCGGAGCTGAGATCTCGCCTAGCCGTCCCGCGATGTCGGGCCGGTACTCCGCCGGCCGTGCCCCGTCCCGCATATCCGGCGCCTGGAAGTCGAGAAGTATGTCTCGGACGGCGGCGAACTGCGCAGGGGCGCGGCGCACTCCATCAAAGAACGGGTGCTCGAGCCAGACCTGGTCGACCGCGTCGCGCGGGCCGTGCGAACGGACCGCATCCATGAATCGCTGGATGTGCGTCGTCGTCTCATCCCCGTACGTGAATCCCGGCAGTGCGGGGTCCACAAGAGTGAGGGAAAGGACGCGGTCCGGATAGTCCAGCGCGAATTGAAGCGCTATCCCGCCTCCCATCGACAGCCCGGCGAGATGAACCGCCCCGACTTCGAGGCTCTCCGTCGCGGGCCGTTCAATGTTCAGGCGGTCGAGCAGATCGCGCAGGTCGGCGGCGTAGTTCTCGAACGTATACCCGTCCGGCGCTATCATGCTCCGCCCATGGCCGCGCACGTCGAACCGAATGACGCGAAAGCCCGCCTCCCTCAGCGGCTCGACCTGGGCATCCCAGAGACGCAAGTCCGCGCCGTAGCCGTGTATGAGGACAACCACCGGCCCGTCGCCGGCGTCTTCGTAGAACGTGACAACGCCGTTGGTGTAGGTGTGAGGCACGTCAGCGCTGGAGCAGGAATTGCTCAACGTCTATCGCCTCGCGCGGAGGCGGCTCGGCGCTCTTGTCGGGATAGCCCAGGAGCACAAGAAATGTAGGCTCCCAGTCTTCGGGCAGATCGAGCGCCGAGCCCACTGCGGCGCCGCAGAAGAGCGGCGCACCCTTCAGGTAGCCCCTCAGTCCCGCCTCACCGGCCGCGAGAAGCAGGTTCTGGAGCGCCGCCCCTAGGCTCTGCACGAACATATCTCGCTCCGCGAGCCGCCGCGTCTTTTCCGGCCAGCGATGCGACTGCTCCAGCGTAAGGCAAGCGAGGAGCAGCACGGGAGCATCCACCAGCTGCGCGTGGGAGCGGCGCAGCAACCGGTCGATCGTGTGGACCG
>VBEI01000069.1 GCA_005882715.1 Chloroflexota bacterium | reverse complement strand
ATCGTCATGCACTACACGACGCGGGACAGGAACGCGATGGCGATCCACAGCGACATGGTGGGCGCGCATGTCCTGGGCATCCGCAACATCCTCTGCCTGCGTGGGGACCCGCCTTCTGTAGGCGGCTACACGGACATCGTCGGCGTGTGGGACGTGAGCGCGGTCGGTCTGATGCGGTTTCTGAAGCTGCTGAACGATGGAGTGGACTTCACGGGCAAGTCAGTAGGGCGACAGGCGTCGTTCGTAATCGGCGGCTCGGCGAACCTGAACGCGGACCCGCTGGAGCCGGAGTTGCGGCTGATGCGACGGAAGGTCGAGGCGGGCGCGCACTTCTTCGTCACGCAGAACGTGTTCGAGGAAAAGAAGCTGGAGACGTTCCTCGACGGGGCAGCCAAGTTCAAGAAGCCGGTGATCGTCGGTGTGCTACCGCTCGCGAACTCCCGCCATGCTGAGTTCCTGCACAACGAGGTTCCGGGCATGTTCCTGCCCGACAAGGTGCGTGAGCGCATGCGCAAGGCGGGGGAAGAGCGCGGCCCGAAGGAGGGCCAGGCGATGGCACGGGACACGATCGCGCTTTGCCGCGAGAAGGCAGCTGGCGTATACCTGGTGCCTTCATTCGGGCGGTATGAGCTGGTGGCGGAGCTGGTGGCCGAATTAGGGCGCTAAAATGTTCTCCGCGATCGAGGCCTGGTCCCGCCCCAGATTCCCTTCGACTGCGGCTATCGCCGCGCTCAGGACAGGCCTTCGCGAAGAGCGTTTGTACGGCGTGCCCGCGTGGTCGCTGCTCAGAATGACAGGGGGAACCCATGTATCTCGTCGTCCGCAGCTTCGAGCAGTCTGACCCCCGCTTCGGCAACGAAGGGTTCCGGCGTGTGAGGGACGATCTACTGCCGATACTGTCCGGCATTGACGGCTTCGTCTCATACTATTCGGCCTACCACCGGTCGCGCGGGACCGTCACTTCGGTGAGCGTGTACGAAACGAAAGAGGCGGCGGAAGAATCGAATCGCCTCAACGTGGATTGGGGCGCGAAGAACCTCGCGATCATGGGCACCGTACACCCGACTACGTGGGCAGGAGAAGTGCTGGTGGCGGTCGAGGGGTTGCCGTAAACGTGGCAGAGCGAACATCGCAGTGATCTGAACGCGGTGGCGAAGCCGGCCAGTATTCAGGGGCACTCGCTACACTTCGGCACGTTGGGCCGCGGGACCGTGAGTCACCATCAGGTACTCCTGCTGGAGCGCACGCCACTCGTCGGGGCCGCCCTCGAGCGTGGCGAGCTTCTCCGGAATGTCGTCGGGCGGTTCGCCGTACCTGCCGAGAATGGACGCTTCCAGCTCCCGCGCGGCGGGCGATCTCGTCCACCAGAACCCCTCCGGGGGCAGCTGCCCCCACAGCGCTGAGCGCGCGCGGCCGATCGCCTGCTTGCTGACTACGAGATCGAGAAGGCTGGGGTAAACCGCGAGGCCGACACCTTTGCCGACCAGCGCGTGGAGTACATAAGGGGTGCGGTCGCGAAATGCCGGCGGCCCTAGGTGATCAGCAAGCCAGCGGCTGACGCGGACCGCCAGGGGCGCCGGCACGGCTCGGACCACTAGCCCGTGGTCGTCCAGGCGACCGGCGATGCAATCGAGCACGGCGTCATACTTATCGATCTCGATGAAGACCCTGTGGAAGTGTTGCGCGTCGCGGCGAAGCATCCGCCGCGCTCGCTCCCAGAGGGTCCAGGGAAAGAGGACCGCCAGCGCCAGGGCTAGTGCCGGCAGGTGCACGAGCCCGCCGAGCACCGCCTGCGCCAGCGCGAGGCCCCTCGTCTTGGTCACCAAACCCTCCACCAGCCCAAACGCCAGCGGGATCGCCACGATCAGCACCCAGATGTTGATTATCAGGAGCTCCCGCGTTGCCGGTCCAACGTGGGGCACGGTCTCGTGCGCGGCGGCGGCTGCGGGGGAATAGAAGCCGGCAGCGAGGAGAAAGCCCCAGAAGACCGCCAATATCGCGCTTAGCGAGGCGGCGGTCCTCTGCCAGCCGTCGAGCGACGAGAACAGGACCGCGCCCATCAAATAGTTCGAGCCGCGCAGCAGGCGCGGGCCGCCGGTGACAAGCGCGAGCAATCCGCCCGCCACGACCAGCCCCAACACAAACGAAGCGATTTCGCCCGATTCGTCCAACATCCCGGCACGTATTCTATCCCGTGCCCAGTGTGCACCCGGATGGCGCCGTTAGCATGTCGCTTTCCGCTCATCCTGAGGCTCTCGTACGATGAGCGGCGGCATGACTTCGCGACCAGGCACAGACCCCCACCCGATCGTCCTCTTCGACGGCGTCTGCAACTTTTGCAACCGGTCCGTGAACTTCGTTATCAAGCGCGACAAGCGCCGCTACTTTCGCTTCGCGCCGCTCCAGACGGCGAAGGGGGGTGAGATAGCGCGCCGACACGGCATCGATCCGGAGCAGCTCGACACTTTTGTACTCGTCGAGAATGGGCGGGCGTACCGGAAATCGGGTGGGGCGCTGCGCGTCGCCCGGAGGCTCGGGGGGCTGTACGCACTGGCGTACGGGTTGATCGCGATCCCGCCGTTCATGCGGGATTTCTTCTACGATTGGTTCGCGCGGAGGCGGTATCGCTGGTTCGGGAAGAAGGACGAATGCATGGTGCCGACGTCGGAGGTGCGGGAGCGGTTTCTGATGGACTGAAGCGCCGGCGGCAGCACCACCCACGTAGAGACGCCCCGGCGTAATGTCGTAAACGCGCGTCTTCCTGTGCAGGGATGACCCCGCGATTCAGCCCGCGTTCCGATGTCGGTGGGGCGTCTCTACAACGTTTGAGGGGCGCGGGAACGCTGCCAGTCCTCTTAGATCGTCGCAGCGCTCGGATACCGCGCCGCCGATAGATGCGTAGTATCCTAGAACCGTGACCGCCCCAGCGACGTTTCATTTCTCGCCCCGTGCCAACCGCGCGCACGAGATCAAGTGGCGCGGGTGGGGCGAGGACGCCTTCCGCGAGGCGAAGGAGACCGGCAAGCCGGTGCTGCTTTCGCTTTCGGCCGTGTGGTGCCACTGGTGCCATGTGATGGACGAGACATCGTATTCGGACGAAGGCGTGATCCGCTTCGTCAACGAGCACTTCATTCCGGTGCGCGTGGACAACGACCAGCGGCCTGATGTGAACGCGCGGTACAACATGGGCGGCTGGCCGACGACGGCGTTCCTGACGCCGGAGGGCGAGATCCTGGCCGGCGCCACGTACGTGCCGCCGGATCAGATGAAGGACCTGCTGCCGAAGGTCAACGTCCACTGGCAGTCGAACCGCCTGGAGATCGCCGGCAAGGCCCAGGAGCTTCGCCAGCGGCGACAGACGGCGATGAGCGGCGAGCGGGGTGAGCTTTCCGGACGCAGCTTCGACGACATTCTGCGGAGCGTCATCGAGAACTATGACCCCGTGTACGGCGGCTTTGGCGAGGCGCCGAAGTTCCCGCACACCGATGCGATCGACCTGCTGCTCTACGCCTATCGTAAGAAGCGTGATCCTGACCTGCTGCACATGGCGCGCAAGACGCTGGAGTTCATGTCGCGCGGGGGAGTGTTCGATCACGAATGGGGCGGCTTCTTCCGCTACGCGACGAGGCGGGATTGGAGTGAGCCGCACTTCGAGAAGATGCTGGAGGACAACGCTAAGCTCCTGAGCAACCTCCTCTCGCTATACCGGTCCACGAAGGACGATGCGCACGCAGAGACGGCGCGGCGCACGATTGCCTATCTCGAATGGAAGCTGCGGGACAAGGAACGGGGATTCTTCTACGGGTCGCAGGACGCGGACGAGGAGTTCTACAAGCTCTCGAAGGAAGATCGCGAGCGAGAGCAAGAGCCGTACATCGACCGTACGTGCTACGTGAGCTGGAACGCAATGGCGGTCTCGGCCTACCTGGAGGCATCGTGGACGCTGGAGCCGTCTGGTGGGGACGGGCAGCGGACGGACACGCGGTCGGCGGCTCTCGCGGCGCTGGAGTTCCTCTGGGAGGAGTGTCGCGACCCGGAGCGTGGGATGTACCGCTTCCACGATGGCAGCGGGCCCAAGATTCTCGGCCTCTTGGGCGACCAGGCGCATACAGCGAAGGCGCTGCTGGACGCACATGAAGTGACCGGGGACTCGACATACCTGGATCGAGCGTTAGAGCTCGCGCGGGTCATGTTGGGCCGGTTTGTCGACCGCGAGAATGGCGGCTTCTATGACGTTTGGGATGAAGTGCAGGACGTGGGGCGCCTGAAGGACCGGCAGAAGTCTCTCCAGGACAACACCGTGTGTGCGGAGGTCTTCCTGCGCCTGTATCACCTTAGGCGAGAGGAAGACTACCGGACGATCGCTCAGGCGACGCTCGAAGCGTTCGTCAGCGCGTACCCGCACATGGGGTACTTCGCGGCGGGGTACGCGCGGCAGGTGGACACGCTGCTCAATCCGCCCGCGGAGGTCAATATCGTCGGGGACGTCGTATCCGCTTCAGGAATGCACCGCGCGGCGTTGTGGCTGGATGTGCCCTCGCGCGTCGTGCAGGTGCTCGACCCGGCGCGCGATGGAGAGCGGCTGGAGGCGTTGTCTCTGCCGGCCGAGCCGTCCCCGGCGGCGTACGCGTGCTTTGGGACGATGTGCTCAGCGCCGGTGAGAGATCCGGATGCGCTGATCGAGACCGTCCGGCGAATGCAGCAGGCGGCCGTGGGCCCGGCGTCCGCTTCTTGACGCGCGAGACTGAAGCATTTCTCCGCAAGGCACGCGAGAGCCTGGCGTCGGCGGAAGCCGACGTGCGGGCAGGGCGGTCCAATTCGGCGGCGAACCGAGCGTATTATGCGGCGTTCCAGGCGAGCGTTGCGATTCTCATCGAGAATGGAATCAGGCCGCGCGGAGATGCCTGGGATCACAGGTTCGTGATCAGCCAGGTTTCGGGTAAACTGATAAGGCGCCGGAAGGTGTTGCCGGCTCTGCTGAAGGGGAAGCTGGATCGGCTGCTAAAGCTCCGGTTGGTTGCGGATTATCGGGAGGCCTCGGTAAGCAGGGGCGATGCCAAGGAGGCTCTTAGAGAGGCGAGACAGGTGGTGGATGCGATCGCGACAAAACTGGAGAGGTAACGAATCATGGCTACGACGCGACAGAGAAGGCGGACAGTGGAGGAGTACGCGGAAGAACTGAAGGAACTAATCCGTCGTGGTGTTCCGGACGCCGAGTTCGAATTCTACAAGAGGGCGCCAAAGGAGTACGACCTAGACGTATATGGGGGCTTCACCGACATGTGGCCTGTCCTCGAGCTACTCGGAGACCGAACGACCGACATTTTGCTTGAATCAGGCATCCACATCCATGTGCTCCCGCTCGGGCGAAGGCTACACCGCGACTCGTGATTGCTGAAGACCCGGTCGCGCGCGTGATGCACGAGCTGCCTTACGGACTGTACATCATCGGCTCGAGGGAGGCAGAGGGCGAGAAGGTGAACGGCATGATGGCGGACTGGGTGATGCAGTTGTCGTTCAATCCGAGGCTCGTCGGTGTGGCGTTTGAGAACGACGCGCACACGTTGGGCAACGTGCGCAAGCACGGCGTCTTCAGCGTGAACCTGCTCGCCGCGGACAAGGAGAGCATGGAGCTGGCGCGCCCGTTCGCGCAGCCGCACAGCGGGACGAAGGTGCAGGGACGCGAGGGGCCCGAGGCGACGGCCGAACACTACAAGCTCGATGGCCTAGACCACCGGCTGACAGAGCGTGGCTGCCCAGTGCTGGACGCGGCATTGGCCTGGTTCGAGTGCGAGGCCGAGCAGTACGTCGAAATCGGTGACCACACGTTGGTTGTCGGCCGGGTTCTGGACGGGCGCGTCGAGCGCGAGGCGGAGCCGATGACATCGACGTACACCGGCTGGACTTATAGCGGCTAGCGGTCGGAGGGCGCCCTGCGTAGTCCGTCGCTGTGGGGGATCTCTGCTGTCAGTCTTCGGCGCACAGCGTGGCCTTCAGGCGGCGGACTTCCGCGAGGTGCTCGAGGTCGTGCTGTGCCAGCTCGCGGGCGAGCGTTTCGATACTGATTCGTCCGCGGTAGGGGTGCTCCGCACTTTCCTGCCAATCGGCATCATCGAGGCCCCAGAGGAGGTACGTGGTTTCCTGACGCAGGTCACGTAGCTCGGCGAGCAGATCGCCGAGGTCGGCTGAGCGATAGTTCCGCTCAGCGGGCAGCAGATCGATGTCCCACGCGGGAAGGGGACGTCGCGCGCGTTCCGCGATGGCGTTCATCTGGCGCAACGCCAGCTCTTCGGCATCCCTCAAGTGGGCGGCGATCTCCTTAAGGCACCAATCGCCTTCAATTGGCGAGTGCAGGAGCTCATCCTCGTCAAGAGCTGACAGCTCCCTGACGACTGTATTCGCGCATTCGCGCAGGGCCTTGAGCACCCAGCCGGAGCTATCGCTTTGCCGCAGAAGCATGGGGCTATTTTAGCGCGGCCTGCAGCCTTTGACCCTCTGCCGCCGGCCCAAATATCATTATTACGCCGTGATCAGCGCACAGGCTCTTCCCTTCACCCTGCTGATCGTCCTCGTCGAGTTCACAGTCGGTGGCCTGTGGGTGCTGTGGGCGGCGCACGTTCGGGGCCAATCGGCGGCTTCCTTCGTGAAGTTCGGGGCAGGAATGGTTGCGGTGATGGCAGTCCTGACGTTCTGGCTAGCCGCGAAGCTGACCGTCGACAAAGAAGTGGACGGTTATCCGCTGGATCCCTCGTATATGCTGGAGGCGCGCGTGGCGCTTGCGCTGGTCGCGTTGCTTTCGCTGCCCTACGCCCTATTGACAATCCGCGAATCACGCCTGCCGAGCCTGGTGGCGGGGGGAGCGGCGTCGCTTGCCGGGCTGGCGGCCATCGGCTTTCTCGCGCAGGTATTCGCGCTGCCCACCTGGGGGTACGTCGGGACGCTTCTGGCATTTGTTGTCGGCGGACTGGTCGTCGGCGCGGTATCGATGGGGATGGTGCTCGGGCACTGGTACCTCGTCACGCCGCGGCTTCCAGAACGGCCGCTGCGCGAAATGACGTTCTTTTTACTGCTGGCGATGGGCGTGCAAGCCCTGTTGATCATCCCAGCGCTCGCTCTCCCGCGCGATACGATCGCGAACGCGGTTGACACTCCGATCCTGGAGAACCCGTTCTTCTGGATGCGCGTGGGAGGTGGGCTGGCGTTCCCGATGCTTCTGGCGTGGATGGCGTACGACTCGAGCGGCGTTCGGGCAATGCAGTCGGCTACCGGCCTGCTCTACATCGCGATGGCGCTGGTGCTGTCCGGCGAGGTGCTGGCGAAGGGTCTTTTGTTCGTCTCAGCCGTTCCGAACTGATGGTATGATGGCATCTCGCACGCCAAAACGAGCGAGGCTATGGCCCGCTCGCCGACTGCCCAGAGGGTGAAGATTGACGACCGAGACCAGAGCGACTGAGTTCCCGCTGCATTGGGACAGCCCAGTGGACGCTAACCTTACCTGGCGTTTCGACCCGATGCATACCCCGGACGTGACGACGCCGCTGAGCTACGACCTGTATATGGAGCCGTTCATTCGCGGCTTCGGCATGCTCCGGCTCTGCCATCAGAACTATTACGTGTACATGCATCAGCCGGCAATGCCGCCGAGCGCGCCCGGGCCGGTCCCGGTCGAAGCCATTCATGCGGGAGCGCGGCGCTGGCGTGAGGAGATCATCCCCGAGGTGCGCGGGTTCGATGAACATTACCTGACGACGGACTTCGACTCGCTGTCCGCGGACGAGCTCGTTGCTGAACTCGACCGCCTCGTGGATGTGCGGCTGCGCTGCGGACAGCTGCACACCATCGCGAACCTGCCCTGGTGGATGGGCATGCTCAACTTGATTGGTACGGTCCAGGAGCTGACCGGCGGCGACGACCTCGCAGCCCTCAGACTTGTGCAGGGGTACGGCAACAAGAGTGTCGAGGCGGGAGAGGCGCTCTGGCGGCTCAGCCGTCTTGCCGCGTCAATCCCTGAAGCCCGCGAGAACTTGCTGACGCTGGCGGGTGCTCCCGCTGACAAGCAGTTGGCTGCGCTGGCCGACAAGCCCGCGGCGGAGCCGTTCGTCGAGGAATTCCGGACTTACCTGGACGTGTTCGGCTGGCGGTCCGGCCTGTTCGAATTCAGCGCGCCGACATGGTTCGAAGACCCGTCTGTGCCTCTTGACCAAGTGCGGGCCTTTATGGCCATGCCTGACTACGACTTTGCGGCGGAGCAGGGCAAGCAGACGGAGGAGCGAGAGCGATATGTCGCCGAAACGATGGCGGCGCTCGAGCCGGACCAGCGACAGCGTCTCCAGGCCGCCATCGACGCGGCGGTGGATGTCGTGCCGATCCTCGAAGACCACAACTATTACATCGACCAGCGCGTGGGCGTACTGCCCCGCCGTCTCGTGCTTGCGGCCGGGCGCCGGTTGACCTCCGCCGGTGCTCTTGCCGACCCAGCGGACGTCTTCTACCTGCGGCGCGATGAGCTGCGTCGAGCACTGCTGGGAAGCGGTGAGGGAATGACGGCGTTGGCGGAAGAGAGGCGGATGGAGATGGCGCGCTGGGCGCAGTTCACGCCGCCCCAGACAGTCGGCGCGCCCCCTCCGACGCAGGTGACAGGCCAGGGTGAAGATCCGGACCGCTTTTGGGGCACGCACAAACTACGCTCTGACCGCCCCGGCGAGCTGAAGGGCAACGGGGCGTCCGCCGGAGTCGGCCGCGGGCCGGCGCGGGTCCTCGCGACGCTGAACGAGGCGGGGCGCTTCCAGCCCGGCGACGTGCTCGTCACGCGCACGACGATGCCTCCGTGGACGCCTCTTTTCGCCGTCGCTTCGGCGGTCGTCACGGAAACAGGAGGCATCCTCAGTCATGCCGCCGTCACGGCGCGAGAGTACGGGCTCCCAGCCGTTCTCTGCGTCGAGAACGCCACACGCCTGATCCGTGACGGCCAGCCGGTGGAAGTGGACGGCAGCAACGGTACCGTTCGAATCTTGAGTTGAAGGAGGAACAATGGCGGACAAGACGGAGACTCTGAACGTGGGAGATGAAGCCCCGGAGTTCAAACTTAGGAGCACCGGAAACACGGAGTTCAAGCTCAGCGACCAGCGTGGCAAGAATGTAGTACTCAATTTCTTCCCAGCCGCATTTTCAGGCGTTTGCTCTCAGCAGATGACCAATATCGAGGCCGAAAAGGGTCGCTTCGGCGACGACACGGTCGTAGTCGGCATCAGCGTCGATAACACATGGTCCCTGGAAGCCTTTAAGAAGGAGCGCGGAATCGACTTCCCTCTCCTGAGTGACTTCTACCCGCACGGGGCCGTCTCCCAGCAATATGGGCTCCTTTATCCCAACGGCGCGAGCCACCGCGCCGTCATCGGCATCGACAAGGAAGGCATTGTTCGCTACATCGATGACCACGCGCCCCTTGAGGTACCCGAAGTGGAGTCCTGCGCTATAGCGCTCGGCAAGTAAGCAGACGGCCGAATGCTGGAGGCAATGAGATGAACGTCGAATTCGGGTGGTTTCTGCCGACGATGGGCGATTCGGAGGCCATCGGGCCGCCGACCCGCCCGGCCACGCTCGACTATCTGGTCGACGTGGCGAAGGCGGCCGAGGACGTCGGCTTCAGCTTCGCGCTGGTGCCCGTAGGGACGACGTGCCAGGACGCGTGGCTGGTGTCGGCTGTCGTCGCCGGACGGACGGAGAAGCTCAAGTTCCTGGTTGCGATGCGCCCGGGGTTCGTGGCTCCGACGCTCGCCGCGAAGATGTCGAATACGCTCGACCAGCTTACCGGCGGCCGAGTGCTGATCAATGTTGTGACGGGTGGGTACCCCGCGGAGCTGGCGGCAGACGGCGATTTCACGGACCACGACGAGCGCTATGTGCGGACGCAGGAGTTCATGCAAGTAGTCCGGAAGGCGTGGACCGAAGAGACGCGGTGGGACCACGAGGGCAAGCATTACCGGATTGAAGGCGGCAATGTCTTCCCGAGGCCGTACCAGAGGCCGTACCCGCCGCTCTACTTCGGCGGAGCTTCGGAGGCGGCAAAAAAGGTGGGCGCGGAAGAGACCGATGTCTACCTGCTGTGGGGGGAAACTCTACCGATGGTTCGGGAGCGCATCGCTGATATGAGAGCGAGGGCAGCGGCGGTGGGTCGGACGCTACGCTTCGGCATGCGGATTCACGTCGTCGTGCGCGAGACTGAGGCAGAAGCTTGGGCGGCCGCGGACGAACTGATCGCGCATATCCCCGAGGGTTTCCAGGCGGCGATGGACAAGGTACTGAGCCGGACTGACTCCGAGGGGGAGAAGCGGCAGCAGGGGATGCGCCAGGCGAAGGAGGACTTGATCATCGGTCCCAACCTCTGGACCGGGATCGGCAAGGCGCGCGTCGGAGTGGGTGCGGCGATCGTGGGGTCGGGTGAAATCGTGGCTACGCGGCTTCAGGAATACGTAGATGAGGGGGTCGGAACGTTCATCCTCTCGGGCTATCCGCATCTCGAAGAGGCCCAGCGCTTCGGCAAATACGTGATGCCATACTTCGCCGGCGAGCGCATCGAGGCGGCTGCGGCCACGGGGTCATAGGTACGACTTCTGCGGAAAGAATACGGGCGTTACAGCGCATCCTGAGCCACTCGTAGGATGAGCGCAGCACCCACCCAGCCTCCGGCGGTCGCCATTTCTGGCAGCCCGCGCTCGCGCTCGCGTTCTAAGTTGTTGGCCGAACTGACGCTGGAGGCGCTGGCGGAGCGCGGGTACGAGACGCGGCTGATCGATCTGGCGACACTGCCGGCTGACGCCCTTCTCGCGCGTGGTGAATCGCCTGAGGTCGACGAAGCGATCAAGGTGGTGGGCCGGGCGCGCATCGTAATCGCCGCGACACCGACGTACCGTGCGCTTTACTCCGGGCTGCTGAAGGCGTTCTTCGATCTGATGCCGCAGAGTCACTTGCACGGCAAGCTCTGCATTGGTCTCCAGACGGGCACCGCCCGCGAGCACTACCTCTCGCCGGAGTACGGGCTGCGCCCGCTCTTCGTGAGCCTGGAAGGCATCCCGGCTGCGGGGATCTATGCGACCGACGACGAATTCGTCGAGGGAGGCCCTTCGGCCAGACTGCGGGAGTGGGTCAACGAGCTCGCAGATCGGGCAGTTGTTCTGAGCGGGCGAGAGCCTACTCGACCTTAAATTCCGTGACCATTCCCTGCGCGAAGTCCCGCACTGCTTGGCCACCTGTTTCCTCGCCCACGTTGGAAACGAGGATGTATCTACCGGCCTCGAGATCAACAGTCAGGCTCTTCGACTGCGCGGGGTTAATTTCGCTGATCTCGTCGATCGGCTCCAGCTCAGGGGCTTCCTCATCGAGTGCGCCGTCAGACTGAGTGGGCAGTTTGTCGAGTGGGGTGTCCGTCTT
>VBEI01000068.1 GCA_005882715.1 Chloroflexota bacterium | reverse complement strand
TCGAGACGTACATGAGCGCCGAAAGGGCGATCGTGACCTGCCTCGCCAGTGATTCGCCCAGGACGATCGGCATCGTGCGGATGCCTTTCGAGGCGTCGAAGTCGAGCTTGTCCAGGTGCTTGCCAAAGAGGACCGTCGTCACACCGAGGCCGTATGGGATGGAAGCGAGCAGCACCCAGCCGGGAAGCTCTTCCGCCATCACGTAATACGTGCCGCCGATCATCAGCGGGCCCCAGATGACGAAGACAGCGATTTCGCCGAGGCCGATGTATTTCAGCGGAAACGGACCGCCGGAGTAGAACATGAGGAGCAGCGCGCCCGTCAGCGCGAAAGCGAGGACTCCAGCCCCCGCCGCAGCCACGAGATAGACACCGATCGCCGCGGCGGCCGAGAGGACGAACACCGTAACCAAAAGGAATTCTCGCAGGCTGCTCCCTTCGCCGGAAAACGGGTGCGGGCCGTAGTTCACGCGTGGCGAGTCCGGGGAGTCGATGCCGTGGCGGTAGTCCCAAAAGTCATTCACGAGGTTGCTCCGAGTGTGGGCAGGGACCAGCCCGACCGCGACGAGAATCAGCAGCGGCAAGTCGAACACGTCATCGCGGGCCGCAAGGAGGCCGCCGATGACGGCCGAAATCGCCGACATGACGACGACGGAGACGCGGCCGAGGATCAGCCAGCGGCTGAGAGGATCGACTTCCGAAGTGTCGACCTGGGGGACAGTACGGAGCGCTTCGAGCCAGAGCTTCGGGCCGCCGAGCGCCTTGTTTGCGGTAGTCATCGGGCATCGCCTCCGGCCCTTCTACCGTTCGCCCTTAGCCTGTCGAAGGGCCGAGTTGATTTTACGTCGCGCGGGCCTGTTTGTGAAAGTCCTCACATTGCCCCACCTTGGCAACTTAATTTGGCGTCGCCTCGTCATAAACACGGAGCGAATTCGGTGTCTACTCGGGTCTTAGCCTACATGCTCACCGGCTTCATGTGCGCGGGTAGTGCTGTTGCGGTCGTTGCTCTGGCTGGATCACCGCTGGCGGGCGCCGTACTCGGCGTGTTCGTATTAGCGATTCCCCCTTCCATGCTGGTCCTTGCCGTAGCGAGAAAATTTACAAATCGCGACGGTCAGGACCTCCAAGCGAAGCCGACGGGGCCACAACTTCCAGGGAGCAAGCTGTTCCTTGCGCTTGCGGCCCTAGGAGTCGCTGGCATAGCGATGATCATCAGCAGCACCGCGCTGAGGAATGAGGGTGGTCTAGCCGCGGTAGGGGGATGGCTGATAATCCTGGCCTTTGCATGCTTGACGATTGTCCCCGTGGCGGGAATTATTTTCTTGCGTATCGCGCCGACGCTGCCCGTGGCCGTGCGATCGCTGACCGGCCCGCGGAGGCGGCTGTACCGGGGCATGCTTCGCTCTCTCGACGGCAGGCTGGAGGGAGCCGCCGAGGCGCTGGTCGCGTATGAAAAGGACTATCCCGACGACAACAGGGCACCGGGTGTGCGGTCGGCCGTGCTCGTGCGGCAACACAGATACGAGGATGCGCTGCTCCAGGCGGAGAGGGCGGTGGATATCCGCAGAACTCCTGAGGCGCTGATTACGAAGGCCCAATGCTTGGCGCTCCTGGGCGCGTACGAAGAGGCCCTCGCCGAAGCGCAGGTCGCTTTCGCGATGAAGCCAGACCTCTTCGCCGCTAGTCACATACCCGGAGCAGCGCTTGTTGAATTACGGCTGTTGGACGAGGCGATATCGCTGCTTGAAGGTGAGCGTCGCAACAGAAGGACCGCCGCTTCCCTCTTTACGCTGGCAGAGGCTTATCGGCTCCGCGGCTCAAAGGCGGATTCAATAAAGGCTTACGAGCAGACCGTCAAACTGATGCCGCTCAATATCATCTTTCGCATCGTTCCAAACGAGGGATTATGGGCGTGCGCATTGGTCAAGCTGGGCAACCTCGATAAAGCCGAGAAACGCGCGACGGCGACGCTTAGGGCCGACCCTACCGACCTCCTGGGTCTGCATGCAAGGGCTCTAATCGAAATGCGACGCGGCGATCGTGATCAGCTTGAGGAATACCTCAGGCGATTACTTAATGTGCGCCCAGCCAGTGCGGTTGAGGCTCTGATAGACCCAGACTTCACGCCGCTTCTGGCCGAGAAGCGGTTCCGAGAGCTGCTCGCTTGGGCGCTCGGTGCCCAGCGACAAGCGCGAGAGCGCGTTTTGGCCCGGTCCAACTCGCCCGCCTAGGCGGCGGCTCTGCCGTTGACTTCAAGCCCCTTCGGTGGTAGGATTTCCCTAGGTTAGCACTCTCACACCGAGAGTGCTAATTGCCTTACGAAAATGCCAAACAAACTCACCGACCGGCGCCAGCGACTCCTCCGGTTCATCATCGACGAGTACGTCTCGACGGCCCAACCCGTCGGCTCCAACGCGCTCGTCGAGAAGTACGGGCTGCCGGTATCTGCCGCCACTATTCGCAACGAGATGGCGGCGCTCGAGGACGAGGGCTACATCGCGCAGCCGCATACCTCGGCCGGGCGGGTGCCAACGGACCTTGGCTACCGCTACTACGTCGAGGCGCTGATGCGCGAGGAGCGCGTTCCCGACGACCTGAGGCAGATGATCCGTCACCAGTTCCACCAGGCGGCGCGCGAATTGGAGGAATGGGCACGGCTCAGTGCCGCGATCCTGGCCGGCCGCCTGCAGAACGCAGCGATCGTGACAACCCCACGTTCGCCGGAGCCGCGCCTGCGCTGGCTCGAGCTGGTAAGCGTGCACGATTACCTGGCGCTGCTGGTAGTAGTCCTTGAAGAGGCGCGCGTCCTTCAGCAAACGCTTGCGCTCGACCGTCCGTTCTCGCAAGAAGAGCTGACGGGCATCGCGCGGAAGCTGAACGATCTGCTGGCAGGCAAGAGCGCCGCCCAGATCCGCGAGCAGCGGCTGCTGGCTGTGGCGGTGGAGAACTCCATCGCCGGCGCCACGGCGGGGCTGATAGAGAGCACCGAGGAAGGCATCCGCGACCCGGGGTTCCTCGACGGGCTGCGCGACTTACTGCGTCAGCCGGAGTTCACGCAGGGAGAGCGAATCCTCGGGCTAATGGAACTGCTAGAGGAACGCAACCTGCCGCGGGCGATTCCGCCATCCGCCGGAACGGCCACTGACGTTAACATCATCATCGGTAAGGAGCACCCCATTGACGCCATGCAGGTGTGCAGCGTGATCACCACCAGGTACAGCGGTCCATCCGGGCTCCGCGGCACGCTAAGTGTCGTCGGCCCGACTCGTATGGACTACCCGCGGACAGTCTCCATGGTCCGCTACATGTCGGCGCTGATGGAGGAGCTTCTCGGCGTCTACTTTGCCTGAACGGATGGTCTGTCAACGGATAGAGAACGGATTAACGGACACAGGTTTCCCGAGGTGACTAGGAGATGAACGGCGATCCGACTGAACGCAGGGAGCCGGCGACGGGTGATCCAGCGGAGACCAGCGCTTCACCGCCTCGGCAATCTGTCGAGGAGCAGCTGTCAAAGGCCAAAGAAGAAGCTCAGAAGTTCCGCGACAATTGGCACCGCGCCGAAGCGGACTTTCAGAACTACAAGCGCCGCACAGAGCAGGAGCGGGAGGAACTCAGGCGCTTCGGCAACGTCTCGATCATCATCAACCTCCTCCCCGTCCTGGACGACTTCGAGCGCGCGTTCGCCTCGCTCGACAGCCACCTGGCGGGGCTGTCGTGGTTCGACGGTATGCTGTTGATATACCGCAAACTGCGACAGCTACTCGAGAACGCCGGCGTCAAGCCGATCGAGACGGAGGGGCAGGCCTTCGACCCGCGCTTCCACGAGGCAGTCGCGCACGTGGAAGGGGAAGAGGGAAAGGTGATCTCGGAAGTGCAGCGCGGCTACAAGCTGCACGACCGCGTGCTGCGTCCGGCGATGGTGGTGGTCGGGAAGGGACGGTCGCAGGAGTCGGGAGATAGGAGTCAGGAGTCAGGGGAGGAAGAAGGAAAAGGGAAGAAAGAAGAAGGGGAACCGAAGGGAGACTAGCATGAGTGAATCGGAAGTCATTTTCCGCTCCACCTTAAAACGACTAGACCAGTCGCAAGCCCGCTTGGACGAGCTCACCCCTAGCCCCACGAACGTCGTGCTTGGTGCCACATTACAGCCGGAGGACCTGACGGGGCCGGAGGGTCGATCCAAGCTCGCGAAGTGGCATCGTGCGAAGTCGGAACGAGATTCAGCGTGGCGGAGTTTGAGAGAACTTGCTGACGCTCTCAAGCCGCGTGAGGAGTGATACCTATGCCTAGAGCAATTGGAATAGACCTGGGAACAACAAATAGCTGCGTCGGGGTAATGGAAGGCGGCGAGCCCGTCGTGGTGCCCAACGCCGAGGGCGGCCGGACGACGCCGTCCGTCGTCGCGATCTCGAAGAACGGCGAGCGGCTCGTCGGGCAGGTGGCGAAGCGTCAGGGCGTGACGAACCCGGATAACACCGTGTTCTCGATCAAGCGCCTGATGGGCCGCCGCTTCGACGACCCCGAAGTGCAGCGTGACCTCAAGATCCTGCCCTACAAGATCGACGCCGCATCCAACGGCGACGCGCGCGTCTGGATGGGCGACAAGTCCTACTCGCCGCCCGAGCTCAGCGCGATGATTTTGCAGAAGCTGAAGGCCGATGCGGAAGCGTACCTGGGCGACCAGGTGACCGAGGCGGTCATAACTGTGCCCGCATACTTCAACGACTCGCAGCGGCAGGCGACGAAGGCCTCCGGAGAGATCGCGGGGCTGAACGTTCTTCGCATCATCAACGAGCCGACGGCCGCCGCGCTCGCCTACGGGCTGGACAAGTCGGACGAGAAGGTGATCGCCGTATACGACCTTGGTGGCGGGACGTTCGACATCTCGATCCTCGAGATCGGCGAGGGGACGTTCCACGTCAAAGCAACGAACGGCGACACCCACCTGGGCGGCGACGACTTCGACCAGCGCATCATCGATTGGTTGATAGACGAGTTCAAGAAAGACCAGGGGATCGACCTCAAGCAGGACCGGATGGCCCTCCAACGCTTGAAAGAGGCGGCGGAAAAAGCCAAGGTCGAGCTTTCCAGCACCCAGGAGACCGAGGTCAACCTTCCTTTCGTGACTGCCGACGCCTCGGGTCCGAAACACCTGGCGATTAAGCTCACCCGCGCCAAGCTGGAACAGCTAGTTGGAGAGCTGGTGGAGGACACAATCGGGCCCTGCCGCCAAGCACTCGAGGACGCCAAAGTAACGGCAGACCAGGTAGGCGAGGTGATCCTCGTCGGTGGGCAGACGCGAATGCCCTTGGTGCAAGAGACGGTCAAGAAGTTCTTCGGACGCGAGCCGCACAAGGGCGTGAACCCCGACGAAGTCGTCGCCGTGGGGGCAGCGATCCAGGCCGGCGTCCTCAAGGGTGACGTCCGCGAGGTGCTTCTGCTGGATGTGACGCCGCTGACGCTGGGTATCGAGACGCTGGGAGGCGTGGCGACGCCCATCATCCCGCGCAATACGACGATCCCGACATCAAAGTCGCAGATCTTCTCGACAGCGGCCGACAACCAGACGTCGGTGGAGATACACGTAATCCAGGGCGAACGCTCGATGGCCGCCGACAACAAGTCGCTCGGGCGGTTCATACTTGACGGAATCCTGCCGTCGCCGCGCGGAATGCCGCAGATCGAAGTAGCATTCGATATCGACGCAAACGGTATTCTCCACGTTTCCGCCCGCGACAAGGGCACGGGCCGTGAACAGAAGATCACGATCCAGGCCGGCACGGGCCTCTCGCCGGATGAGATTGAGAAGATGAAGAAGGACGCCGAGTCCTTCGCCGAAGAGGACTCGAAGCGGCGCGAGGAGGTCGAGGTGCGCAACCAGGCCGACTCCCTGGCCTACACAGCCGAGAAGACGGTTCGCGAATCGGGCGAGAAGATACCGGCGGACGTTCGCGCAGACATCGAAGGCCGCATAAAGGACGTCCGCGATGCGCTTTCCTCCGACAGCAGCTCAGCGGAGACCATCCGCAACGCCATGACGGCGCTCAGCGAGACGTTGCAGCGGGCTGGCTCAGCCATCTACGGCCAGCCGGGAGACGGAACGGCCGAAGGCGCGCCGCCGGAGGGCGAAGGCGAAGCGCCCGCGGAAGAAGGCACCGTGGAGGGCGAGTACCGGGAGGTATAGCTCCGGACGCGCCGGAACTAAGCGGTCAGACACTGGAGGTCAGGCACGGGCCGAAGGGGCGGCCAGGCGTCGCGCCCAGCGCCGGCACTTCGAATACAATCGTATTGAAGAAGAGTGGGATGCTGTTCACGGCGCAGGCCGTGATGTGGAGGTGATGATGATACGGGATCGGAATGCCGCCAGACACTTCCTCATGCGTCTGGGCCTCGGCTTTGTCATGTGCTGGTTCGCGGTCCAGGAGCTGCGCACGCCCTCTGATTGGACGGTATTCGTGCCTTCGTTCGTGACGGACGTTTCGCCCGTCGCTGTCGATCAGTTGGTCCTTCTGCATGGCTTCCTGCTCCTTCTTGCTGCCACATCTGTCGTCCTCGGCGTGTTTTACCTTCCGGGGTGTCTACTGGCGTCGGGTTTGATACTGGAGATCCTCTTCGGTCTCTGGTGGGACGACGGGATTAACGATGTGGTCGTGCGTGACCTCGGTCTCCTCGCGCTCGCCGTCGCGCTGGCCATTGATCCTGTGCGCTCCTGGCAACTCGATAACCTCCTGCCCACTCTCTTCGCGACGAAATCGCCTGGCCGCGCCCTCGGAGATCTAGCGGCGGCCCGCCGGTCCGCCTGGCAACTGAGGGCGGGCGCCGGCGCCGGTCTCCTAGCGCTCGTCTTGACCACGGGGCTCGCGCTGTACGCAATGGGAAGCGGAGGCGAGAGCCTGCCGGAAGGGTCCGTCGCCGCGCTCACTAATGCCGGGACGCCGGCGCCGCAAGCAAGCCCGCGCGCAAGCACTGGACCCGCCGCCACACCGGCTCAACCACCCTCCATTCGCTTCGACGACTGGCGCTACAAGCAGTACGCCTTCCAGATCTACCCGGGCGAGGTAGGCCCCGAGGCGAAGAAGGCGCTCGCCGGCTTCCAGCTGAACCTGCAGGACCACGGTGACAACGTTGTCGTTCTCTTGAAGGCCACCAGCCCCCGCTACAAGGACGCCCAGTACACCGTGGACAAGCGCGATACCGCGTACTTCATCGAGACGACCCTGCGGGACGACCCCAACGATCGGGAGAACAACCTGAGAGATGACGGCGTGATCGAGGTCGACCCCCAAGGGTACATTGTCAATTCGTAGGGCGTAAGCCCTCGCCGTTAGCGGCCCGCCGGCGACGGTCGCTAAGGATCGGACTTTCGACCGTGGAGGGGCAGCCGGGAAGTGTACACCACCGGTCAAGAGTTAGAAGTCTTGTTGACTCCACGCGTCGAAGGCAGAGCCACTCTAAGCAGCGAACCGTGCAGGGCTGAAGGGTTCCAGGGGCATATCAGTCCGGCCCTCAACGATAAGCTGTGAGATCAGTTTCCCGGTGATGGGCGCTAAGAGAATACCGTTGCGAAAGTGGCCTGTCGCCAGATAGACGTTGTCTTTCTCCGGCAGCCGTCCGATTGTCGGAAGGTCGTCCGGAGAGCCGGGCCGCAACCCGGCCCACTCGCTGGCGACCTGAGCGCGACGGAGCCCCGGTACCAGCACCGCCGCCATGCGGCGCAGCCCGGCCAACGCGCGAGGCGTGGTCCGTTTACGGAAGCCCACGTCCTCCACCGTCGCGCCTGCGTAAAGAAGGCCGCCTGCTTTTGGCACGAGATAGCCGTCTTCACCCCAGATCGCATGCCTGACCGCGTCGGCTCGGTAAGCTATCATCTGCCCGCGCCTCGGTGGTGTAGGCACCTTTGCGCCGAGTCT
This sequence comes from Chloroflexota bacterium, assembly GCA_005882715.1. GTDB lineage: Bacteria > Chloroflexota > Dehalococcoidia > SM23-28-2 > RBG-16-64-32 > CF-163. Next base: position 3,339 of record VBEI01000068.1, on the reverse strand, counting down.
CCGCGCCAACGCTTCCGTCCACGGGCCCGCTGCGAGCACTACGCAATCGGCATCAGGTATATCGCCCAGATTGGTGCTTACGCCGGTGACGCGCGACCCGCGGCCCAGGAACCCCGTTAGCATCGTCCCGGTCCTCAAGTCAGCGCCCCGGGCCTTGGCGGCAAACGCGAAGGCCCGGGTGACCTGGCCAGGGTCTACGTTCAGCTCACCCTCGGAAAAGGCGGCACCGTGCACTTGCGGCGAGAGTGCAGGCTCGAGTTCGCTCAACTCCGCTCGTTTCAGCCAGCGCGTGGGTACGCCGTGCTCCGTTTGCCACCGGGCATGCGCCTGCAGTAGCGCCACCCGCGATTCTGTTTGCGCGACGATCAGAATCCCAGCTCCAAGGCATTGCACGTCGATCCCGGACTCACGCTGGACTCTCTCGATCACGGGGCGGTAAAGCGCCAGGCTTGCCAGGCAAATGTCACGGAATGGGCCGGGCGCGGCCGCCCTGTCCGGCGGTACCAGTAGGCCGGCAGCGGCGCCTGACGCCTCGCCTGCAAGCTCTCCCCGCTCGACGAGGACGGCGTCCGCACCAGCGGCTGTCAGGTAGAAGGCGATCGCGGAACCGATCACGCCACCGCCGGCGATTACTACCTTCATGCGTTTGGCAGATTGATAGACCATCCGTGCGGCAGACTACACTCCTCGCTGGTTATCCGCCGCCGACGGCGCGGACGATCTCTAGTGTGTCACCGGCGCGGATTTCGGTCTGAGCCCATGAGTCCCTCGGCAGAACCTCGCCGTTGATAGCGACGGCCACCTGGAGCGGGTTTATGTTAAGGCAGTCTAACAGACCGAACACAGACTGGAAACCCTCAATTTCAGTATCTTTCCCATTGACTACGATCTTAATCACAGCGCCTACCCGTCGCCGTCCACGCCTCATCGAGCTCGGTTCTTAGCGCTTGCGCGGCCCTACCCGGCGACTGTGCGGACAAGATGGAGGAAATCACCGCAACGCCGCTGGCCCCGACGCGAACGACATCGCGCACTCGCCGATCAGTGATCCCGCCAACAGCCAGAACTGGGACTGCGACGGCCCCGGCAGTAGACGCGATAAGTCCGAGACCAGCCGGCGTGGCATCCGGGTGTGAGGCGGTCTCGAAAATGGGGCCCGCGATCAGGTAATCGCTACGCTCGGCCCGGGCTCTCTCGGCCGCTTCCAGCGAGTGCACGGAGCGCCCGATCAAGAAGGGACGCTGGGGCCTTTCGACCATTACTGCATTTTCCGGGAGATGAACACCGTCTGCCTCGGCGGCAAGGGCAACTTCGAGGGGGCCGTTCAGGATGAAGGCCGCTTGGTTTCGCGTCACGGCCCGCAGCAGCCGCGCCAGAGGAAGTAACTCTTCCGGAGGAAGATCTTTTTCGCGCAGCTGGACGGCGGTGACGCCTCCCTCGACCGCTTCCGCGACCGCGTCAACCAGAGCACCCGCACTTCCCGCGATCCGCCGGTCCGTGATTAACATCAGACAGGGGACGGGTAAGCGAGCGGACGACGAGGTCTGTCGTCCTGCCCCTTCCGGAGCAGCTCTCATCACGCCGGTCGGGCGACGCCTTCGAGAGGGCTAGATGCTTCGGCGAGCTCTTTGCGCGCGATCCGGCCCGCCAGGTAGGCCTTGCGACCCGCTTCCACTCCGAGCCGAAAGCCCTCCGCCATCGCGACCGGGTCCTTGGCCTGCGCGATTGCCGAATTGACCAGCACTGCGTCGGCCCCAATCTCCAATGCCAGCGAGGCGTCGGACGGCGCACCGAGTCCTGCGTCTACCACGACGGGCACCGACGCGCGCTCGATGATGATCTCGATCTCCTCACGCGTGAAAATGCCGCGGCCGGAGCCGATGGGCGAGCCGAGAGGCATCACCGTCGCACACCCAATCTCCTCCAGGCGCCGGGCGAGGATGGGGTCCGCGTGGATGTAGGGCAAGACTACAAAGCCTTCCCGGATCAACTGCTCGGCTGCCTGGAGCGTCGCGATCGGGTCTGGCAGCAGATATTGCGGATCAGGGATCACCTCGAGCTTCACCCAAGTAGAACCAGTCAGTTCGCGAGCCAACCGTGCGGTGAATAGTGCCTCATCCACCGTCCGGCATCCGGCTGTGTTGGGCAGGATCGTGTACCGTCCCCAATCGAGGTGGTCCATCAGGTTCTCTTCGTCCGGCCTGTCCAGGGGCAGGCGCCGGATGGCGACCGTCACCATTTCCGCGCCCGAAGCTTCGATTGCGTCCCGCATCTCTTCCATCGTCCGGTATTTGCCGGTGCCGACGATAAGCCGGGAGCGGAACTCGCGTCCGGCGATGATCAGTGGGTCGTCAATCATCGTAGTACCGTCCATTAGCGTTCCCCGTTCAGATTCCATTGTAGTCCCCTCAACTTCCCTCAGCGCTTGCCGGTATCGCTGAGGCCTCGGCTCGCCTTGGTCGCAGCAACCATTGCGCGCCCGCCCAGTAGGCGACGAAGCTGAAAACCAGCGCCGGCATTGTCCCGCCGATGTGCGTCGCCCAGGTGGGCGCCCAAGAGATGAAATCTGCGTTCTCGAGGAGCCACGGCGGTTGTGCCGCGAGCGAATAGACCAGGAACCCGGTCACCCAAACAGTAACGGCAAGCAGACTCACGCCCTTTGTGTACCAGTACGCGCCGGGCCCGCGATATAGCTCTTCCATCTCGTAGCTGCGCCGCCGGACGATGAAGTAATCCGCGATGAAGATGCCGAAAACCGGTACGAACACCCCCCCGATGAGCAACAGGAAGTTCTCGTACTGCACCAGGTCGATGCTAATGGCAATTATTACCGCGATGACGCCTACCGCCACCGCAATCAGGGCATGTCGAAGCTTCGGCGCAAGATTTTGTATCGAGACCGCCGTCGAATAGACATTAGCGAACCCCTCGTCGGTTTCGCCCGCGAGCAGCACGATCAGCGCCAGCCATCCAGCCGAGAGAGGCAGCAACATCGTCACCAGCGAATCGATGAACCCACCGGGGTCGGTTTGGAGGGCCTGCACGTAGAACACGCCCAATGCAAAGAACCAGGCGTTCGCCACGCTGTATCCGATATAGGTCGCGATAGCCCCCGCCGAGCCGCGCCGGGCGAACCGGTTGTAGTCGCAGACAAGGGGCAACCACGAGATAGGCAGCGCGACGACAAGGTCTACGCCCTGGAAGAAGTTTGGGAACCCACCTTCGCCGCTGCGGTCCCAAATGGCGCCGACATCGTAGGCGTCGAACAGATGATATGTCAGCCACAGCGATGCCCCCACGACCACCCAGATGCCGAACTTTTGCATCCATTGCCGGACG
>VBEI01000045.1 GCA_005882715.1 Chloroflexota bacterium | reverse complement strand
CTCCGGCGAAGACTTCTTCCTCAAGATGATGACCGGCCAGCAGCCGCTCGCGATGGGCCCTTACGCCGGCAAAACCGGCGCCAGCGAGCCGCATCCGATGGGCAACTATGGCGAGTGGGCGCAGCGGGTCCAGATCGACCTTCCGCAAGCCCTCGACTACATGCGCGCTGTATTCCGAAGCACGGAGGAGTATCTCACAACACTAAAGCCGGAGGATCTCGACCGGGAGATCGACCTTACAAGTTCAGGTCTCGGCAAGATGAGCCTGGGCGGCTTCGTCTCCATGATTGCGGTGATCCATCCGTCCAACCACATTGGCGAGATCTCCTGCATGAAGGGCCAGCAGGGCGCGAAAGGATATTCCTTCTAGTCCTGGCGGCTACTCCATTTCCTGGCAAGCCGCGCCAGCGTCCTGACCGCCCGTTCCACGCTCGGGAAGACTGCCACGCCGGCCTCGACCAGACGCTCGCGAGCCTCTGATACGACTCTCCAGCGCTCCTCGTCCGCATAGTCCGAGGGACCAAGAACCACCGCGAACGGCTTGTTCGTTTTCGCGGCCACCTCGATGAACCGCTCCGTCACACGCCTCACGATCGCTTCGCCGTTTGGCCGCCCGAATGCCCACGGCTCGCCGACGTTTCCGACCAGCATGTCGATTGCCGGGCTCTCGTCCAGCCACTCGAGGACCTGCGCCCCACCCAGCCCGCTGCCCGCCAGGATCGACTGATCGACCGGGTTCGTGACCCATCCCGCCAGGTCCGGCGCCTTCTCCGCGACCTTCGCCTCAACGTCCTGCGGAAGCGGCGGCACCCGGAGCCCGAGTTCCTCGCACAGGTCGGCGGTCAGCACCGACCGGCCTCCTCCGGCGCCCACCATCGCCAGCCTGGGCCGCGAGAGGCGATCGCCCGAATGCACGCCGGCCGGTGCCCTCATATAGGCGCACCCAATCAGCGCGTCGACGAGCTCCTCGACGGTCGCTACTGACAGAGCCCCCGACTGCCGCACCGCCGCTTCCCAGACGGCAGCCGACCCAGCGAGCGCCGCCGTATGCGAGACCGCCGTCCGTCCGCCGGCGTCAGTCCGTCCTCCCTTCAGGACAACGGTTGGCTTCCTCGAGGATGCTCGCCCCAGCGTCTGAATGAACGCCCGGCCGTCTCTTACGCCCTCGATGTAAGCGCCGATAACGCGCGTCTCGGCGTCCTCCGCGAAGTATTCGAGGAAATCGCATTCGTTCAGGTCGAGAGCATTGCCGTAGCTTATCGCCTTCGAGAAGCGCAGCCCGCGCGACTCCCCGAAGTGCGTTAGCTCGAATAGCAGATTGCCGCTCTGCGAGAGGAACCCGATCGGCCCTGACTTCCGCGACATGTCCGTCCGGAAGGAGATGCCAAACTCCGGATAGAGCAGCCCCATGCAGTTCGGCCCGATCAGCCGCACTCCCGCCGCCCTGGCCGTGCGTCGCAGCCTGTCCTCGAGCGCCGCATCGTCTGCGCGGCCGGTCTCACTGAAGCGGCCGGTAAACAGCTGGAGTGCCTTCACTCCCGCCGCCGCGCAATCACGGACGAGGTCGAGGATATAGGCATTCGGTATGCACGAGATGACGTAGTCCACGACGCCAGGGATGTCACCCAGGGACGCATAGACGGGGAGGCCCAGGATTTCGCCGCCCTTCGGGTTGACTGGGTAGATCCGCCCCTCGTACCCGAACTCCTGGAGCGAGCGCACGTAATCATACCCGGGCGTTTCGGGATTCGCAGACGCGCCTACGACCGCGATCGAGCCCGGGTGGAAGATCGCGTCGATCTCTGCCGCGACAGCAGCGCGACTCGTCATGATCACAAGCGTACAACCACGGAGCAGACACAGAGAACAGCCCCTGAGGCTACTCCCGCGTCCTCCTTGTTCCTTGTTCCTTGTTCGATGCTCCATAATTGGGCCATGCGCTTCGCCGTCATCGTCTTCCCCGGCACCTGGAGCGACCGCGACTGCCAGTACGCCCTCGCCAACGTCATGGGGCACCAGGCGGATCTCGTCTGGCACCGCGAGAGCGACCTCTCCTCTTACGACTGCATCGTGCTCCCCGGCGGCTTCTCCTACGGCGACTACCTGCGGACGGGCGCCATCGCCCGCTTCTCGCCGGTGATGGGCGCCGTGGGACGGCACGCTGAACAGGGAAAGCCCGTCATCGGCATCTGCAACGGCTTCCAGATACTCTGCGAGGCCCATCTCCTACCTGGCGCGCTGATGCGGAACGACTCGCTGCAGTATCGCTGTGAATGGGTGCACCTTCGCGTCGAAAACGCGGACACTCCGTTCACGACCCGCTGCGCGCCTGGGGATGTCTTGAGCATGCCGATATCCCACGGCGAGGGCCGCTATGTCGCGGACGACGCCACGCTGAGCGAATTGGAGTCCTCTGGCCGCGTCCTCTTTCGCTACTGCACCCCAGCTGGCGACGTGACCCCCGACGCCAATCCGAACGGAAGTGAGAGAAACATCGCCGGGATTGTCAACGAGCGCGGAAACGTACTCGGGATGATGCCGCACCCGGAGCGCGCCTGCGAGGCGCTCATGGGCGGCGAAGACGGCCTGCTCTTGTGGCAATCAGTGGTCGAGTGGGCAAAGCGGGGGGTGGGGGTCTAGCCGTCGATCGGTCAGAACTGTGACTGAGACGTCCGCTTGATCCAGCCGCCCGCCGAAGAACGCTTCTGTCACAACTGCGGCGCCCCTAACCCGGCCGACTTCAACTTTTGCCTCCGCTGCGGTGCGCGCATCAACTTCCTGCGCCCGCTGCCCGTACTCGCTCGCGCGCCCGGGGCCTATCCGGTTACGTTCGACGTCGAGTACCCGGCGAAGCTGTCCCGGCTGAGCACGCTCTTCCGGCTTCTCATCGCGATCCCTCAGCTGCTCGTCATTTACGCCCTTGGCACGGTAGTCGGGATCATCACGTTCATCGCCTGGTTTGCGATCCTGTTCACCCGGCGCTACCCAAAAGGCCTGTTCGAGCTTGTCGTTTCGTTCAATCGGTGGACCGCCAACGTCCATGCGTACATGGCGCTGCTCCGCGATGAGTACCCGCCCTTTTCTTCGGACCCCGGCCGCTATCCGGTCTTATATGACGTCGAATATCCGGAAATGCTCAGCCGCTGGCTCATCTTCGTCAAGTGGTTCCTCGTTCTCCTCCACCAGATAGTCCTTTACTTCCTCGGACTCTTCGCCATCCTCGCCGGCATCATTGCTTACTTCGCGATTCTCATTACCGGGCGCTTCCCGCGCGCACTTTTCACCTACATAGTCGGCGTGATGCGCTGGTACTACCGCGTGAACGCCTACTCCTCGCTGCTCCGCGACGAATTTCCCCCGTACAGCAGACGCGCCGACGCCCGCCCGGGCTCGGGCCGCGCGATCGCCGTATCCGCGGTAATGATCTTCCCCGTTAGCATAGGCTTAATCGCGGCTTTCGTTGGCGTCGCGTTGCTCGTCGGCACGATTACCTCAAGTACTGAGCGAGTGTCGGTAAGGTACGCCGATGTACTCGCCGGGGACTCGACGGCGCCTGTCGACATCGAGGGGAATGTCGTCGTGCTGCTGAGCGCGGAGGATCCCTACAACTTGTCAGGTGTCTTCCGGAAGCCGCGAGTGGGCTACCGCTTCGTTCAGTTCCAGCTCGAGATCACCAATGTCGACTCCGCATTCACATCCGTAAACAAGCAGCACTTTGGGTTAACGGACACGGACGGGCGGGATCAAGGCCCACTTCTAGTTCAGGTGCGGCCGCTTGGCCGGGTTCAACTCGAACGAGGTGAGACAGAGCGAGTGGGTGTCGCTTTCGAGGTGCGAGACGGGGCCAACCCCTCGGAACTCACGTACGCTCCGGGCCTCGCCGCCTTCATCCCCTTTGGCGAGAAGGTGCGCTTCGAGTTCAGATAGCAGCGCCGTGGGGGCCGAAACCGGTATCCTGAGAGCATGCCCGTAGCCCAGGAAGTCCTCGATACCATCGCCCTCAGCCGGGATGAATATGCGCTGATCATCGAGCGCCTCGGCCGCGAGCCCAATGAGGTTGAGCTCGGGATGTTCGGCGCCCTGTGGAGCGAGCACTGCGGCTACAAGAACTCGAAGCCGCTTCTTCGCCAGTTGCCTGGCGAAGGCCCCTACGTCCTCACCCAGCGCGGCGCCGAAAACGCCGGCGCCGTAGACATCGGCGACGGCGTATGCGTGGTCCTGAAGATCGAATCACACAACCATCCTTCCGCCATCGAGCCCTACCAGGGCGCCGCCACCGGCGTCGGCGGCATCGTCCGCGATATCTTCGCGATGGGCGCGCGTCCCATCGCCATCCTCGACTCTCTTCGCTTCGGCCCGATCACCCCATCGTCTGTGGGTAGGGGCGCCATCGCTGACGCGGCTCGTGACGGAGGCCCCGAGCCACAGGATGCAGATGTCACCCGCAATCGTTATCTCTTCGGCGGTGTCGTTGCCGGCATCGCCGGCTATGGGAACTGCCTCGGCATTCCGACCGTCGGCGGCGAAGTCGTCTTCGAAGACTCCTATTCCGCCAACCCACTCGTTAACGCCATGTGCGTCGGAATTGCGCCCGTCGATCGCCTGGCGAGCGCGAAGGCGGAAGGCCCGGGCAACCTCCTCATGCTTGTCGGCGCCGACACGGGCCGCGACGGTATTCACGGCGCCTCCGGTCTCGCCTCCCGCACCGATCCGCACTCCCGCTTCGAGGAGCTGCGCCCTGCCGTGCAGGTCGGCAACCCCTTCCTGGAGAAGATGCTGATGGAGGCCTGCCTCGATCTCGCCCATCATCACGCCGGCTGGATCTCCGGCATCCAGGACCTGGGCGCCGCCGGCCTGACGGCATCCAGCGCCGAGTCAGCCGCGCGCGCTGGCACCGGCCTGGTGATCGATGTAGCGAAAGTCGCGCGCCGCGAGGAGGGCATGAGTGCCTACGAAGTCATGCTCTCCGAGTCCCAGGAACGCATGCTAACCATCGTCCGCAAAGGCCACGAGGGCGATGACGCGGCTCTCTTCGAGCGCTGGGAGGACCCCTGGACAATCATCGGCCACGTGTCCGACGATCGAATCATTCACATTATGGAAGGCGACGGCGAGGTGGCCACGCTGCCAGTCGGTATTCTCGTTGAAGCGCCCGAATACACGCGCGAAGGGGTCCGCCCGCCGGAACTGGACGAACTAGGGGCTCTCGATCTTCTGTCGCTGCCCGACCTGGAGAACAACGCCACCCTAGGGGTTGGTTTGGGCTCTTCGGCGTCGGGCAACGGCGCACTGGCGGTATCTGATGGCGACCAACCCGTCGATGCGGAATCGAAACCCGCGCCCAAAAGGGGCACACCAAACGCCGCCCTCCTCCGCCTCCTCGGCTCTCCGAACATCGCCTCGAAGCGCTGGGTCTACCGCCAGTACGACCAGAGCGTCCTTGCGAACACTGTGGTCGCCGCCGGCGCGGACGCCGCCGTTATGCGCATCAAAGGAACGCCGAAGGGCATCGCGATCAGTGTTGACGGCAACGGCCGCTACGCGCATCTCAGTCCCTACGCCGGCGGAGCGATGGCCGTTGCCGAGGCAGCCCGCAACGTCGTCTGCACCGGCGCGCAGCCGGTCGCCGTGACCGACTGCCTCAACTTCGGCAACCCCGAGCGCCCCGAGGTCTACTACCAGATGCAGGAAGTCATTCGCGGCATAAGCGACGCCTGCTCAGAGCTCGGAACGCCGGTCATCTCGGGCAACGTCAGCCTCTACAACGAGACCAGCGACCGCGCCGTCTGCCCAACCCCCGTGATCGGAATGCTCGGCATCCTCGACGACGTCACCCGCCACTGCCAGATGGCGTTTGAACACGAAGGCGATGAAGTGTTCCTCCTCGGCTCACTCTTGGAGCAGCCGGCGGCATCGCTTGCCGGAAGCGAGTATCTAAAGGAAATTCACGGCCTCGTGGGCGGGCGGCTCAGCATGGACCTCGGCCTCGAGGCCCGCCTCCATCGCGCTGTCCTCGCCCTCATCCGGCAGCGCATCGCCACCGCCGCTCACGACTGCTCCGACGGCGGGCTCGCGGTCGCGCTGGCGGAGATGTGCCTCGCCGGCGGCAAAGGCATCGATGCGTCCGGCGCCGACCTCGGCCTGCGGCTAGACGCCGCGCTCTTCGGCGAGGCGCAATCGCGAGTCGTCATCGCGACTCGCCCCGGCGAGCGCGGCGCGATCGACCAGATCGCGCGCGCTGGCGACATTCCCTTCGCGCGAATCGGCCGCGTAACCGCCGAACGCCGCCTCCGCCTCGGCCCGATCGACCTCTCGCTCGACGAAATCCGAGACGCCTACGAGGGCGGGCTCGAGCGGGCGCTGACTGACAAGCCGGTTTGACGCCCGGCGCACATCCGTTCTAAAATCGGCAATGAACACACCGCCACGCATGCTGTCGACAGAAGAGAACATCCTGTAATGACCCAAAGTGGACAAACCGCTATCCTCTTTCCATTGCCCCATCTAGTCTGAAGGAGATCGTCATGAGAGTCGTTTTCCTCGAAGAGGTAGAAGGCACGGCCCGCACCGGCGACGTCAAGAACGTCGCCGACGGCTTCGCCCGCAACTACCTCCTGCCCCGCAAGCTGGCCGCGCCGGCGACCGACCACTACATCAACATCGCGCAGGCTAAGGCCGGCAAGGAGGAGCGCCGTCAGGAGAAGGTCGATGAGGAAGCCCGCGATCGCGTGCTCCCGAAAGTCGACGGCAAGGCAGTGGAGATCGAAGTCCGCGTCGGCGAGCAAGGAAAGCTCTTCGGCTCCGTCACGGCCCGGGACATCGCCGAGGCGCTCCAAGCCGTCACCCGCGTGGAACTCGAGCACCGGCAGGTCGATCTGAAGGAGCCAATCCGAGAGCTGGGCGGACACGAAGTCACGATCAGGGTCACCCGCAATGTCCTCGCGACTGTGACCGTTAATGTCGTGCCCGTGGGCGGCCTTCCGACAGAGGAGGCACCCGAAGAAGGTTCGGTCGAAGTCGCGAGCGCGTCCGAGGCGGAGGGCGAAGTTTCCCCTTCGTCCGAGGAGATGATCGCGGAAGAGATCGTTGAAGAAGAACCGCCAATCGAGACCGGCGGCAACAACGAAGAGCAGGCTGCTGAAGAAGAAGAAGAGAGCGATAGCTTAGAGAGATAGCCCTCCCACGCAGGCCCGTCCGTTTCGTCGAGTGGCCGGCCCCGCGCGGGAGTTCTGGGGGGAGAAGGGGCGCACATGGTCGTCGAGGCCGGACGAGCGGAGACGCTGCCTCCGCACGACATAGACGCGGAAGAGGCGGTGATCGCCTCGCTCCTCGTCGACTCAGAGGCCATCTACAAAGTCGCACCCAGGCTCAAGAGCGAAGACTTCTTCCGCGAGAAGAACGCGTGGGTATACGATGCCTGCCGCGCCCTTTGGGACCGCAGCGAGTCGTTAAACCAGATCACCGTCGCCCACGAACTGGCACGCCGCAACCGGCTCGAAGATGTCGGCGGGGCCGCCTACCTGAGCCGCCTCGTCACGGACCTGCCCACCTCCGTGGGCGTTGAATCGTACGCGAAGGACGTCGTCGAGTGCGCTCTCCGTCGTCGGCTGATCTCCACCTGCGGCGCCATCGCCGCCGATGCTTACCAGAGCCCCGACCTCGTCGACAAGATCCTGGCCCGCGCCGAAACGATGATGGCTGCCGTCCGCCAGGCCGACTCAGTACAAGACTTCGTTCACATCCGCGAACTCCTGACCGGCTACCTTGAGTCCGCCGAAGCGGGGGTAGGCGCGGTCGCCAGCGCAGTGCGGGCGATCACCACCGGGTTTATGGATCTCGACACCCTTCTTACCACGGGACTCAAAAGGGGCGATCTAGTTGTCGTAGCGGCCCGGCCGAGCCTCGGAAAGACCTCGCTGGTCCTCAATTTCGCGAAGTCCGCCTCTGAACGTCAGTCCGCCACCGTCGCGTTCTTCTCCATCGAAATGGCAGCCGAGCAGCTCGTGCAGCGGATGCTGGCCATGGAATCGGGCGTCGATTCCGCGCGCCTCGCTTTCGGTCAGCACTCCGAACGGGATGAGCGACGAATAACGCAGGCCCTCGGCGTGCTCTCCGATTTTCCAATCTATTTCGATGATTCCGCCATGCTTACGGTCGCAGAGATGCGCGCCAAGGCCCGGCGTTTGCAGCTTGAGCGTGGGCTCGATCTTGTAGTCATTGACTATCTCCAGCTGATGCAGTCCGGCGCTCGGAACGAGAACCGCGTCCAGGAGGTGAGCTATGTCTCCCGATCGCTCAAGCAGCTCGCCCGCGACCTCGATGTCCCGGTCGTGGCCTGCTCCCAGCTCTCACGCGCCGCGGAGTCGCGTCACAACAACGTCCCTCAACTCAGCGACCTGCGCGAATCGGGCAGCATCGAGCAGGACGCCGACGTCGTGATGTTCATATACCGAGAAGACAAGTACGTCTCGCGCGAGGACTGGCAACGCCAGCATCCGGACCGCCCGACAGACGGCTACCCCGCCGGCATCACCCAGATCGTTCTCGCCAAACACCGCAACGGCCCCACCGGCACCATCCACCTCCGCTTCCGTGAGAAGATAGCGCGTTTCGAAGACCTCCTCGTCCGCCAGCCGGAGGAATGGGAAGAGGAACCACCCCCCGAGTTCGAGCCGGAACCGTGAAATTGCGCCCGTGTCATCCTGAGCGCCGACTACACCCTTGTCTGAATATCCCATCTCCGCGAAGGGATCTGTCGGGGTGGGCGGGTGTGAACGGCGCTCCTTGTCAGAACTTCCTAGGCACGCGTGCTCAATGACGGATCAATACGCTCGAGAACCGACTTCAGGCTTCCCCAACTCCGGCCAGGCCGCCGCTATTCCAAATCAATTCTTCTCCAGCATCCTCCCCCAGATTGAGGTCCCGGAAGAGCTAATTGTCAGCTTCTACTGCTTCTTCGCCCAGCACCTCAAACGCCGCTCGCCTCGGTTTCTTACGAAGCGCGAGCTAGCCGCGGACGCGACCCTCGCTCGCTCCCTCGCACACCTCGCGCCCGGCGACGATGCGCTCGAGCGCGGCCTCGACCTCGCCGTCTGGCGAGGCACGCTCCTCCGCGCTCGCACACAATCCGGAGGGCGTGAGGACGAGCTTTATGTTGTGAACACGCCTGCCAACCGAAAGTCACTGGAGCAGCTGACCACGCGCGACCTTCGGCTCGACGAGCCGCTCCCGCCCGCCTCGAACACTAACAACTCGGGCATCTTCGCGTTGTACGAACAGAACATCAGGCCGGTCACGCCGCTAATCGCGGAGGAGCTGAAGGAGGCGGAAGGGCGGTACCCCGAGAACTGGATCCGCGATGCTTTCCGCGAGGCGGTCAGCCTCAACAAAGCGAACTGGCGTTATATCGAGAGCATTCTGCGCAGGTGGGAAGCCGAGGGCAGGCAAGATGAGAAGTCTGGAAGAGATCCTCAAGTCGAGTGGCTTGAACACCGCTACCACGAGGGCAAACGGCGGCTCGCCGCCCGACGCGATCCCTGAGCCCGCGCTCGACGAAGGCGAACAATTGTGCCCTCGCTGCGGCGGCGCCGGCTTCGTCCGCAAGGCGGTCCGCCTGGGCCATCCCGACTTTGGCAAGGCATTCGCCTGCGAGTGCATCGCCAACGAGCGAGAGGACCAGCGTTTTGCCCGACTCCAGCGCTACAGCAACCTCGGCCCGCTCGCCCGGCTGACCTTCGCTGACCTCAGCCCTCTCGGCCGCAGTCCAAACCCTTCACACCAGGAGCACTTCTCGCGCGCAGTCCAGGCCTCCCGGCGCTTCGCCGAACAGCCCCAAGGCTGGCTTGTCCTCACCGGCCCCAGCGGCTGCGGCAAGACACACCTCGCCTCCGCCATCGGCGGCCGCTGCATCGAATCCGGCGTGCCCGCGCTCTTCATGGTCGTGCCGGACCTCCTCGATCACCTTCGCTCCGCCTACCAGCCCGGCAGCGACGTCGGCTACGACGAGTTGTTCGAACTCGTCCGCACGGCCCCCGTGCTCATTCTTGACGACCTAGGGGTGCAAAGCTCGACTCCCTGGGCGCAAGAGAAGCTCTTCCAGCTCATCAACCACCGCTACAACGCGCAGCTGCCCACCGTCTTCACGACTAATCTCGACCCCGCAGAGTTCGATCCTCGATTGCAGAGCCGGCTGAGCGACGGGACGATCTCGACGATTCACTACCTCGAATCGGGCACGCGGCTGGCGATCGGAGACCTCGACGTTCTCGAACTGCCTCACCTGCGCGCCATGACCTTCAAGAGCTTCGACCCCCGCATCGTACAGGTTGACCACCGTGAAGAGCAGGCGGACATCACCAACGCCTACCGCCAGGCGATGAAATACGCTGAGGACCCAAAGGAGTGGCTGCTGATCGCCGGCGTCACCGGCCGCGGCAAGACCCGCCTCGCCGCCGCTATCGGCAACTACTGCCGCGATATCGGGATCGCCGTGATGATGGTCGTCGCCCCGGACTTGCTCGACTGGCTGAGGGTGGGCTTCAGCCCGCACAACCCGCGGTCATTCGACGAGCTGTTCGAGCGGGTCAAGAACGTCCACCTGCTCATCCTCGACGACCTTGGCTCCCAGAGCAGCACCCCATGGGCGGATGAGAAGCTCTTCCAGCTTCTCAATTACCGCTACAACGCCTCCCTTCCGACCGTTGTAACCACGAACGCCAACGCAGCGAGCATGGAGGCCCGCGTCCGCACCCGTCTCACTGATCCCCAGATCAGCTCGATGCTCCTCATGGGCGGCTTCGACTTCTGGGGCAAGGCGGATCCCGCGACGACATCGTTCGCACGCTCCCGCGGCCGCCCGCCTCGGCGGGGGTAGAGACGCCCCGAACGCGCGTCTCGGCTGGCGTTACCCGCCGCCTCTCGCCTCCGTCCAGTCCCGCAAAGCCCATCGCGTCGTGTCGTACGCTAGGTCGTCCCACGGAATATCCTCGGCCTCGAACCAGCGGGCCTCAAGTGCCTCCCGCCCCGGCGTCGCCTTCTCGTCCATGGTCTCCCCTCGAAACACGATGGACACGATCCCCGGCCCGTGCGGGCCCGGTCGTGAGTAGACGCCGACGAGTCCCCGGATCTCCACCTTGACTCCGATCTCCTCCTCGGCCTCGCGCACAGCGCACTCCTCGACCGACTCGTCGATCTCCATGTAGCCGCCGGGGTAAGTCCAGAAGCCGTATCGCGGCTCGATGCCCCGTCGCATCAGCAGGATTTGGCGCTGCCGTTCCGGTATCACCCCGACGATCAACTTCGGGTTGACGTACAGGATGTGCCCGCGGTCGCAGACCAGGCGTGGCCGGTCCTCCGTCGGGAGGAGGCGGACGATCAGCGGCGCGCCGCAGCGCGGACAATACTGGAGATCGTCCGCCACCGTGACGACCTCATCCGACACTTAGGAAGCGAGAACTTTGATACGGTGTTGCTTAAGGAGCCGAGACATAGACTGCCGATCAGGCAAGCTCTGAAGATTGATGCCGGTGCTCACGCAGAGCAACTCAATGCCTATTGGCG
>VBEI01000163.1 GCA_005882715.1 Chloroflexota bacterium | reverse complement strand
TCTACCGCCGGCCGAAGCCCAAACGTCCGCCTGAGGGCTATCGCGGCTGGCCGCTGTGGTTCGTCGGGGTGGCATTCATCCACAACAGGCGCTTCGGGATGCTCTTCGTCGCCGGGCTTGCGTTGCAGCTGGCGGTCGACGCTATCGTCTAGCCCGTTCTGCGCTCCGCGTGCAGCCTTCGCTCGCGATCTGGCTCGGGCGAGCCCCAGCCTTCAAGGCCCTCGCCCGCGCGGCGCAACGTGCGGCCTGCCGCCCGCAGGACAGGCGCGATGAGAGGCTTGGATATCTGCCTGCGATCGCTGGCGACCGATTCCGCCAGGCGCATTTTGAGCAAAGAGTCCGTGCGCTCATTTTCAAGCTCACGCAGCTTTTGGGCGACGTATTCATTCATCTGCATGCCTGCTCCTTCTTCGCTAGCCTCGAACGGCCGTCCCGAACAGTGTTAGGGTCCCGGCCAACGTCTCTCTTACGTCCGGGTTGAGTGAGTAGAACTTCATGTTGTTCTGTCTGCGCGCCTGCACTAGGCCGACGGCCTTCATGAAAGAAAGGTGACGCGAAACGACTGATTGATGCAGGCCCGTCTTTTCGACGATCTCCTGCGCGTACATCTCGCGGTCGCGCAGCATGCGCAGGATGCGCAGGCGCTGCTCGTCGCCAAGCGCTTTGTACAGACGGGCGAGGCGCGTCTCTGCAGCGTCCGCCGTTATGCCTGCGAACTCCGGCTCAAGCGGGTAGAAGAGCCCGTGAACGTCTCCGACGATTGCGCAGGAGTTGTACACGCCCATGTCCATAGAGGGCGCAAAGACGTGCTGCTCATAGCGGCCTGCACAGCCGGCCTCCAGGCACGACTTCTGCCTCCCTGTCAGCCTTCTGGCCACTGCCTCGGCATCGGAGGACGGCTCAACGCGATGTCGGGCAACACTGCGCTCCAATGCCGGAAGACGGCGCGGCATTTCGCTCGCATAGTGCTCCCGATAGAACCGGCTGATAAGAGTTACCAACCGCTCTCTTAGCTCGGCCGGGCGGTCGTACAGATGAAGGATCGCCTCGGCATCGCGGTCATCCAGGCCTCGCAGCCGCTGTTCGATCGCCTCGCGGTGCGGCATCCGCGCGTAGATCGAGCTGTCTACTTCGTCCTGGTAGCGGAACATCGCCTGGTATACGAGCCCCTGGATTCCGGGCGCCCTTTCGAGTTCGCCGATGCCATTAGGCATACTCTCGACGTAAGAGACGAGCGCGTCCAAGTCGCGCCAGGCTTCCGGATGCACCCAGAGGTTATCGCACAATGTGCCAAGGACCCCGGGGTCGCCCGCCGGGTAATCGAACGCAAAGTCCAGCGCGCCCAGCAGGTCGGGCGCCATTTCCCGCCGTAACTCCACCGGCCAGCCCTCGACGCCCTCGCTGATGGTGACGTGACCCGTGAAGTACATGGCGTTCATCATGTCAAGCATTGGAGACGCCACAAACCGTATGGGCGCCTCGACCGTCGTCTGCTGAGTTAACCTTGGCATCGTCTAAGTTCTCCGTCTATGCACATATCAGCATATTCGCGACACCGCGTGTTGTCAAGCCCCCACGGGCGGATTTTCGGACTACACCGAGTCTGAACCGCTTCTAAACGCGCGGGTCGCGCATGGCAAGCACCGCGTCCGATAACATGTCTAGAGGAGTGTGAAAAAATGAACAAATCAACCCCGGTTCTTGTAGTTCTCGTGGCAAGTCTGCTTGCCGCTGCCGTTGTGGGCACCGGCGGCTCTCTGGCTAATAAGGGTGGATGCCCGAACGCGGACTCCGAGAACGGGGCCTCGCACGCGAACGAGCACTCCGCACATGGACAGGAGAAGCAGGAGCAACGCGGCTGCGCCGGCATTGTCGAGACACCGACGCCTCCCGAGGAGCCGACAGCGACGCCGACGACCGAACCTCCCGTTGAGCCGACGCCCACAGAGACTCCAACGCTAGCACCAAGCGATACTCCAACCACCACGCCCACCGCGACGGCGTCTCCCACTCCGACCGCGACGGCGTCTCCCACCCCCACCGGGACGGCAACGCCAACAGCGACAGCAACGGCGGAGCCAGCGCCGACCGACACTGCGACGCCCACGCCGCCGCCCGGTGCGGATGTGCAGGTCGTCGGGGTCATAGTGAGCTCGCCCGCCAATGCGATTGCCGGCGTTGCCTTCATGATTTCGGCCGACGTGCGTGTCCGAAACAACGGGCCCGTTATGCCGGTTGTAGTGGATACCACCTTCGCGCCTTTGCTGCCGGCGGGCTGTACGGCCACCACCGGGGCGATCACTGTACAGAACACGACATTGACCGGCAGCGCTATCACCACGATCAGCCGAGCCTGGAACGTGACGTGCGCCTCTCCCGGGACTCAGGGCTTCACCGTGGACGGAAGCACGGCGATCGATCCTCTTCAGCTCGTCAGCGACCCGAATCCGGCAAACAACAGCGGCTCCGGCTCCAGCAGCACGATCGTCAGTTAACGCCGGTCTAATCCCGCGCTTTTATCCAGGCGCTGGGTGAATGTTGCCTGCGTGACGTTCCCGCAGGCAGAACTCCTCCGCGCGCGAGCCTCCTGATACAATATTTCCCGATATGGCAACCGCGCGACAGGACTACTACGAGGTCCTCGGCGTATCACGCAACGCGTCGGCTGAGGAGCTGAAGAAGGCGTTCCGGCGACTGGCCATGAAGTACCACCCGGACCGGAACCGGGAAGACGGCGCCGAAGCGCGCTTCAAGGAGATCGGCGAGGCGTACGAGGTGCTCTCAGACCCCGAAAAGCGATCGACGTATGACCGCTTTGGCCACGCCGGCCTCCAGGGCTTCGACTTCGGCCGCGGCTTTGACGGCGCCGATCTCGGCGGCTTCGGAGATATCTTCGAGGCGTTCTTTAGCGGCACGACGACCGGCCGACGCGCGCGAGAAGCTCAGCGAGGTGCCGACCGCCGCATCGATATCGAGATCGACTTTGAAATGGCCGCCTTCGGCTGCGAACGCGAGATTGAGATCGAGCGCGTCGAGCGGTGCCATCGCTGCGCCGGTAACGGCGGCGAGCCGGGTTCGAAGTCGCCCCGCTGTTCCACTTGCGAAGGCAGCGGCCAGGTCCGTCGCGTCAGCCGGAGCTTCTTCGGTCAGTTCGTGAACATCGCTACGTGCCCGCAGTGCCGCGGCGAAGGACGGATAATTGCGGACCCCTGTAAGGACTGCCGTGGTTCGGGCCGACAGCGCAAAGAGCGCAAGCTAAGCGTCAAGATCCCCGCCGGCGTCAGCGACGGCGCGCGCATGCGCCTCAACGGCGAAGGCGATGTCGGCGCGCACGGCGGCAGCCCCGGCCACCTCTATGTCTACATAGGTGTGCTCGCGCATCCTTTCTTCACGCGGGAAGAGGATGATCTGATCTACGAGCTGGAGATGAATCCGGCGCAAGCGGCGCTGGGCTTCGAAGTACGGATACCGACGCTCGACGGGGACGACGCGCCGCTGCGTGTCCCAGCGGGCACTCAGTCCGGCCACGTATTCAACATGAGGGGCAAGGGCGTCGCGCGGCTTCACACGGGCGGCCGTGGCGATCTCCTGGTCCGCACCTCGACTGTTACTCCGACGGACCTTACCGACGAGCAGCGGGAACTCCTTCAGCGACTGGCCGAGAGCTTCGGAACTCCCGTCGCCAACGGCGACAAGGGCATTTTCGGCAAGATCAAAGACGCCCTCGGCTAGGCGCGGCGCGTCCGGACGAGCCGCCGTCAGCCGTCAATTTGCCGTGAGTTCGAACGATGAGGGCATCGAGTGGCTCGAAATCGCCGTCGAGGTTGCGGGGATCGATGCCGACCTGGCGGCCGACCTTCTACGCCAGGCTTGCCCGGGCGGTGTTGCGATCCAATCCGCCTCGCGTTTCGACCATGATAGCGACAGCTATGTCGCTGACGGCGACGCGCCGGCGCTGGTGTGCGGGTATCTTCCGGCGGGGGAG